>CAZFXD010000107.1:0-15198 GCA_964522795.1 uncultured Myxococcaceae bacterium
GCGCAACCGACGCAGCAAAAGCGCGCATCCACTGCGTTTTCCGGCACCGGAGACTGGCAGTGTTGGCAGCGCACGTCGCCCGGTTATGCGAGCGGCATGCCGATTGAAGGAATGGGCGAAAGATGGAATCAATTTCGCTCGTTGCGGCGGCCGGAGCGCTGGCGGCCGGGGTCTCCGGAAGCGTTCACTGCGCGCTGATGTGCGGGCCGCTCGCGTGCGCGGCAGGTTCGGTGGGCGGACGGAAGTCAGCCGCGCTGTGGCACTTCGCCCGGGTCGTCTCGTACGCGCTGGTGGGCTTGTTTCTCGGCGCGTCGACCGGCGGGGCGCTCAAGCTGGGGCTGGAAGAAATTCGCCCGGTGTTGCCCTGGGTCATGGCGGCCGGGCTGGTGTTGACGGCAGCCGCGCCGGGCGCGCTCCGCCTCCCGGCGCTGACACGCGTCGCAAAAAGCATCATCGGAGTGGGCGCAAAGTTTTCGCCGGGGGTCCGAGCCTACGCAATGGGTGCAGCGACGCCGTTTCTGCCCTGTGGCCTCGTGTACGGCATGGCGCTCACCGCGCTGGCCGCGGGATCAGCGCCTGCCGGAGGCCTGGTGATGACGGCGTTCGCGGTCGGCGGGGTTCCAGCTCTGGCGGCGTCGCAGGCGCAGCTCGGGCTGTGGAACCGAAGTCCGCGCGTGGCCGCCGTGGTGCGGCGCGTGGTGCCATTGCTCGGCGCGGCGGTGCTGGTGTGGCGCGCCGTCGGTGCGGCTGCAGCCGTGGCGCCTGAAGCGTCGTGTCACTGAGCTCGGCGTCGGCGAGCCCTGCAGTCGTCGCGCCCGCCCGAGCGGCAGAAGGCGCTTGAACTTCGAGGCACCGCGGCAAATCATCGCGCGCACCGCGTGGTGCGACGGCCCCAACGGCGTCGGAACCGCGCTGAATTCACCGAAACGTCGCAACGGGAGCCGACCATGGTGGCCAGGACGAATCGATTCTGTGACGCGCCCGCGCTGCTGGCGATGCTGTTGGTCGCCGTGTCCGGGTGCAACGCCGGGGACCCCGCGAGCACGTTCAAACGCCAGGCGTCACCCCTCGCGATCGATTGGACCCAGCGCATCTACGGCGTGGTGGCGCAGGGAGCGCCTGTGTCGGGGGCTCGCGTCACCCTTCGCGATCGAACCGGAAAAACGGCGAGCGCTGTGGCGGACACTGACGCCAGTGGCTTCTTCTACTTCGAGGAGAAGATCGACGCTTTCGAGCTGCCGGTTCGACTTTCCGCGCTGCTCCCCGGCGGGGCGAAGCTCGCCGCGCTCGCCGAGTCGTTTGGGAACTGGTCCATTACGCCCGCCACGAACCTGATCGCCTTCGCCCGCTGCGCGGTTCGCGGCGGGTTCAAGGAGGAAGCGTCGGGGTGGAATTGTCAGGATGGCAACGAGAACCTTCCTGATCGGACGTTCCAGGGAAGCGTTCCCACCACCTCTGACGCGAGCAACGTGCTGTCCCAGATTCTCGCGTTCTTCCCCGGCATCATCTCGGGCACGTCGACCGCGGGGGGCGCGCGCTCCACCTCATGGGGCGGGCAGGATTATCTGGCCGACCCGAGCGAGTCGCCCGAAGACGCGGTGTTCGAGGCGACTCGCTGGGAGACGACCTCCACCGCGCTCACCATCCGCAACTTGAATGGGGCGGTGATGAAAGATCTCCCGCTGCGGACGATGCCCTACGGCACGCTCGACAGTTGGTTCGCCTCGAACCCCACGGTGATTCCGAAGGCGACGGTCGATCAGGCCATCGCCCTGGCCCCCGCTCACGCCAAGAACCAGAACATCTACCCCTGCCTGCGCGTGTTTCGAGCCGCGAACGGAGGCATCGTGCGCCAGGAGATGTCGTGCGGCACGAAGGACTCGTGCAAAGGCGACAACGATTCAGCGTTCGCGTTCATTGAAGCCACGCGATTCGAACCCCACACGACGGAAGCGTCCTGCCTGTCGACCTGCGAACGCAACGCGCAGATCGGTGACGGGCAGTTCGCGACTGACGACGGGCCGGCGTGCCAGTACCACACCGTCTGTCTGGGCGCGGGACCGATGCTGGGCACGCTGGTCACCGGAACGCGATGCGAGCGGGTGAAGCGCACCGACGCGCTGTTCGAGAGCGCGTGTCCGGAGACGTTCGGGCACCTGACGTCGAAACTGAAGAGCGTCGAATCGCAGCTCTGTGGCGACGGCACCGACGCGGGGACACCGCCGGGGGGGAGCCTCGCGTGCTTCGGTATTCCCAGCTCGTCGTGGTTCACCGAGTGCTGCGGCGGCACGTCGGCGCGATTCGGCATCGAATGTGGCACCGGGGCGGCGTACGACGGCGGTGAGCCGTTCTCGAACCGCGCGGCGACCTGGGGTGGCACCGGTTGCCAGCTGTCGACCGGATCAACCGCGCGATGCGGCTACTCGTACTGCTGCACCGGCGGTCTGGGGACCATTCCCCCGCGCTGAAGGGGTTGCTTCCCAAGGGAGCGGGAAACGTCCGTCGCCTCAGGCGCCGTGTGGAGATCGGGGTCGTCGTTCGAGGGCCGGCCCGCCAGCGGAGCGCGTTATTCCCAGTCCAGGGCCACGTCAGAGCTGGCTTGACCCACGTTGGACTTGATCGCCTCGGCCGGCGCTTCGGCGACGGCGGGCGTGGAGATGATGTGTCCCCAGCGATCGCACGTCGGCGCGGTGGACGCGGCGTGAGTCTCCACGGGAACCACCGGCTTCTCAGGCGAGATGGAGATTGGCGTGCCGTAGCGATCCGAGGTGACGCGCCCGTAGGGGATGGGGGCGGGCGGTGGCGGCATGGAAGAGACTTTGGACATGAGGCGCTCCTTGGATTGATTGTCGGGCCAGCCGGCCGTGAAGTTGTCTCCAGATTGTCCTGGAATGACAGGTGGTTATGGCGTCGCGGCCGCAGGTGTCGCAGCGGGTGCGCTGGAGCCAGCGGTCGGTGCGGCCACGGCCGTGGATTCGATCACCAGCGCGCCCACGCGGCGAGCGATCTCTTTGCTGGCCGCCGCCACGGCTTCGGCGGCACGCTCGTGTTCGAACTCGAGCGCCACCGGCACGTCGAAGTGATCCTCGGAGCGCGCGCGGCCACCGAGTGCCACCGAGACGGAAACATTCCAGCGATACCGGCCGCTGATCTGGCTGTGATACCGGGCGGAGAGATCCACCACGAGCTGCAGCGGCGCGCCCGTCGCCCGCAGTTCAGCCAGGCGAGCGTCGGTCTGGCGGGCGAACTTCGCCTCGCCCTCCTCGATGCGCTTCGTCTTCAGCCCGTGGGCTTCGATCGCGCGCACCAATTCCGCGACGAACGTCACCGGCGGGACCACGCGCGTGGCATCGGGCTGTGATTCGACCCACACGCCGAGCGCGAGGGACTCGCCCGACACCGCCGAGGGCTCGGGCGCCCGCTTCACGCAGCTCAACGCCAGCACCGACACCGCCAGGACGCGCCACATCAGAACCACGCCTCCGCCTCGAGCGACACCACGTGGTGCCAATGCCGCTCGACGCTTTGAAACTGGTTGAACTGACTCAGGTCGTCCACGAACCCGTTCTGCCAGGCCGCGTTCTGCGTCGAATACTGCAGGCCGTAGAGCAGGCGGATGCTGGGGCGCGCGAAGATGCCCACGCCGCTTGGGTTCAACACGAGCCCGGTCTTCGCTTGAACCGTGTTTCGAATCGGGGAATCGCCCATCTCGAACCCGCGGGTGTCGGCCACGCCGCCCGTGTTGGCGAAGATGGAGTCGTAGTGGGTCCGGTAGAGGTTGCCGTTCTTCGAGCGCTCGTGCGCGAATGAACCTTCCAACAGCCAATGCATCGTGTCGGTCAGGTACGCCTGAAGCCGGACCACCGTCGACACGTATTGGCGATTGTCGTCACCGGGCGCGACCGTGTTGGCCGGGTTCGACTCGTCGCCGAAGAGCACGCCGATGGCCGCGTCCAGGTGATCGGGCCAGAGGTAGAGCTGCAGCTCGTCTCCCAGCAGCAGCCGGGATCGATCGCGGGTCAGGTCGCCCGTGTAGATGGTGTAGTCCTTGCCCCCGTACGTCTCCACGTACGACACGTCGGGGTGGCGCCGCTGCCATGAGACGAACAGGCTGTTCCACTTGAGCGGCCCGAGCTTGCCCACGCCGACGTACCCCACGGCGCGGTACGACAGGTTCGCGCTCCCGCTCTGCACCGCGTTGGGGAACAGCGTGGTGGGGCCGGGGTTCTGCTCGAAGAAGTGGCTGACCACTTCGTGACGGAGGAAGTCCTCGTAGCGAACGCCGGGCGTCGAATACGAAGATGAGCGACTCCCCTCGATGAACGGCTCCCACGAGAGCTGCCCGCCTGCGCCGATCTCCACGTGATCGCCCAGCCGGACGCGCAGGTTGGCGCCGCCGGTGAACACGGCCGTGTAGTTCTTCGGCTTGAGGAAGTAGCCCGAATCGCCCACGCCCACGAGGAGATCGAACGCCCCGGACCGCCAGTTCATGGACAGGCCCATCGTGTCGTCCAGCAGCTGGGCCGGGCGGAGATCGTACAGTCCCAAGTCGCCCGAGGTGGAGGTCAGCGTCCCCAGTCGGAAGGTGAGCTCGCGCGAGAGAATGTTGCCGGCCTCGACGTAGAGCTGACTCAGGCGGAACTGCGCCAACGAGCCGCCGAACCCGTCCGCGCCGGCGATGCTGCCCCCTTCGATGCGCGCCCGGACCGTGGCCCACACGTCGTCTGGGCTCGCGGGCTTCAGCGCGTCGAGTCCCAGCTCGAGCAGCGCGTAGGGGCCTTCGTTGAGCAGCCGGCCGTAGAGGGTGCTGTACCCGAGGCGGCCGTACCCACCCTGAAAGTCGGGCCGCGCCATCAACCGGAAGTACCCTGAGGCGAAGGCGCGATCCGAAAACCCGTCCGCGGCCGCGCTGCTGCTGGCGAGTGCCACCATCGCTCCGAGCAGGCTTCGCCACCCGCGGCTGTTCATCGGGCCTCCAGGATGACGAAGGTGCGCGCGGGCACCACGTAGGACGAGCCCGGCACATCCACCGGCGCGTCAGTGGACGCGTTTCCGGACACGAGTCCCGAGGTGTCGAACGCGGGCTGCGTGTCGATCAGCCGCTTCCATGCGCGGCCAGCGGGCAGGGTGAAGGGCACCGCGCTGGTCTCGCCGTTGAAGAGGACCGCCAGCTCAGGCCCGCGCGTCTTGTCGAAGAAGTGCCACAGCAGGGTCTTGTCCGCCCAGGTCGTCTTGTTGGCGTTGTCCTTCGTCTTCCAGGCGAACGGAGCGCTCGCCCCGTAATCTGCAGGAGCGAAGGCGTAGGCGTGATCCTTCCGGACCCGGATCAGCTGTCGCACGAAATCGAACATGCGAACGCGATCGGGGTTGGCCGACCACGAGCCCCAGTCGAACCAGTTGAACGCGCTGTCCGCGCCCGTGGAGTACGCGTTGTTGTTTCCCAGTTGGGTGCGCATCCACTCGTCGCCGCCGAGAATCATCGGCGTGCCCTGCGCGACCAGCAGCGCCACGAACGCGTTGCGCATCGCCTGCCGCTTGGCGGCCTCGTCGTTCCAGTTGCGCGAGCGGTTGTTGTTCTCGCCGCTGTCTCGATCGCAGAAGGCCGACAGCGGCGCCTCGCAGCACACCGGGTTCAGGGGCCCGCACTTGTTCGCCTTCATGTCGTACGAGAACAGGTCGTACATGGTGAAGCCATCGTGGATGGTGATGAAGTTCGTCGAGTGGTACGGGCGGCGGCCGTTCGGTTGGTAGTAGCGTGCGCTCCCGGAGAGGAAGAACGCTCCGTCCTCGGGCGCGTCGTTGTAGAGGTTCCACGCCTCGGAGTTCAGCTTCCACGCATCGTCGTTGATGAAGCTGCGCCAGAAGTCGCGAAACGCGCCGTTCCACTCGCCCCAGGCGGTGTCCGGCTTGCTGGTGGCCTTGGGGAACGCCGACACCCGCACGCCGTAGTTGCCGCCCGCGCTCCAGGCCTCGGCGATGATGCGGGTGTTGTACTTCTGCAGCACGGGGTCATCGATGATGTCCTGCAGCACCGTGCGCTTCGGGTCGTCCCAGTTGTTGTAGTCGAGATCCTTCTCGCCCAGGATCGGCGCCAGGTCGAAGCGGAAGCCGTCGATGTGCATCTCCTCGGCGTAGAAGCGGAGCGAGTCGCGGATCAGGCGGCGCATCGCCGGCGCGTTCGGTCGAGTCTGATTCCCGACTCCGGTGTTGTTCCAGTAGATCTGGTTGTCTTTGGAGAGCGCGTAGTAGCCGGCGTTGTCGAGGCCACGGTAGCTGTAGAGGCTGGCCACCTCTTTGGGGTCGAAGTTGTAGGTGCCGAGCGGGTCGGGCGAAAAATCGTCCTGGATCTTCTCTCGCCACAGTCCGCCTTCGCCGGTGTGGTTGTAGACGACGTCGAGGAACACCTCGATGCCCCGTTGATGGAGCGCGTCGACCATCGCCTTGAACTCGTCGATCACCGATTCGCGCAGGTTCTTGGTGGCGTAGGAAAGCTCGGGCGCGAAGAAGCTCAGCGTCTGGTAGCCCCAATAGCCGCCGTCGAGAGGCTTCTCGTGGATGGGAAGCAGCTCCACCGCCGTGATGCCCAGCGCCTTCAGGTAGTCCGCTTTCTCGGCGATGCCGAGGAAGGTGCCGGGGTGTCGCACCCCGGACGCCGGGCTGGCGGTGAAGCCCTTGGGGTGGACTTCGTAGATGATCACGTCGTTCCACCGGTGACCCACCCAGTTGGGGTCCTGACGCTTCTGACGCCACGTGTCTTCGTTCTCGCTCCAGGCGTACTGGCTCTTCACCACCACGCACTTGGCGGAGGCGCCGTAGGTCACCTCCGTGCGCTTCGGGCCAGACGCCAGGCTGCCCTTGCTCCAGTCGTGATCGCGGTGGAACGCCCGGCAATAGGGATCGAACAGCAGCTTGTTGGGGTTGAAGCGGTTCCCCGCCGCGTCCACGTCGGCCAGGAACCCCGAGATGCTGCCGGGGTACCAGTCGTCAGTGTGCTTCCAGTTGGGGCCCCAGGCGATGAACCCGTAGGCCTGGCCCAGCCCCACGCCCTCGACGAACACGTTCCACACGTCGCCCACGCGGGTCATGGGGAACTGCCGCGTGGGGAGATCGCTCTCTGGGTCGGCGAAGAGCAAGAGCTCCACGCGCTCAGCGCGGCTCGAGAAGACTGAGAAGTTCACGCCGCGATCGACCAGCGTGGGCCCCAGCGTGTCCATCGCCTGCACGCTCGCCTCGGTGAACGACGGGGCCAGTGGCGCCGCTCGATACAGGCGCACGCCCCCGTCAGGCGCGCAGGCCAGCCCGGTGAGCAGGGTGGCGACGACGAGTCGGGCGCGGGACCGGAGCATTCGAAAAGAACGTGTACCTAAATGGACGGCGCGGTTCCATCGCCGCGACTCGTGACGCGGCGGTCCTAAACGACTAAGTGCGCCTCGTGTTCGACGTTCGCCTGCAGCGGATCGAGAAGTCGTTCGGCGCCACCGCGGTGCTGCGCGGCATCGACCTGGAGGTAGGCGCCGGCGAGCTGGTGGTGATGCTGGGGCCGTCCGGGTGCGGCAAGACCACCCTGCTGCGCATCGTGGCCGGACTGGAGTCGGTAGACGCGGGAAGCATTCACATCGGTGGGCGCGACGTCACCCGTCTGCCGCCACGCGAGCTCGGCCTGGGCATGGTGTTTCAGAGCGACGAGCTCTACCCGCATCTCTCCGTGCGCGAGAACCTGGCCTTTCCGCTCAAGGTGCAGCGGCTCGCCGCTGGGGAGATCGACGCGCGCATCGCCGAGATCGCTTCGATGATGGAGCTGAAGGAGCTGCTCGAGCGAAAGCCGAAAGATCTCTCGGGCGGACAACGTCAACGCGTGGCCATCGGCCGTGCTCTGGTGCGCCGGCCGGGGCTGTGCCTGCTGGACGAGCCACTCTCGAACCTCGATGCGACGCTGCGCGTGCACACCCGCGGCGAGATCTCCCGGCTCCACGCGCGGCTGGGCATGACCATGCTCTACGTCACCCACGACCAGGTCGAGGCCATGACCCTGGCCACGCGCGTGGCCCTGTTCGGGAACGGCCGCCTCCAGCAGTTCGGCGCCCCGCTGGAGCTCTACCGAAAGCCCCGCAACCGCTTCGTGGCCGGCTTCCTCGGGTCGCCCTCGATGAACTTCTTCAAGGCCACCGCGGACGCAAGCGCGTTTCGCGGCGCCGGGTTCACGCTCCCGGCCGCGCCCGGCATCGAGGCGGGCGACGTCCTCCTCGGCATTCGCCCGCAGGCGCTCAGCATCGCCCCTGACGGGGTGTTCGCGGGGACCGTCGACGCCATCGAGCGGCTGGGCACCGACGGCTTCGCCTACCTCTCGACGGCGTCAGGCCCGCTGACGGCGAGATTCGACGCGCGGGTGTCACTCAAGGTGGGTGACGCAGTGCGCGTGGCGGTGGCGCCGCACAGCGTGCACGTGTTCAGCGCCGACGGAGAGACGGCGCGGCACCACCCGGAGTTGACGCCGGGATGAACGCCGCGCTCGCCGCGCTGGTGCTGGGCGCCGCGGGTTCCCCGCTCACGCTCTGGCACGCCTACCGGGGCGATGAAGAGACGGCGCTGCGGGCCGCTGCCCAGGCGTTCACCCGGACGTCAGGGGTGGACGTCGAGTTGCTCGGCCTGCCGTACGATGCCTACCCGGCCAAGCTGACCTCGGCGATTCCCCACGGGGCGGGACCCGACGTGTTCGTGTTCGCCCACGAGCGCGCGCTGCAGTTCTCGCAGAACGGGCTGATCGTGCCCGCGCGCGACGAGGACGCGGCCTACCTCGGCTCGGCCGTCGAGGCCTTGCGCGTCGATGGTCAGCGGGTGGGGTACCCGCTGGCGCTCAAGTGCATCGCGCTGTTCGTGAACACCGACCTGGTCCGTGAACCGCCCAGCACCACGAACGATCTGCTGGCGCTCCTCCCGGCGCTCTCGAACCCGGCTGAAGGGCGATACGGGCTCGCATACGAGGCCGGAGACTTCTACTTCCACGCGCCGCTCTTGTTCGGGTTCGGGGGAACGCTCTTCGACGCGGAGGGGCGCGCGCAGTTCGAATCGGCGGGCATGACGCAGAGCCTGGCCTTCGTTCGGAATCTGCTCGCGCAACGCTTCATGCCGGAGGAGGCGTCGGGGGCGCTGATCACCGCGCTCTTCAATCAGGGTCGCGTGGCGATGGTGATCTCCGGGCCCTGGCTGGTGGGTGAGTTGAGTTCGGGGCTGCACTACCGCGTGGTGCCGCTCCCGGTGGTGTCCGTGACCGGCCAGCCCGCGCGGCCGTTTCTCGGCGTGGAGGCCGCCTACGTGTCGTCCGGGTCGAGTCGTCTCGAGGCGGCGCACGCCCTCGCCGCGTTCCTCGCGCACGGCGAGGCCGCGGTCGAACGCGTGCGAGCGGCTCACCAGGTTCCGGCGTTCGCCATCACTGCCGATGCGCCCGCCCCGGTGGACCCCGTCACGGCCGACTTCGCCCGGGCCGCCGCCCTGGCCACGCCCACGCCCAACACCCTGGAGATGGCTCGGGTGTGGGAGCCGATGAAGCTCGCACTGCGCGGCGTGCTGCAGGGAGGCGTCTCTCCGGAAGAGGGCGGTGCGCTGGCCACCCGTCGCTACCAGGCGCTCTATCGACCCGCGCCCCCGCCTTCGAACCCCGGGCCGTGGTGGGCGCTCCTGGTGACGCTGGCGGCGGTCGGCGGCGTGTGGGCCTGGCGTCGCCCGCGAGCATTGGCTCACCCCGGCGACGGGGCGAAGGCGGCGGTGATGGTCGGCCCTGCGCTGGCCGGCTTCGTGGTGCTGATCGCCATTCCCTTGCTCTGGGGCGTGGGGCTGGCGTTCTTTCACCACGACGCCGGCAACTACACGTTCGTCGGCGCCGGGAACTTCGTCGACCTGCTGGGCTCGAAGGGCTTCCGCATCACCGAGCCCCTGTCGTTCTATTTCGCGCTCGGGGTGACCCTGCTGTGGACCGTGGTGAACGTGGCGCTGCACGTGACCATCGGCATCGCGCTGGCCCTGCTCCTCAAGAACCCGCTGCTGCGGCTGCGCGGCTTCTATCGCGTGCTGCTCATCGTTCCCTGGGCGGTGCCAAACTACGTCACCGCGCTGATGTGGAAGGGCATCTTTCACCGGCAGTTCGGTGCGCTGAACGCGCTCCTGGCGTGGCTGGGCATCGCGCCGGTCGCCTGGTTCGCCCACTTCTCGACCGCCTTCGCCGCCAACGTGGTGACCAACACCTGGCTGGGCTTCCCCTTCATGATGGTGGTCGCGCTCGGCGCGCTGCAGTCGATTCCGCCGGAGCTCTACGAAGCCGCTGACGTCGACGGTGCGTCGGCCTGGGTGAAGTTCAAGACCATCACGCTTCCCATGCTGAGGCCGGGCATGTTGCCGGCCGTCCTCCTCGGCACCATGTGGACCTTCAACATGTTCAACGTCATCTACCTCGTCAGCGGCGGGGAGCCGGCGGGCGCCACCGACATCCTCGTCTCCGAGGCGTACCGGTGGGCGTTCCAGCGGCACGAGCAGTACGGCTTCGCCGCCGCCTACTCGGTGCTGATCTTCTTCGTCTTGTGGGGCTGGTCGCGCGTCACCCGCCGCCTCACCGAGGGCACCACGTGAAGCAGACCAGCCCGCTCCAGATGGCGGCCATTCACGCCACGCTCGCGGTGATGTGCGTGGTGGCGCTGTACCCGGTGCTGTGGGTGCTGAAGCTGGCGCTCTCGGTCGATGCCACGCCCATGCCGTCGTTCTCTCCCATTCCCGACGAGGTGAGTTTTTCGCACTTTCGGGCCTTCTTGTTCTCCACCGATTCGCATGGCCGGTGGTTGTTTGGCCGTCAGCTCTTCACCAGCCTGATGGTCTCCGCGGCGTCTACCGCCGTCGGGCTCTCGCTCTCGGCCAGCGCCGCCTGGGCGCTCTCGCGGCTGCGCTTCTTCGGGCGCGACGCGACGCTGAAGGCGCTGGTGCTGACGCAGATGTTCCCGGCCACCCTGACCATGATTCCGCTCTACGCGATCTTGAACGCGCTGGGGCTGAACGGCTCCACGCTCGGGTTGGTGCTCGTCTATTCCACCACCGCGCTCCCGTTCTGCGTGTGGATGCTGAAGGGCTACTTCGATTCGCTCCCCAAAGATCTCGAGGAAGCCGCCGCGCTCGACGGCGCCACCACCGCCCAGTTGTTCTTCAAGGTGGTGCTGCCCATCTCCCGCCCCGCCATCGCCGTGACGGCGCTCTTCTCGTTCATGACGGCGTGGAACGAGTTCATTCTCGCCGCCACGCTGCTCAACGATGAGTCGCGCTTCACCTTGCCGGTGGCGCTCCAGCGCCTCGTGGGGGAGTACCACGTGGAGTGGGGCACCTTCGCCGCGGGCGCGCTGATCGTCTCGCTCCCCGTGATGGCCTTGTTCTACGCGTTGCAGAAGTTCATCATCGGCGGGCTGACCGCCGGCGCCGTGAAAGGGTAGAACGCGCCCGTGCGACTGTGGATTCTCGGAGCATGCGCGCTGGCCAGCTGTGCCCCCTCCCCGGGTGGGACTGACGCTGGGGACAGTGGGCGAGCCGCCGCGCCGGACATCTCGTCCCTCAGCCCTGAGCAGGGGCCCACCGACGGCGGCACGCGCGTCACCGTGCGAGGGGCGAACTTCGTGGCAGGGGCGACCGTGCGGTTCGGCGATGCGGCCGGGCTCAGCGTGACCTTCGTGTCGCCCCTGGAGCTCGGCGTCACCTCGCCCGCGGCCGCGCCAGGCCCGGTCGACGTTCGGGTCACCAACCCCGATGGCCAGGAAGTGCGCTTCGCCTCGTACACCTACGTGGCGCCCCCGCCGCCTCCCGGCCGGGACGCCGGGGTCTCCTGGTGCAAGCTGGGAGGCGAGGTCGTCGCGGCGCCCGAGGACTTGCTGGGGAGGGCGCTGGTGGAAGGGCCCGCCATCTACGCGCAGATCTACCTGCCTGGCGTGACGGACAGCGCCGGCGCAGGAGCGGCCATCACCGCCGAGCTGGGGGTCGGCGACGCCGGGAGCGCGGTTTCCAGCTGGGCGTGGCGGAGCTCGACGTTTCAGCGCGACACCGGAACCGGCGCCAACGACGAGTACGTGGCCCGGCTCCCCCCGCTGCCCCCGGGCGAGTACCAGTTCGCCTTCCGCGCCCGGTACAAAGACAGCGATTGGTTGCTCTGTGACGCCGACGGCACCGCCACTGGAGGCTTCACCATCGATCAATGCGGCCGCGAATCGGTCGACGCGGTCGCGTCGTGCCGGCTCGACTCGGTGAGCGCGTCGTCGCTGGCGTCGGGCGATACCGTGAGCGCCACCCCCAGCGTCAGTCTCCCCACCGTGAGCAGCACCCCGGGCCCCGTGGCCGGCCGGCGCGCCGAGTTTGGGGTGGGCCCGCAGGGCGATGATGCCTCGAAGAACGTCGGCTGGGGGTGGAAGGCGGCGTCGTTCGCGGGGAAAGGCGCGGACGGCGGCGTCGATCGCTACGCCGCGACGCTCCAGCCCGCCTACACCGGCACGCGCGCGGTGAGCTTTCGCGTGGCCGCTCCCGACTCGGGCCGGTGGACGTACTGCGATCTCAACGGAAGCGATCTTCAGGGCTACGAGACTTCCCAGCAGTGGAACGTGGCGGTGAGCGATCACCTGGACCTCGACTTCTGCAACCTCCAGTTCCCCGCGACGCTCAGCCTGCCGGCCGATGGCGGTGCGCTCGTCTTTGGCCGCGTGTACCAGCAGGGCGCGACGCCCAACCCCGCGTGGCCGATTGTCGCCGAGCTCGGGTGGGGCAGCGCTTCGGAGGACCCGGGCCTGGCGTGGAGCTGGTCCCCCGCGGCCTTCAACGTGGTGAGCGGGAACGACAACGAATACGCCGCCACCTTCAAGGCGCCTCCTGGAACGTGGGACTACGCCTTCCGCTTCAGCCTCGACGGCGGGCACATCTGCTACGCGGACCTCGACGGCCACGGGAAGAACGGCGTGGCGCAGCCGTGGAGTGGCTTCTCGGGGCAGACCACGACCGGCGCGCCCAACCTGGGCCGAGCCACGGTCACCCCGTAGCGCTGGCGACGGGCCTACTTCTTCTTCGCGGGCGGCGCGGCCGGCGGGAAGTTCGCCTTGAGCGATGCGGCGGCCACCGACTTCAGGTGATCGCTGGCGGCTTTGGTTGAGATCTCGGTGAGCGCGACCTTCGCCGCCTCGGTCTTGACCTCGTCCAACAGCTGAATCGCGTCGGACCGCGTCACCTCGCCAAAGCCCGTCTCCGGCCCCGCCAGCACGAACCGGGAGACGAACGCCGCGAACTCCGGGGTCTGTTTCAGCCCGGCGTTGGTCTCGACGCGGTCGAGCAGCACGCGCCCGAGCTCGTGGTCGCCGTGCGAGGCCATCAACAGCTCTTCAATCAAGGCGACGCCCTCGGCCCCGGGGTAGGCGCCCACGCCCTCCAACATGTGGCGACGGTGCGTCTCGCTCCGTTCGCTGGCCTGCCCAATCGCCGCGCGCAACGCGCCCAGCGAGAGGTTGGTGCCGATGTGACCGGCGGCGAGCGAGAAGGCCTGAATCAGGTTCAGGTCCAGCTCCTTCTTGTTCAGCTCCTGCAACACGTAGTTGTGGCCGGGGGTGTAGTCGAGCTTGCCCAGCAACCGAATGGCCGCGCGACGCACGCCAATGAAGCCGAGATCATCGTCTTTCAGGCCCTGAGGCACCTTGGCCAAGGACAGCACCGCCTCACCCAGATCGCCCGGCAGCTTGGCGCGCTTCGAGTCGGCCAGTCGGTTCAAGAGCGAGGCGCGGACGTAGGGCGAGGGGTCCTTCAACAGCACATCGAGCACGGCCCCCATGGCCGCGTCCGAGGGTTTCCAGGTCGAAGCCGCGTCGCCCTCCAGGTAGTCCGAGACGAGGGCCCAGGCCGACAGCACCCGCCAGACCGGGTCGGGATCGTAGCGGGCCGCCAGGGTGCGCTGATCTTCACTGATGCTCGTCGGCGTCACGACCGTCAGCGCGGAGCCGTCTTCGTTCCAGTTGATCCACTCCGGAGCGGCCGTGGCCGCGATCTTCACGGTGACCACCGGCTTGTCCACGGTGATCACTTCGCGCTTGTCGAACTTCGGCTCTTTCTGCCGGTGCAGCACGATGGGGAGCTTGAAGACGAACGTGCCTTTCTCATCCGCGCGGTTGGGCTTCTGACGAATCGTCACCGTGAGCTGGTTGTTGGCGTAGGAGGTCTCGGGCGTGATCACCGGGTAGCCCTTGCGGGTCAGCCACGCGTCTTTGAAGGCCTTGAGCTCTCCGCCCTTCTTGGTGGCGGTCCCCATGGCGGTGAAGAAGTCGTCGGCGGTGGCGTTCCCGTAGGCGTGCTTCTCCAGGTACGCCTTCACGCCGGCTTTGAAGAGCTCTTCTCCCAGCCAGGTGTGCAGCATGGTCAGCACGGCGGCGCCCTTGCGGTACGAGACGGCGTCAAACCCATCGTCCACGCCCGAGGTTGACGCAGACTTGAGCGGCCGCGCGCGCGGGCCGTTCTCCATCTTCGTGTACCAGACGAAGGTTGACTCAGCGCGCTCGATCTCCGCCAGGTCGTTGGGCTCCTTGAAGACCCGCTCCGTGTGCCACGCGTCCTCCATACGGTTGCCGAAGTACGAGGCGAACCCTTCGTTGAGCCAGGTGTCGTCCCACCACTTGAGCGTGACGTCGTCGCCGAACCATTGGTGGGCGATCTCGTGAAAGAGGAGTCCGGCGATCCGCGCCCGGCCGGTGATCTCGTTGGTGGCGTCGAGCACCAGCTTGCTCTCACGCGCGAACACCGCTGCCGTGTTCTCCATGCCGCTCCAATAGAAGTGCGGTACAGCCACCAGGTGCAGCGTCGGCCAGGGGTAGGCCACGCCCGTCAGGCGCTTCATGATGGGGAGGCTGTCGCGCATCGCGTCCGTGGCGGTGAAGAGCCGGGGGCCGACCCCCGCCCGGGTGGAGATGAAGGCCGGCACATCGGTGGTCACGGGGACCGTCTCGAACGGACCGACCGCGAGGGCCACGGCATACGTCGGGTGCGGCTTGTCCAACTTGTGGTGAACCCGGCGAAGGTTCTTGCCGCCTTCGGTGAAGGTCTCGTCCAGAATCTTGGGACCGTTCGAAATCACCTGGTACCGCGCGTCAACCACGGCGAAGAGCTCGGTGGTGGCTTTGTCGCCGGGCTGATCGTTGCAGGGGAAGAAGC
>CAZFXD010000108.1:0-15197 GCA_964522795.1 uncultured Myxococcaceae bacterium
TACATCGATCACTGGAGCCTGAAGGAAGACTTCAACCTCATCTTCAAGACGGTGCCCGTGGTCATCACCGGCAAGGGCGCCAGCTGAAACCAGTGGCCCACCTTTCGGATCGTTGGTCTAGCCTCCTGCGCGATCGTGGCCCCCACCTCCGCTGAAGCGCCGCACAGCGACGTCCTCGTCGCCATTCGCAACACGGTCAAGCTGATGGCGTCGCTCATCGCGACGTGGGGCATCGCGCTGGGCATTCGCATCGTCCTCCCGCGCTTTCTCGGCGCCGAGGCGTACGGCGAAATCATCTCGGCCGAGCGCTTCACCGAGACCTGGTTCATCGTGGTCTCGCTCGGCATCGACACGTACATTCGCAAAGAGATCCCCGTTCGTCCGGAACACGCGAACGACTTCTTCGCCAGCGCCATGCTGCTCCGGTTGGCGCTGACCGTGGTGGTGCTGTTCGGCATGACCGCGGTGATGGGCGTGTTCAACGACGTTCCGGCCACGCGCGAGCTCATCTACGTCTACGCCCTGGCGCAGGTGTTCTCGCTCACCAAGGACACGCTGGCGGCGCTCCTTCACTCGGCGGGCAAGGTCGACGGGCTGTCGGTCAACAACGTGGTGGGCAAGCTGGTGTGGGGCACCGGCGTGGTGCTCTCGATCGTGTTCGGCAAGTCGCTGTTGGGCATCGCCGGCGCGCTCTGCGTCTCCAAGGCGCTCGAGTCGGCGGGGTGCTTCTGGCTCTGCCGCCGCCACATGAAGCTCTCGCTCACCAACGTGTCGTTCGGTCCGCTCAAGCTGGTGGTGCTGAGCAGCCTGCCGTTCTTCCTCAACGCCGTCTTTCACACCGTCTACAACAAGATCGACGTCTACATTCTGGACAAGATCCTCTCCAATCAGGAGAGCGGTTGGTACGGCGCCGCCTCGCAGCTCACCAGCGTGGCGATGATGATCGCCCCCATCATGGGGTGGGTGGTGATGCCGCTGTTCGCCCGCGCGCTCAGCCGCTCGCAAGACGAGTTCTTCAGCGTGGTCCGCCGCTCCACCGAGCTGATTCTGCAGGCCTCCATTCCCATCTCGCTCGCGCTCTTTCTCGGCGCGGAGACGTGGATTCGCCTGCTCTCGGGCCCCGAGTTCGGTCCCGCCGCGGCCGCGCTGCGGCTCCTCGCGCCCATCTACACCGTCATCTACGTCTCCATGGTGTCAGCCATCGCGCTCAACCTGCTCAACCGGGCGTGGACGGTGACGCTCATCTCGCTCATCGGCATGTTGGTGAACCCCGTGCTCAACCTGCTGCTGATTCAGCCGGCCATGAACTGGTGGGGGCCGGGGGGCGGCGGGGTGGGGTGCGCCTCCGTGCAGTTCATCACCGAAAGTCTGGTGGCGCTGGTGATGTTCGGAGTGATCGGTCGCCGCGCGTTCGACCGTCGCACGCTGCTGATGCTGTCGCGCACCGCCGTGGTCTGCGGGCTGGTGTGGGCCGGTCACCACTACGTGTGGGCTGGGGTGGAAGGCATGTTCGGATTTGTTCGCATGGTGATCGACGGAGTCGTGTATGTCGCGCTCGCGGTCAGTCTCAAAGCCGTCAATGTTCGCGAGTTGCGCGACTTCGCTGTGAACGCGTTTCGGGCCAAGCAAGGAGCCACTGCATGAAATTCCTCGTCGCCACCGTCTGTGCCGTCGCGCTCCTGGGGTGCGTGAAGAACCTGGGGCCCTACGTGAGCGTGGAGGAGTTCGCCGATGTCGCCCCGCCTGACGCCGAGTACATCATTCGCTCGGGCGATGTGCTCAACGTCCGCGTGTTCCAGCAGGACAACATGTCGGCGCGGGTTCGGGTGCGAACCGACGGGAAGATCTCGCTCCCCTTCCTCAACGACGTGGGCGCGGCCGGCTACACGCCGGTGGTGCTCTCGGCCCAGCTGCAGACGCGCCTGAAGGACTTCATCAACAACCCCGTGGTCACCATCTCACTGGAAGAGGTTCGCCAGGTGCCGGTCTCGGTGCTGGGCGAGGTGCAGCGCCCGGGCATCTACACGCTGGAGACGGGCGCTGGCGTGTTGCAGGCACTGGCCAGCGCGGGTGGTTTTACGACCTTCGCGGACAAAGACGTGTTCGTGATTCGCTCCAACGGTTCGGGTGAGCCGCCCAAACGCGTGCGATTCAGCTACGAAGCGCTGACGCGCGCCGAAGGCAAGGGCCCGCTCTTCCGCCTCAAGCCGCAGGACGTGGTGGTGGTGTACTGAGACATCCGTGGGGGGCGTGTGACTGAGGAAGAACTCCTTGCCATCCTCAAAGACGTGGTGGTCGCCGCCAAGGACGACGGCAACCCGGCGCTGGCCCAGGAGCTCGCCGCGCTCCGCGCCAAGGTGAACGGCACCCTCACCCTGGACTCGTCCATCGCCCAGTTCGGGTGGGACTCCATTCAGATGACCTGGGTGCTGGTGCGGCTGGAGGAGCGGCTGGGCATCAACACCTCGTCGCTCTCGCTCTTCAACGTCTTCACCGTGGGCGATCTGCTCCGCGAGCTGAAGGTGCTGGTGGACGCCAGGGCGCGCCCATGAGCGACTTCACCCTCACCGCGCGCGAACGTGAGTGGCGCGACGCGGCGCGCGCGTTCGTGAAGGCGGAGGTGCTCTCCCGCACCGACCTCGACCAGCACGGCGTGTTTCCGCGCGACCTCTACCAGCGGGCGTTCGAGGCCGGCTTCGTCACCGCCATGATTCCCCAGGCGTGGGGTGGCGGAGGCCGCACCCACCTCGAGCTGGTGCTGGCGGCCGAAGAGTTCGGCTACGGGGACCTCGGGGTGGCCACCTCGACCTTCTTGCTTACCCTCGCCACGGGCGGGGTGCTGCACTTCGGCACCGACGATCAGAAAGAGCGCTGGGTTCGACCGCTCACGCAGAAGCTCACCTTCGCCTCCCACGCGTGGACTGAGCCGCAGGGCAGCTCGAACCTCATCGGCCAACCGGCCACCACCGTGGCCCGCCCAATCGACGGCGGGTTCGTGCTCGACGGAACCAAGTCCACCATCTCCAACGCAGGCGTGGCCTCGACCTTCTTCGTCTTCGCGCGGGTCGAACCGGGGCCGCCGGGGCTGACCTGCTTCGCCGTGCCGCGCGCCGCGCCGGGCGTCGAGGTGCAGGCCCCCTACCGGAAGATGGGCCAGCGCGCGGCTGACACGGGCGAGGTGTCGTTCCGCCACGTGTTCGTGCCCGCGCGCGATCAAATCGGCCGGGTGGGCGAAGGCATGGTCATCGGCATGCGCGCGCTCCGCGCCAGTCGAGTGGGCATCGCCGCCATGGCGGTCGGCGTCGCGCGGCGCGCCCGCGATCTCGCCATCGCCCACGGCCACGCGCGCACCGCGGGCGATGGTCGCCGGTTGATTGACCAACAGGACTTTCGCTTTCGCCTCGCGGAATTCGAGGCCGAGCTCGAGGCCGCGCGCGCGCTCGCCTGGCGGGCCTGCGCCGAGCTGGCGGAGGGCCCCGAGGCCATCAAGCTGTCCTGCGCGGCGAAGCTGATTGGGGCCAACATGGCGGTCAAGGTCACCAACCAGACCATCGAGCTGCTCGGCGCCAGCGGGTACCTCGAAGCGGGTCTGGCGGAGAAACTCTTCCGCGACGCGAAGCTGCTCCAGATCTACGAGGGCCCGCAGGCCGTGCAGAAGATGCTCATCGCCGACACGGTGACGCGGCTGGGGTGGGTGGGGCACTGATGCGCTTCTCGCTCTTCTTCGAGATGCAGATCGCCGACCCCACGCCTGCCACCGAGCAGCAGCTCTTTCGCGACTGCGTGGCGCAGGCGGTGCTGGCGGACGAAGTGGGCTTCGACGGCATCTGGGCGGTGGAGCACCACGGGCTGCGCGAGTACGCGCACTCGTCGGCCCCCGAGGTCTTTCTCGCCTTCGTGGCCGCTCGGACCCGACGCATCAACATCGGGCACGGCGTCACGCTCCTCCCCGGGCGGTACAACCACCCCATTCGAGTGGCCGAGCGCATCGCCGTCCTCGACATCTTGAGCGAGGGGCGCGTGTCGTGGGGCACCGGCAAGTCGGGGACGCGAGTCGAGCAGGGCGCGTTCGAGCTTGAGCCCGCCGAGCTGGAGGCGCAGTGGCTCGAGGCGCTGCGCATGATTCCGCGCATGTGGCAGGACGAGGTCTTCTCCTGGAGCGGCCGATACTTCAACGTGCCGCCCACCCAGGTGGTGCCCAAGCCCGTGCAGCGGCCGCACCCCCCGGTGTTCGCCGCGTGCAGCCGGCCCGAGCAGTCCGTCGCGGCCGGCGAGCTGGGACTCGGGGTGTTGAACCTCGCCATCTACAAGGACGCCGAGCTGACCCGTCACGTCGACGCCTATCGCCAGGCCATCGGGCGCGCCCAGCCCGCGACCCAGGTGGTGACCAACCGCTTCGCCTGCAACCCGTCGTGCCTCGTGCTCAAGGACGATCGCCAGGCCGCCGAGTACGGCTTTCTCGGCGCGCAGTTCTTCCTCCGGGCGATGATGAACTACTACGGCACGTCCAACCGGAAGACGGGGCCGATTCACGCGCCCAGGGGCATGCCGCCGGCCGCGCAGATCGACGCCTTCATGGCCTCGCGCAACGGCCCCGAGGCGCAGCTCTCGACCGTCATCGGCGACCCCGTCTGCGCGAGAGAGAGCGTGCAGCGCTTCGTGGACGCGGGCGTCGACGAGCTGATTCTGGTGATGCAGACCGGCGCCCGCCCTCACGAGCTCATCATGGAGTCGATTCGCACCATGGCCGAGCAGGTCATTCCGCACTTCCGCTGACGCGAGATGGCCACGCCACGTCCCACATCGCAGTGGAGGCCAACGGGCCCGGCCGTTGCGCCCCGCGACCCCTCCAGCCTCGCGCTCGGTCAGCTGAACGGCGTCGTGCGGTGGGGGGGCTGGGCCGCGCGGCTCGGGCTTCGCCGCTGGGTTGAACGCGTCGAGGTCCAGGGCCGAGAGCATCTGGCCTCTGGGCCGCTGCTCTTGCTCTCGAACCACAGCTGCGTCTTCGACCCTCTGCTGCTGACGGTCTTCGGTCGGCGGCCCGTCCAGTTTCTGGTGACCGAGCCGTTCATGACCGGCCGGGTGGGGCGCGCCGCCTCATGGTTCGGCCAGGTGCCGAAGCGCAAGCTGGAGTCCGATGCCCACTCGTTCCGGCTCCTCAAGCAGTGGTGTGAGCAGGGCGCCGCGGTGGGAATGTTTCCCGAAGGTCAGTTCCCCTGGGACAGCCGCCCGCTCCCGCTGCAGCCGGGGCTGGCGCCGTTGGTCTCGTACCTCGGCGTTCCGGTCGTGACGGCCCGGCTGTTGAACGCCGACCGCCTCTTTCCACCGTGGGCCACGCACCCGCGGCGAACCACGGTGCGCCTCGAGTTCGATGCCCCGCGGCGGTTCGCGCCGGGGGAACCTGTGGAGGCGTTGGTCAGGGAACGAATCTTCGTCGACCCCGACACCTGCCCACGCTGGCCGGCGCGAGGCCGCGACCTCGCGTCGGGGCTCGCCCGGTTCCTGCGCTACTGCCTTGCCTGCGGCGCCGACGGCTCGCTCTCGGACGCGGGAGACGCGCTGCACTGTCGATCGTGTCAGGCCCACTGGCGCGTCTCGGCGGAGAACCGGCTCCACGGCGTGGAACAGTCGCTCACCGTGGCCGAGGCGCGGGCCCTCTCCGAGGCGCATTGGAGAGCGGCGTGGGCGCGTGAAACCGCGTTTCGAAGCGCGGGACTGGTCGACCTGCTCGACATCAGCCGGCCGGAGACGAAGCGCCTGGCGCACGGCGAGCTGGCCCTCGAGGGCGGTCGCCTCGTCGTGCGGGAGCGCGGCGCCGCGCCGGCGTGGAGCCTGGAGGCGGCGGAGATTCTCGCCCACACCATGGACTGGGGCGAGCGGATCGTGGTGCGAACCCGGCGGGCGAGATTGGCGCTGCGCCTCGCCCACGACAGCCGCGCGCTATGGACGCTCGCGCTCGACACCGCCATGGCGGCGAGCCGGAGCGCCGCATGAAGCGCGCGCGTCGGCTGCGGCTCAAACGCCTCGTGAGCGACGCCGAGCTCCGCGCCTTCACCCTCGGCTTCTGCACCGCCATCGAGCAGCGGACCGCGGGGCGCCTGAAGGGGCAGATTCCCCTGGGCTACCTGCAGGCGTCGCGAGTGATGGCGCTCGCCGACGCAGAAGGCCACCTCTTCGCCGGCTATGTCATTGGCTCCCAGCCGCCGCTTCGGTTGCTCGAGTTCGTTCCGCCCGAAGCGCGGGCGGGCATGGCGCTTCCCCCCGGTTTGACCTGGGACGACTGCGTGGAAATCACCTGCTTCTGGCGCACGCCCGACGTCTCACCGGTGGTGATGGCCCTCAAGGTCTGGCCGCGCGCCATTCGCGACGCGGTGGCCAGCGGCAGGAAACTCATGCTGGGTCACAACCAGAGCGAGCGCCTCAATGAGCTCTACGTGGCACCCCGGCACGTCACGCTCTACGCCGGCCCGTCCGTCGCCGGACTCCCTTCGCGACTCGTGGCCTACGAAACGCGCACGCTCTGGCGGCAGGTCGCGGGGGTCATGCTGCGGGAGACCGCCAAAAGACTCGCTAAGTCGCTGTTTTTACGTCGTTAACGCGGACGTTTCGCATGCGTCGCGCCGGAGCAACTTCGCGTCAAAACGTCAGATAGTGGCGTACATGCGAGTACACCGCCACCGGCAGTTCCGGCTTGGGTTGCTCGTGGCGGCGTTGAGCTTCGCCGCCGGTTGCCTCGGGTGGGAGCGCTTCGGAGCCTTCCCCGCCCGCCGGGCCGGGAATGCAGAACGCGGCGCGGTGGCGTTCACTGAATCGGACCTCGGCTCGAAGACGAATGGCTCGATTCCGCGCGCGGTGTGGGAAGCGATTCCCGTCGTGTTCCCGGACCTGCTTCCCGAAGGCTGGCGAGGCATCGGACTGTTGCCGCGACCCGGAGACCCTGACGGCCCACCCATGGGCATGGTGCCGCGCCAGGTGATGGGCGTGAACGTGTACGCCTCCAACTGCGCGCTCTGCCACGTGGGGAGCTTCAACGGGCAGCTGGTGGTGGGAGCGCCCAACGCCGACCTCGACATTCAGGCGCTGATGACCGTGCTCGGCACGGCGCTCCGCTCACCTCGCTTCGACATCGACGCCGTGGCTCGCGTCGCCGCGTCCAAAGGCCACCCGCTCGAGGGGCTGGAGCGCCAGGGCGTTCGCGCGTGGATGGAGGTGGCGAGCCACGCCATCAAGCCATTTCCCCAGCGAGACTGGCCCAACGCGGGCGCCGGTCGCTCCGACAACCTCAACGGCTACAAGCGACTGTTCGGGCTGCCCGACGATGAGCACGCGGCGATGGTCGATCTCGCGCCCACCTTCAACCAGGCGCTCAAGACCAGCGCGCTCGCGGACGGGAGCATCACCGGAGATCACGCCGCCCGCATCATGCTGACCGAGCTGCAGAAGGGTCGGAGCGCCGCGGACGCGCTGCGCCACCGCGAAGTGTTCGACGACATCGTGGCCTTCATGGAGGGGCCGTTGAAGCCGCCGCCGTACCCGTTCGCCGTCGACGCGACGCTGGCCACGCGCGGTCACGACGTCTACGCCGAGGCCTGCGCGAGCTGTCACGGGAGCTACGCCCCGGACGCGCCGACGTTCACCAACCGGCGAATCTCCGTCGCCCGGGTGGGGACGGACCCCGAGCGCGCTCTCTCCATGTCCAGGGGCATGGCCAGCGCGCTCGAGCGAACGGCCTTCTCCGGTTTTCTGCAGATTGAAGCGACCGACGCGTATGTCCCCCAGCCGCTCGCCGGCATCTGGCTGACGGCGCCGTACCTGCACAACGGCTCCGTGCCCACGCTGTGGCACCTGTTGCACCCCGAGGCTCGGCCGGTGGCGTTCTACCGCCGGTGGAACCAGTTCGACGCCGAGCGCGTGGGCCTGGTGTGCATCGAGCGCGACGTCGAGGGAGCCAGAGAGTGCGCCCCCGACGCGACGCAGCGGCAGCACGACCCGCGCACGCTGAGCCGCTTCGACACCCGCGCGCGCGGCAACAGCCGGGCCGGCCACCTCTACGGGCAGGACCTGGCGGAGTCCGACAAGGTCGCGCTGATCGAATACCTGAAGACGATTTAGGTGCGCAGCGCGTCGGCGGGGGACTGGCGCGACGCCGACCACGCCGGCACCAGCGCGGCGGCCAGCGCCACGGCGGCGCCCGCCAGCACGGCCAACGCTGTGAACTCCCACGACACGCTGGGGCGAATCAACGCGTCGCCCGCGTTGACGATCTGCTTCACCGGCACGCCGAACGCGGCCACCACCGCCACCACGGCGCGCCCCAGCATCGCGCCGATGAGGCCCCCCAACAGCCCCAGCATCAGCGACTCCAACAGGAAGAGCGTTCGCACCCTGGCGCGAGACGCCCCCACCGCGAGCATGGTGCCGATCTCCCGTACTCGCTCGGCCACGGCCGAGGACATGGCGTTGGAGATCCCCACCACGATCACCAGAAAGAAGATGAGCGCGGAGATGGCCACGATCACCTCCTGCCGACGCACCACCCCGTCCATGTATGGCTGGATTTCCCGCCAGGTGTGCACTTCGTACTGCGGGCCGAGCGCCGCTCGCAGGTCGGCGGCCACGCGATGGATCGACTCCCGGTGCTCCAC
This sequence comes from uncultured Myxococcaceae bacterium, assembly GCA_964522795.1. GTDB lineage: Bacteria > Myxococcota > Myxococcia > Myxococcales > Myxococcaceae > CAZFXD01. The sequence goes on from CAZFXD010000108.1 coordinate 8,646, forward strand.
CGCCACCGCGTACTCGGTCACCTGCCCGGGCATGCCCAACAGCTCCTGGGCGAAGGGGAGCGGCACGCTGATCAGCCGCTTGTTGTCGAAGCGAAACGCGGTCTCGGTGATGCCTTTCACCGCGATGCTCATGGCGTTGAGCCGCCCCGAGGGTCCGCTCACCGCCAGCGTCAGGCGCGCCGTGTCGTCGAGCGACGCGCCGTGCGGCTTCACCCCGAAGCTCCGCGCCAGGGCGATGCCCAGCAGCGCTTCATTCCCGTCGCCCACTTCGAGATCGCGACTTTCAGGCGTGAGGTCGCGGCCCCAGTTGCGGCACACCTGTTTCTCCGCCGCGGGGTCGATGCCCGTGCCGAGGAAGGTGGACTGGCCCGACGCGTCGCTGACCAGCCCCGAGAATTGAATGCGCGGCGCCACGGCCCGGACCCCGGGAACCCGCTGGAGGCGCTCCGCGAATGCAGGGGCCGCCGAGAGCGACAACCCCAGCGGGACCGCGTCGCGGTTCTTCATGTACCCCGCGCGGTGGACCTGAATGGCGCTGGTGCGGCCCTCGACGACGTTGTCCACCACCAGGTCGACGAACCCGTCCGACAGCCCCTTCAGCACCAACACCACCAGCACCCCCATCGCTACGGCGGCGAGCGTGATGGCGCTGCGCCGACCGTTCCGCACCACGTTGCGCGCCGCCAGGGCCCACAGCACCTTCATCGCGAGGTCAACGCCTCCATGGGCGAGAGGCGGCTGGCGCGGATCGCCGGCCAGAGCGTCGCCAGCGTCGAGCCGGCCGCAGCGATGACGAAGGCCAGCACCGCCACCACGGCCTGCAGGCGGGGAATGACCACCGCGGGCACATCGCTGCCGGGAATGGGAATGGTGATGCCGCGGGCCCCGAGCCACGCGACCAGGGTCACCCCAACGGTCACCCCCAGCGCGCCGCCCAGCACGCCCACCGCCAACCCTTCGATGAGGAACAGCCGCACCACGCTCCTGCGACGCATGCCGATGGCGAGCTGCGCGCCGATCTCCTGCCGCCGCTCCAGCACGTTGGTCAGCATGGCGTTGAGCACGCCCAGCAACGCCACCACCAGCAACAGCCCCGTGGTGATGGCCAGCGTGAGGTCCATGTTGGCGATCAACCCGTCCATGAACGGCACCAGCTCGTTCCAGCGGTGCACTTCGAACTCGGGGCCGAGCGCGCGCTCCAGGTCGCGCTGAATGCGGGGCACTTCGCTCAACGCCGCAACCGCCACTGCGTACTCTGTGACGCGCCCGTCCATGCGGAGCAGGCGCTGCGCCACCCCCAGCGGCACGTAGGCCACCTTTCGATCTCCCGGCAGCGCCGACAGTTGGGTGGCGGTCAGCGCGAGCGCCTCTCCGTTGAGCGCGCCGTCGGCGTCCGCCGCCAGCATCGCCGGCCAGCGCGCCTCGTCCGGGGCAGTGGAGAGCGAGAGCCCGAGGCTCTGAGCGAGCTCGTTGTTCAGCCACAGCTCCCTCGCCTCCGCCGCGTGGAAGACTTCGCCCACGCCCGTCCAGGCGAAGCGCTGCGGACACACCAGGCGCTCGGCCACGGGGTCGATGGCGGTCACCATGGCGGTGGCGCTGGGGCCATCGGACCCATCGTCGAGACTCGGCGCCGCGAGGAGCCCCCCGAACACGATGCGGCCGGCGACCGCCGTGACTCCGGGCACCGCCGTCATCTTCTCCCGCAGCGCTGCGCCGTCGACGATGGCGTTGCCCAGGGGCAGCCGCTCGAGCGTGTCCACGTACCCGCGCCGGTGCACCTGCAGCGCGCCGAGCTGCCCCTTGACCAGGCCGTTGAGAAATACGTCCTGTTGGCCGGTGATGAAGGCCCGCAGCGAGATCAGCGCGGCCACGCCAATGCCGACTGCGGTCAACGCCATCGCTGTTCGGCGGCGGCGCCGTGCCAGGTTTCGAAGCGCGAACACCACCAGTCCCCACGTCATCGCGCGGAGCGTACCTCGGCTGCGCCGAACGTCAGGTCGTCTTCGCCGCGGCCAGCACGATGCCCAACGCGTCGAGCCACGCGCGGCCGGCCTGCCGCCCCTCCACGCCTTTGGGCAGGTCGTTCACCACGCAGGAGAATGCGAGCGGGTTGGTGCCTTCGAGGTCCACCACGCCCGAGAGCGCCGCGGTGCCGGTGAGCGTGCCCGTCTTGGCCCGCAGGCGCGACTCGGCCGGCGTGTCCAGCATGCGGGTGGTGAGCGTGGTGCCCGCCATTCCAGGGCGCGCCAGGCCTTCGACCACGCACCGTGCGGACGGGGTGCGCGCGCTGTAGCGAAGCAGCTCGAGGAGTTGATCGGTGGACAGCGTGTTGGCGCGGTTGATGCCCGACGCGTTCTCCAGGTGCGCGCCTTTGAAGTGCAGGGTGTCCGCGAGGAAGGTGTTCGTCTTCTGAACGCCCGCGGCGACGGTGGTGGTGTGGTCGGGCGAGGCCTGGGCCGCGGCCGCGAGCGAGTACATCTCGAAGTCAAACGCGTTGGAGGCGGCGAGGCTCCCCTTCAGCAACTCCGACAGCGGGGCAGACTCGTGCGTGACGGTCACTGACGCTGCCGAGGGCATCGGCCCCATCGTCAGCCCGCCGGTCACTTCGATGCCGGCCGCCTTCAAGGCCCGCGTCATCGCCGCGCCGAACGTCTCCGTCGGGCTGGGCGTCTTCATCACCAGGTCTTTGCCCTTGGTGTAGTCGGCGGCGATGTCGCCCCACAGGTCGATGATGGGTCGGCGGGCGTCGTCGCGAACGAGCTGGCCGTGCACATCTTTCTCGTCCACGCCGATGCGAAACTGGGCGCCAGGTTCAACCGTGCTCACCCGGCTCTGGAAGGCGAACTCGTCGTTCTCGGACGTGACAGTCGGTGCCGCGCCCGGCGTGGCGCCTGGGGCGACGTGAATGTCGATCACGTTCTTGTCCACCGCCAGCGCTTCGGGCCGCGCGAGGTAGTCGAAGTCGCTGTCGCCTGACTCGCGAAAGTGGGCCGGGGTTCGCGGGCCGACCAGGGCCGAGGTGTCGAGTGCGATATCGGCCACGCGGGTGACCCCGCGCTGCCGAAGCGCGAGCGCCACCTCGCGCAGCGTCTCGTCGGTCATCGAAGGGTCGAACGCACCTTTGATGTGCAGGTTCCCCTGGGCGTCGGTGGCGAAAGGCGTCTTGAAGGTGAAGTCGGGGCCGAGCGAGGTCATCACCGAGCACGCGGTGGCGAGCTTGCTGTTGGAGGCTGGGTTGACCAACGCGTCGCTGGCGTCGCGCACCACCGCGGCACCCTTGTGGAGGGGAGACACCGCGAGCGAGAGATTGGCGCCGCTGATCTCCGCCGCTGACTTCAGCTGCGCCAGCGCCACTTTCAACTGCGCCGGGCTCAGGTCTTCCCGAGCGCCCGCCCTGGCCAGGGCCTCGTTCGCCAGTTGGCGGGACCTCGCCGCCCACGGCGCCACGGGCCGGGGGACCGGCGTGGCCTTCACCTCCAGGCTGGTCGACAGGGGCCCGGCCGTGGTCGCGACCGGGCGCGTGGTGACGGCCTCGGACGCCTGCGTGCTGGGTACCGGGAGTGGGGCGCCCCCGCGCGAAATCTTCACCCCTTGATACAAGGGGCTGCCACCCGGCATGTCAAACGACACTCCGCGTAGCCGCGCACGCGGGTTCCGACTACAAAGTCGGCCGTGGTGCGTTCGCCCGTTCGCCGGTTCCGTCTTCGCGCTGCGAGCGTCGCGCTCTGCGCGTGCCTTGGCGCGGGCGCGGCGTGGGCCGACGTGCAGTACCTCTACGCCGGGTCGGTCGCGCTCGACGTGCGCACCCGCTCGGCGGTGCCCGGCGATGCCCCCAATGCCACCACCGCCGCTGATGGAGAAGTGAACCCGCGCGTGGCCGGGAGCGTGCTGGGGGCGCACGACCGCTTCGACCTGGCCTACGCCCCCACGTTTCGCTGGCGCGAGCCGTACTCGCCCAGCACCTGGCGCTACGAACACACGCAGCGCGGTACGCTCTTCTACGAGCACCGCTTCGACGCCACCACCCGCGGGTATGCCTCGGCCTTCGGGAGCTACGGGTTGACCGACCTCTCGACGCTGCGCCTCAGCGCGCCGACCGCCGCCGCCGGAACCCCCGAGCCAACCGTCATCGCCCCCATCCAGCCCGTCACCAGCGCGGCGGTCATCCGCGAAGGCGACTTTGATTTCGCGCTGGGCAGCGACGTTCAGCTCTCGGCGAGCGCCTCTGTCGGCGCTTCCATCGGCTGGTTCCTCGGGGGAGGCGTCGACGACGCCGCGCGCGCCTCGCTTCCCTGGCAGAACGCACCGAGGGCGGAGGGGCGCTTCCGCTTCTCGCCCACCGCGACGGACGCGCTGACCATGCTGCTTGTCCCCCGGTACGCGCGGTTTTCGACCGGAGCGGCGGTGGCTTCCTTCGAGTTCTCAGAGGCATGGCGACACGACTTCGACCCGCGCACGTTCACCGAAGTTTCGGGCGGCATCGCCGGAGCCGGAGGTCAGCCCACCGCCGGCAGCCCGCGCACCTTCGGCGTGCTGCCCATGGTCGGCTTGGCCGCGTCGCACACGTTCGCGTTTCCGGGCCACTCGCTGGAGGCGCGCGCGCAGGGCACGCTGGGGCCCTTCATCGACCGCTTCAGCGGCAGCATCTACGAACGGATCGAAGGCGGGGCGGCGCTCGCCTGGGTCTACCGGCAGACGCTCCGCGCTTCGGTGCGATACGGCGTGGCGCAGTCGCTGGGCGTGCTGGGCGGCAACCTCTTCACCACCGCGCTCGACGGCTCGGTCGGTTATGAAGGCTCGCGATTTTGGCGAGCGGACGTTAGCTTACGCCGCTCGAGCACGTACGCGCCCCCGCCGCCGATGGCCACGGTGTCGGGGCTCAACGTGCAGTGGTTGTTTCAGGTGTCGTTCACCGTGCGAACCGAGGGTGTGCTGTAGATGACTTCCCCAGTGCCCGTGCCGCCGAAGCAGGTGCTCCTCGTCGAGGACGACCCGGCGCTGCGAAAGCTCGTCAAAGGCTTCCTCCAGGTGGCGGGGTTCGGCGTGGTCGAAGCGTTCGACGGGCGCCGCGCGATGACGTTCTTGAAGGAACAGAGGTTCGACCTCATCGTCCTCGACCTGATGCTCCCCGAGTCGTCCGGCTACGACGTGCTCGACTTCATCAAGCGCGAGGTCCCGCACAAGAGCCCTATCTTGATGGTCAGCGCGCGTGGGTTGCCCGAAGACCGCGCCCAGGCTGAAGAGCTCGGCGCATCGATGTACCTCATCAAGCCGTTCACCCGCGGCGAGTTCACGCGCGCGATCAAACAACTGACGGAGTCATCGCCGAAATGAACGCGCCCGCCGTGAGCCAGAAGCAGGTTGATATTCCCTCCGCGGAGATGCAGCGGCTGTGGTTCGCCACGCTGAAGAAGGAGTGGAATTGCCTCGCGGTCATCCCGGCCCACCCCGGGGGGTCGGCGTCCGTCGTCGGCAAGTCGCTCGCCAAGGTGGCCTCGCTGCACAAAGAGTCTTCCATCAAGCTCATCTCCGGAGAGGGGTGCGACCTCACCGGCGCCTCGCGCCTCATCATCGACATGACGAGCCACGTCTCGCAGGGTGGCATCGTGATTGTCGTTCTCGACTCAGTCGTCTCCAACCCGGCCGGCGTGCCGGTGGCGCTGGCGGCTGACGCGGCGCTGTTGTGCGTGCAGCTGGGGCAGGCCGACACCGAAAGTGGCCGGCGCACCATTGAGCTCATCGGCGAAAATCGCTTCGTTGGCGCCGTCACGTTCAACGCCAAGGCCTGAGAACTTCCGGGCTTTCACCGGCCTTCACACTTCTTCATCAAAACCCGCGTGGTCGCTTCACGTGGGGTTCCTACCTTCAGGTCATCGGAGACGCCACTTGGGGCGACTCCGCTTGAGGAGGAACACATGTTCGGCGCAGTCATTGGCGTGTTGAGTCTGATTGGGTTGTGGAAGTTGTCCCACCACCACGGCGGGCGATGGGGCCGGCGCAACTGGATGTTGCGGCGCGTCTACCAGCGCCTCGACACCACCCCGGGGCAGGAGAAGGTGATCGCGGCGGCGTTTGAGAAGCTGCGCGAGAAAGGCCGCGCTGTTCGCGACGCGGCTGAAGACGCGCGCCGCGCCACGGCCGACGCCACCCAGGCAGTGCACTTCGATACCGACGCGGTGCGAGCGGCGTTCGCCAAAGCCCGCGCCGCCGTGGACGACGCGGAGACCGCGCTCATCGAGAGCCTGCAGTCGGTCCATGAAGCGCTGGAGCCTGAGCAGCGGCGCGTGGCTGCGGACATGCTCCGAGGCCGCGGGCACGGACACTGCGGCGGTGGTCGCCGCGCACATCGGTTTTCCTCGTCACCCCAGGAGATCTGACCATGAGACACCGCATCGGCCTTCGCATTCTGCTCATCCTGGGCGTCGTCTTCGGCTTCGGGTCGGCGATCGCTTCGCATCATCGGCACCACCGGTGGGAGCACGGCGCGTGCAGCCGCGACTGGGATCGCGATGACGCCCCGTGGGCCCGCTCCGCGCCGCCCAGGCGCGCAGC
>CAZFXD010000109.1:0-14860 GCA_964522795.1 uncultured Myxococcaceae bacterium
GGTGCGGGCGGTGGAGCGGCCGGTGGCGGAAGTGGCGCGGGCGGCGGCAGCGGCGGGGGCGCTCAGGGCGGCGGCGGCGGTGGAGGCATCACGGTGGTCGCGAGCGCTGGCGCGCACCTGCCCGTCGCCTACGCCGTCGCGACAATTCCGGTGACCGCAAAGTTCGTGGCCACCAATGGCAGCGACGCGTCGCCGAACGGCTCGCTCGCGGCCCCGTACGCGACGCTGGCCGCGGCGGTCAGCAACTCGCCGAGCGGGGGCACCATCATCATCCGGGGCGGCCTCTATCGGAACCAGGGCAGCGTCAGCACCGCCGGAAAGACGCTCAAGATCGTCGCCTACCCGGGAGAAACGCCGACGTTCAACGGCGCGCGCGTGGTGACGAGCGGGTGGGTCGCTGACGGGATCCATCGCTACATCGCATACACGCCGACGCCGGACACGACCGGCACGATGAACATTCCGGGCGGCCAGGGGGTCAGCGGGGGAGCGAGCGGCGCGGGTCGGTTCTCGGACCAGGCGTGGATTGGCGGCACCCAGCTGCAGCAGGTCAGCACCAAAAACGCGCTCGTTGACGGCAAGTTCTGGGTCGACCGCCCGAACGCGCGGCTCTACCTGACCGCGACCGACGCGGCGAAAGCGAACATCGAGGTCTCCCAGCGGCGCCAATTTCTGAACATCAGCGGCAAGGACACGACGCTCGAGGGCCTCGTCATCACCCGCTACTCCGACAGCGGCGGCGACTACGGCGTCATCCTCGCGGGCAAAGACGCAGACGGCCTGTTGATTCGCAACGTCGAGCTGTCGGAGATCTCGCTCGTTCCCCTGTTCATCAGCGGTGACTACGCCGCCAACAACATGATCAAGAGCGCACGCGTCCAGCACGTGACCATCACCGGCTCGAACTGGCTGGGGGGCGCCGTGATCAACGCCGACGACTTCGTGTACGACTCGAACAAGGTCAGCAACATTGATCGCTGGGATGAATTCACCAGCTCGCCCGTGTCTGGCGCCATCAAGTTCGGGCGCGCCTGGGGCACGAAGATCGTCAACAACGAGCTCAGCAACCTGAAGAGCCACGGGTTCTGGTGGGACGACAGCAACTACAAGACGGAGGTCGCGCACAACAAGCTGACCAACATCTCCGGAGCTTCAATCTTCTACGAGGTGTCCGACGACATCCTGATCATCAATAACGACATCACCGTTCCGGCCGGAGGTCAGGCGTTCAAGCTCGCCGCGGCGTCAGGCGTGAAGCTGGTCAACAACACCGTGGTCGGCGGCTATGACCAGCTTGGCTTGTACACCGACAGCCGCTCGGTCCCGCCACCGGGCGAGCCGCCCTGCTACGACTACACGCGCGGAACGGCGTGTGGGCCACCGGGCAATCAGTGGCCAAACAACTGGGACAAGAACCGCGTTCGGCCCGTGACGTTGGACTGGAAGCCGCGCGTGGACCTCGTGATCAACAACATCTTCGCCTACCCCTCAGGCGGCGGCAGTTTCTGCGGGGCGAGCTCACTGGTGTGCATCACGACCAAGCACAACGCCGCGACGTACACGTACGTGCCACTCGAAGAGATCGTCCACAAAGCCAACGTCCCCTACGCGGGCTTGCCCCAGACACTGTTTGACGGGAACGTGTACGCCGGCGGGGTGATCAGCATTCAGCGATACAACCCGACGACGATGACGACCAGCGTCAGCTCGTACAGCGACCTCGGGCTCTTCGGCACGGGTATGGCGGCGGCGCCGGTCGGGATCGCCGGCTTTGAAGCCAGCGGGCGAATGGGCACCACCTGGGTCAGCGCCGATGGGTCGCCGACCGCGGCGTTGTCAGCGGTGCATCAACAAGCCGTTCCGATTCCGACCAACGCCGCCATCAATCAGTACCTCCCGCCGGGAACCCGCCACTACGGCGCGACGTCCCGGTAGCGCCCGTCCTCTCGGGGGCCGAGCGTGCCGCCGACGCGCCTCTCCGCAATCGCGAAGGCGTCTGGCCCCACCTCGCAGTCCGCGACCGCTACGGTTTGTACCCGCGGGCGACGAACAGCTTGTCGTCTCGCTTGACGATGAAGTTCTCGAACGACTGGGCGCGAAGCCACGCGCGCTCGGCGAGCTTGTAGAGCGGCACGGGGCGGCCGTCGGGCGTCACGGTCCACCCGGACTCGAGGTAGTCCCAGTACCGGGTGCCCAGCGAGGGGTCGTTGGTCGCCCGCTCGGCGCCCCGCACGCGCACGTACATCTGGGCGAAGAACGGCCGGTCGTCCCGGAACGACGAACCGCCCAGCTGAAAGCTGGAGAAGCTCTGGCTCGGGCCCACGCCGAACGCCGAGAGCACGGTGCCCTTCGAGTCGCCGCACTTCGACCACACCACCCCGCGGCGGCCCACGAACGGCCACACCTCGCCCGCACGCCCGAAGTCGTTCAAGTTGCCCTGGAGGTTGGCCGCCTTCGGAGGCCCGTCACCGGGGCCGACCTCCATTCGGCCGGTGAAGAGAATGCACGAGCCATCGCGCAGCGAGTACTGCTTCGGGTTCGCCTGGCTGTACATCTCCTGCGCGAGGTCCGAGCGCCCCGGCGTCACCTCCACGCGATAGTTGGGCGTGGCGCGGGCGAACGTGGCCGGGCTCGACGACGGCGCCACCCAGACTTCGAGTGGGTCGAAGTACGGCCCCAACAGGTAGGCATGGCCAGACCGGGACAGGCTGCGCGTGTACTTGAGCGCGTTCGCCGCGAGCTCACCGTCGAGCATGAGCGAGAAGGTCTGCCCGGTCTTCGTGTCATAGCGCGCCGTACCCACCACCACGCCCTTGCCGTCGCTCTCGAAGTACAGGTCGGTGGGGCCGGTGCCCAGGGTGGCCGACGGCACGACGGTGGGCGCGCTCGCGTCGAGGTGCACCACGGCGCCGCCGGAGGCGGTCTGCGCCAGCACGCCGTGCTCATCGGCGAGGGTGAGGGAGAGCGCGTTGACGCCGCTGCCCACGGTGGTGATGGCCTGCGTGCCCAGGTCGACCTTCTTCACGTCCGCGCCGGCGATGTAGAAGAACGCATTTCGGGCGATGTCGAAGCGGTGACCGTGGTCCTGCGACGCGTCGAGGGCGATGGTGGTCACGGTGCCGTCGTAGCGGACCTCCATCAGCTTGGGCCCGGTTCCGTCGCGACCGGTCGTCCAGAACCCGTTGGCCGACAGCGCGCGCATCAGCGCCGACGGCCCGTTCGAGACGTACGGCGCCGGAATCTTCTCTTTGCTCATCACCGCGCCGAGGTCGGACCCGCCGGTGCCTTTGGTGCACACCACGCGCGCGTCGTACGCCGCGGCGTCGACCACGGGGGCGAAGAAGACCAGCGTGTCACCCACCAACCCGAACGCGGCGGTGCTCACCTCGGGTTCGAGCGGTGCCGCGACCTGCGCCACGGCGACTTTCCCACAGTAGGGCGTGGCCGACTTCGCGCTCAGCCGGAGCAGGTAATACGTGTCTTCACCCGTCGCGTTCTCGAGCCGCGCCAACACGAGGTCGGGATCTTTCGAATACGACAGCTGCTTGAGCGTGAGGCCGGCGGGCAGCGTGAACAGCTCGGCCGAGTCTTCGCCGGGCTCGGGAGCGAAACCTTTGCGGCCCCAGTCGTCCTGCCAACTGCCGCCGCCGCCACCGCTTCCACACGCTGTCATCAACGCCAGCGACACGACTTCGACGAGCACACGCGCACGGGAGAGAGTCATGCGGTCAAGAAACAGATCGGCTTGTTCGAAGTCAAGGCGAGAAATAGAAGCCGGCCATGCGCCACGTGCTCTCAGGTTTCATTCTCTTCGCGCTCCTGGCCGGCTGCGGCGGCAGCCCGGGTTCTGCGCCCGACGCGGGTGACCCGTTCTGGGAATGGGTCGGCGGCGATCGCGTCGGCTGCACGACCACCGCGAACTGCGTGTCGCAGAGACAGACGGAGATCATCATCTCGGACTTCGCGTTCGCCGGCGACGCGCTGCTGGTCACCGCCGACAACCTCGGCGTCTTCCGCTACGACCCGTCCACCAACACCTGGAGTGAGCCGCTGAGCGGATTTCTGGTCGGCCGCGCGCGACAGCTCGAGACGCACGGGGCCAACGTCTGGCTCAAGGCCGACACCTCGGCCGCGGTGGTGCAGTTCGATGGCAACGGGACGCGGGGCGCGGCGTGGGAAGACCCGCTGGTCGACACGCACTTCGACTCGGTGCTGCGCATGGCGCCGTCGGGCCACCCGCTGCTGGTCGGACCGCTGAAGTCGAACCCCAATTCGATGGTGCTGGTGGACATCGACATGGCGACCGGGGCCACCCAGCAGACGCCGCTTCCCGCCTTCCGCAACTTCCCGGGCGCTCGCTACGCGCTCGATGACACGGGTCGCGTCTTCTACCCGTCACCGCCCGCGACCACCACGGGCGTCACCATGAGCGTGCTGGACCGCACGGGCGGAGCCCCGGTCACCGTCACCTGGGCGGCGCCACCGCCGGACGCGGAAGGGAACAAGTTCGCGCCGTTCCTGGACAACCTGCTGTGGGGCCCGGTGCCCGGCGGCGGGGTGCTGGGTTTTCGCCAGCTTCAGCGCGGCATGATGCTGGTGCGCATCACGGCGGATGGAAAGACGACCGACGTGATTGACGCCTCGGCGCTCTCCACCGTGTCGCGCCTGCGAGTGAAGGACGGCTACGTCTACGCGTCGGGCGTGGGGCTGTGGAGAACCCGGCAGCGGGTCATTCCCTGACCGGGTCGGTGCTCCCTCGAGCAGGTGGTGAAGCCGGCCGGCTCGAGGTCGGTGGAGTCCCCAGAGCGCCCCAGCCCTGACGCCAGCCCATCGCCCGGCCCAGGTCGGCCATGGCCTCCTTCGGCGGCGGAGCGCCGTCGCACACAAGCAACAGCTTCGCTTATTCATCAACTTGGGTAATTTCGCCGCCGCTCATGAGCCAACGACTCCTCACGCTGTGCACGGTCTGCCTCACCCTCCCCCTCTCCGCGCTGGCGGCGGACACCTTCACCCTCGACTCCACCGTGGCGCTCACCCACGGCCTGGGCGACGGCTGCGCGGGTGGCCAGCCGTTCAAGGTCCACGTGCAGGCCACGGTGCCGCTCCGCAGCGCCTCGGGCTCGCCGGCGCTGGCGACCAACAAGCTCGAAGGGACGGGCTGGTTCAAGCTGGTGACGCTCGATGCGCCCACTGACTTCTCGTGCGGAGATGAAGGCGCTCCGGCCAGTCAGTGCGTGCTGCAGCAGCGCGTGCTCCAGGACGGCCAGCTTAAGGTCTCGGCCACCTTCGACGCCACCGGAGAGCGGTTGACCGAGCTCGTGCTGCTCCCCGTCTCTCCCACCGGCTCCCTCACCTTCATCTGCCGTGAGCCTACCGCCGGGCGGCTGGTCCCTATCTCGCTCGAGACGCTGCCCTTGTGGCTGATGGGCTTCGCGAAGTTCCGGCAGGACCCGTCTGAGCTGTCGCCATCGATGGAGGGCATGGCCTTCAAGATTCCCCCCCTTCCGAAGCAGACCGACCCACGCGGCACGCTGTTCAAGAAGCAGTTCACCCACGCCGCCGACGAGATTCGCGAAGAGACCACGCTCGAGCTCCTGCGCGAGGCGCCCGTGGTGACGCAGGCCGCCAGCCGCTACCAGAAGTTCTTCCTTCGCAGCGTGCCGGCCGAGAACCCCTTCGACGCGGAGATCGACTGGCGCGGCGCGGCGGGGAGCCGCAAGGTGACGTTCCGCGCGGGCGCCTTCACCAAAGAAGACGTCAGCGGCGCCAACGTGGCGCATACCACCTTCGACATGGGCTTCGAGGTCGCGGGGACTTCAGGCGTGGTGGAGGTGGTCGCCGAAGCCGGCGGCGCGAAGTCAGCCCCCCTGCCGATTCGCAACGCGCTGGTGCCGACCCCGCCGTGGTTGCTGGGACCGCTCACGGAGGGGCTGAAAGCCACTCCTGGAGTCCGGTACGAGGCGATCGTCCATTGGCCCGTGAACTTCGACGCCAAGAAGACCATCGAGAACAACGTGCCGTTCATCGCGGGGAACTGGGGCGTCTTCCCCCCCGTGGTCTCTCGCGCGCAGGCTCGGAACCTCACCAACATTCGCCTCTTCGCGGACTCCGACGGCGTCCCCACGCCGGGCACGGCCGACGGTCAGTTCGACTTCGTGTTCGGGAGCAAGTCGTTGCACTTCACCTACGAAGGCCGACACACCGCGACGCTGAGCGAGCGCGGGCTGTTGCTCGAAGGCGACCTCGAAGTGCCGGTGAAGAAGCTGGAGAAGGACCAGAACTTCTCATGGACCTACCTGTTCCCCGGCGTGGCCGCGGTGTGCGCCGCGCCGATTCCGTTCGCGATGCTGGCGGCCATTCGCGACGAGGTCTGCGAAGACATCACCTTCGGGCTGGGGCTCCACCTGCACGGAGAGGCCAGCTTCGCCATCGTCACCGGCTACCGCGGGGCCCCGGCGGCGAGCTCGCTGGAGTTCACCTCGCTGGGCGCGCGGAGCGACCTCGACGTGCACATTCGCGCCGAGGTCGGCCTCCCGTGGATCGCCAACGCCTCCGGGCGGGTGGGCGCGTGCGGCAACCTGCAGCTGCGCGCGGCGCCGCTGGGCACGCTCCCGCCCATCGCGGTCAAGGCGTGGGGCGGAAAGCTGTACGCCACCGCGCGGGCCCAGCTGCTCGGCACCGAGTACGGTCCGTGGGAGAAGACGCACCCCTTCGGGCCGGACGACAACTGTCGCGTGCCCTTCGCGCTGGGGTTCCCCTCACCGACGTCGGGCTGGATCGCCGGGCTCAACACCGGCGGCCCGCTCACGGGCTCAGTGCCCGACGACTCGATGCCGGCCTTCGCGCTGGCGCCCGCGGGCACCGAGCTCGCCGAGGTTCACGCCGCGACCGTGCCGGGGAAGAAGCGGCCCGCCTCCCGCATGGAGCTTCGAACCGCGTCCGGCCCGGAGCGCCCGTGGTCGCCCCCGCTCGCGCTCTCGGACGCGGAGCACATCACCATGTTCCCCGACGTGGCGTTTGATGGGTCAGGCCACGCGCTGGCGGTCTGGGCCGAGAGCCCGGCCGATCTCTCGCGCGCGGGGCTGGCCGACTTTCAGATCGCCTGGGCCTCGGTCAGGAACGGAGCCATCGACGCGTCGGGGACGCTGACCTCCGAAGCGAGCATGCACCTTCGACCGAAGCTGTGCCGCCTCGATCGCCAGCGGGTGCTCGCCGTCTGGCAGACCACCAACGGCCAGTCGCTGATGGGGAAGAAGAAGGCCCCTCTCTCGTTTCAGTACGCTCTGTGGTCCGGCACGGCGTGGGCCCCACCGGCGCCCATCGCCGCTGAGCCGCTCACGGGCGTGCTCAACTGGTCCCTCGCCTGCTCCGGGGCGGGCGAAGCGGCGGTGGCCTTCACGTGGGATCGCGACGCGAGCTACCGCACGCCGAAAGACAGGGACGTTCGGCTCCTCCGGTTTCGGCAGGGGCAGTGGGCTGCGGCGCCGACCCCGGCCGCTGACGGCGTCGCCGATGAAGCGGTGCGCGCCGCGTTCCTGCCGGGCGGTCAGCTGATGCTGGTGTGGACGCGAAACGATCAGCTCGTGGCCGAGCGCGTCGACGGCGGCCCACGCGTCGTGCTGGCCACGTTCGATCGCGGCGGGTCGCCCGACCTCACCCGGGGTCAGGTGGCCACAAGGCCCGACGGCACGCTCGCCGTCACCTGGCCCGCAGGCCGCGGCACCGCGGTCGTCTCGGGGAAGCTCGGCGCGCCCTTCGGCCCACCCCGCCTCGTCGTCGAGCCTGACCCTCAGTCGGGCGAGGCGGCGAGCGCGCTGCTCCCCGCCCCAGACGGCTTTGTCTTCGGTCGCCTCGTCGTCCCGGAGACCGCCACCACCGGAGAGCTGACCGTCTCCAGCTGGCGGCCCGAGGGGGTGACGCCATGAAGCGCGCCCTCGTGCTGCTGACGCTCTGGGTGAGCGCGCCCGGCGTGGCCTCGACCATTCCGACCGCGCCACAGGCCACGTGTCTGCGCAACGACGACTGGGCCTCGGCCCCGGGCACCGTGGGCGGCTCGGTGAAGTTCCGCCTGTGGGCGGCCTGCTCCGGCGGCACCTGGCAGGCAGACCTCGACCGGGCCATGCGGGAGATCGCCCCGGTGTGGACGAAGCTCACCGCCCTCTTCGGCGCCCCCAGGCCGGACACCGGCGTGCCCGACCCGCCGCCGCTGAAGGCGCAGGACATTGACCCCGACGACGCATTCGATGTGTGGCTGCCTCGCGCCGCCGACCCCATGCTCCGCAAGTCTCCGCGCCTGCCGCCGGCCGCACCGCCGGGCGGGACCTTTCGCGACACGCTCGCCCACTTCGACTACGGCGAGTGGCTGCTCGTCGCCTCGCGCGACGCCGTGGGCAGCGACGCCTGGCGCCACGCCCTGGTGCACGAGCTGGCGCTCTACTTCCTCGCCTCGCAGCAGGGGCACGTGCACGACAGCTGGGTGCTCGAGGCGATGGCCACGTGGGCGGAGACGGAGCTGTTGACCGCGACCACGCCGACCTTCGTCTACGAGCCGCTGTTCGAGAACGCCTTTCAGAAAGAGGAGCCCGCCTCGCGCTTCACGCAAGCCGCGGCGGGCACGGCGACCCGGAAGCAGGCGATGACCCTCTTCCCGCTCATGTTGTTCGCCATTCAGCAGCAGGGCCGCTCGGCGATGGCGGGCCTGCTCGCCTCCATGGGGCGAACCCGGAACGACCCGGTGGCGGTGATGAGGACGGCCCTCTCGCAGCTCGATTGGCGCACCCAGGCGATCGACTTCGCGCTGCGCGACGTCAACTCCCAGTTCGCGGGCGACCGCCCGGTAAGCAAGCTGTTTTCAGAGGGCAACCACGGCTTTCCGCTGGAGAAGCTCCCGCTGCTCAGCGCCGATCACGATCTCAACCCGCGCGACGCCGCCGGGGCGCAGGGCCCGTTTCGACTTCCGGTCTCGCTGCCGGTGGCGGGCGCCCGGTACTTCCGGTTTCACGTCAACGACTCGGTGCAGCAGTTGGAGCTCGACTGGTCAGCGCTTCCGGCCAGCCATCGCGCCGTGGCGCTGATTCATCGAATTCACGGCAAGCAGTGGAAGGTGGAGAAGGTGGACACCGACCGGAAGTACTACTGCCGCGCGAAGCCAGAGGAGAAGCTGGACGACGTGTGGGTGGTGCTGGCCAACACCACCGACGAGCCCAGCGCTCGATTGGAAGGTGACGTGACGATCAAGACGCTGGCCAGTCCCTGCCAGGTGGTGCGCGGCTCGAGCACGCATGAGCACGCTGAAGATCTCAACCTGCAGACCCCCGACGGCAGCAAGAGCCTCCACGCGCGAATCACCACCACCGTCACCGGCCTCGAGCTGGCGCCGCGCAACGGCGAACCCTCGCCCTACCTCCACTACGTCGTGACGGCGGGCCAGTGGTCGGTCCGCGGCACCTCGCGGCTGTTGGAGCTGTCGTCCGGGTGCCGTCACACGGAGGACCGCGTGTACTCCGGGTCAGGGAAGTTCCTCGGCAACCTCGCCGCGCACCCAGAAGAGGCGGCGTCGCTCAGCATGCCCAGCAACCCCATGGCCGGCATGGCGCTGATGAACAACCCCGGCGCGATGAACAGCTTCATGCGCCAGATGGGCAATGGCTCGCTCACCGTCGAGCGCGCGTCGCGAAGGGCGATCCTCACCCTGCGGCTGCCGGGGGTGGACAACGATCAGACCATCAAGTCCGCGGGCGAGAACTGCGCGACCGAGAACGCCCACGCCGTGCTGCCACACGAGCTCGAGCTGGTGTTCGACGGTAGATTCACCGGGACGCCCGAGGAGCCGCGGTTCGAGCTGGGCTTTCAGAAGGCGACCTCGTCACCCGATGAGCCGGAGCTCCACCTGCTCGACAAGGGCAGCGGGTCGCTCGGCCCCGTCTGGAAGCTCGACGGCAGAACGCCGTAGGTCGCGTCGCTCCGCCAGCATCGCCTCGAACGCGCCCGCCGGGCCGCGGCGCGAGACTTCGTCGAAGCGCTTGCGCCTGGGAGCGTTGGCCCGCGAGTATCCACCGCTTTCGATCTTCCACCCGCACGCAGGAGTTCCCCCGATGGACGCGATCAGCACCTTCAAAGAAGCGCAGCGCCAGGCCTGGACGGTGTTCACCCCGTTCGAGATGCTCACCGGCACGGCGGCGCCGCGGCTGCTCCAGTTGGCGCGAGTGAAGCCCGGGGCGACCCTGCTCGACGTCGGTTGCGGGACGGGCGTGGTGGCGCTGACGGCGGCCCGCGGAGGCGCCCGCGTGAGCGGGGTCGACCTGACACCCGAGTTGATTGAGCGCGCGAAACAGAACGCAGCGCTGATGAAGTTGGAGGCGAACTGGGCGGTCGGCGACGCGGAGCAGCTGCCGTACCCCGACGCCTCGTTCGACGTGGTGGTGAGCCAGTTCGGGCACATGTTCGCGCCGCGTCCGGACGTCACGGTGAAGGAGATGCACCGCGTGCTCAAGCCGGGCGGGACGCTGGCCTTCTCGACCTGGCCGCCCGAGCTGTTCACCGGCCGGATGTTCGCGCTCACCGGTCGCTACGCCCCGCCGCCAGCGCCGGGCATTTCACCGCCGCCGCAGTGGGGAGACCCCACCATCGTCCGCGAGCGGCTGGCGACCGGGTTCAAGGACATTCAGTTCGATCGCTCCTTGATGCGCTTTCAGGCCCTGAGCGTCGTGCACTTCCGGCAGTTCCTGGAGGCCAACGTGGGGCCGGTGATGAAGCTCGCCCAGGCGCTGGAGAAGTCGGACCCGGCGAAGCTGGCGGCGTTCCGGACTGAACTGGAAGACCTGGCCGCGCAGTACTTCGAGGACAACACCGTGCGGCAGGACTTCCTCATCACGCGAGCTACGAAGGCGTAGCGCTGCACGCGACGAACTCACACGCCGCCCACGGTCGGTTGATTCCCCTTGATTATCGACCGCGTGACGGCAAGTTCCGACTGACCGCCGACTCGATGCACTATCGTGTCTTGCCGGGTCCCGGTTCTCGGACATGGAGGGAGGCAGGATGCGTTGGGAACGCAAACTCGCGGTAGACCGCTCGCCTGGCCCCAGACGACCGTGGGCGCGTTCAGCCTGGCGCCTCGTCGCCATCCTCGGTTTGTGGTCCCAGGTCTCATTCGCTCAAGTGCCCGCGCCCAGGGCCAGCGTGCTGAACCCCTGGCCGACGTTCGGGCTCACCTTTGCGGTCACCACGTCGTCGTACCTGCTCACGCTGCTGGCGACCGACGGCGCACCGCTCATGGACAGCGACCTCAAGCGTGCGGCGATTCGGGCTGGATTCTCGGGAGGGCTTGGCTTGATGGCTGGCGGCTTGTTGTCGATCGCCAACGCGCAGGCGGGAGAGCCGAGCCTCCCCGTTCACCTGGGGTGGTCCGCGATCGGCGTCGGCGTCTCCTGCCTCGTCGTCACGGTGCTCGTGCCGATGGGAATCGTGTTCTTCGGAGTCCTCTTCATGAACCACCTCTTCTGAGACCACGCGCCCGGACCGTGCTGTGAGGGGACGGCGACGCGCGCTCCCGGGGTTCCGCCGCGTGGCTTCGAGTTCAGGGCTTCGCCTTCTTCTTCGGCTTCTTCACGCGTGAGAGGTTGAGCTCGACGTGCGCCTTGATGAGGGCCTTGAACGCCTTCGGGTCGACCTTTTCGCCCTGGCGAATGTCGATCGCCCGCCGCACGTTTCCGTCGAGGCTGGAGTTGAAGAGCTTCGAGGGATCTTTGAGTGAGGCGCCCTTGAAGAAGGTGAGCTTCACGACCTCTTTGTAGACCTCGCCGGTGGTGACGCCGCCTTCGCGGGACCAGACCGGCGTGCCCATCCACTTCACCTCTTCGAGGCTTTCAGGGTCTGCCTCGAGGATGAGCGCGCGCATGCGGGCGAGGGTTTCGCCGCGCCAGTCGCCGAACGAGGCGATGCGGGAGTCGATGAATCTGGAGGCCGCGGGGCCGGAGAGCTGACCTTGAGCAGTTGGCATTGGGGCGAGACCTTTTGCGGGGTGGCCGAGAGACAGGGGATAGTACAGCGGGTCTGGGGAGGGCGAGCGCTTGTGGGGGGAGCGACGAAGCCCGCGGCGGTGTCCGGGTGTGCACCGCGGTGAACACGCGCCCCACCGTAACCTCCGAGAAGATCGCGACCGGCTTCGCGCGCGGCGGTGGCACGCGCGGTGCTCATCTCCCCCCGTCGTCGCTGCACGAAACAAAGCCCCGGCGCTCGCGATACCTCGTTTGCCCTCCTGCCCCAGAGGTTCCAGATGAATCCCCACGCCCCCCGAACCCACCGCGCCCGGCTCGTCCTCGCGCCTGCGCTCTCGCTGCTCGCCGCGTGCGGTGGAGCGGCCGACGTCACCTTCAGCGACGAAGAGCCCCAGGTCACCGAAGAGTCCGGCCTCGTCGCGGGCTACCTCTCGGCCGGCGTGGTGAACGGCGGCTTGAGCAGCTTCCGGTGGCGCGGCCACGAGCTGTCGGTCGGCGGCGTGTACTACGGCATCGCCAGCTGCACCGGCGCCGACTCGCGAACGACCAACCTCGACACCAAGCACGGGGTGGGCGTGATGAGGGCCATCGACGGCGCGCAGCCGTGCGGCACGCTCCGGTACACGCAGCGGATCACGGGCGGAAACCCGTTCACCGTCCACTACGACATCGGCCCCATGCCGGTGAAGATGGGCGCGGTCGCGCTCGCGTTCGACCTCGACAAGGGCCTGTTCGGGCGCTTCGACTTCAACAACGGCTCCGGCTGGTGGGAAGGCTGCGCCAACAACTGGCAGCACGTGACGAGCGGCATCGGCGACACCATCGCCAACATTCGCCGGCCCTGCACCATCATGGACCGGGGCACGGTGGTGGGCGCGGTGGGAGAGGCGACCCGTCCCATGGCCGCCGGCGCGCGCCTCACGCTCCACAGCCCGCTGGCGCAGGTGACGCGCAACGTGACCGCGGTGTCGGTCATTTCCTCCGGCGGCGCGAACCTGCCCATGGCGCACCCGTACTCGACGAAGCTCGCGGGCGAGGTCGGCTTCGTGAACCACCCGGGGACGGCGAGCTTCGGCGGCGCGTTCTTCAATGTGCCAGCGGGCGCCACCATTCACTTCGAAGAGAAGATCTCCGTGGCTGACCCTGACGTGCGCTCGCACGCCTGCGGGACGATCAAGGCCGGCACGGTGCTCACGCGCGGCGAGTTCGTGAACTCGTGCGACGGCCGCTATCGCCTCGTTCATCAGACCGACGGCAACGTCGTGCTCTACCGACTCTCGGACTCGCGGGCGCTTTGGCACACGCACACCGACGGAAAACCGACGTCGACGTTCGCAGTTCAGGGCGACGGCAACCTGGTCATCTACTCCGCGCGCGGTGGCTACTTCTGGACGGCGGGAATTCCGGGCCACAGCGGAGCGAGGCTGGTGGTTCAGAACGACGGGAACCTCGTGATGTACGACGCCAATGGGCGGGCGTACTGGGCGACGGGCACCGAGAATTTCTAACGCGTCGGTGCCGAGTGACCGTCACCCGTCCCCGTCACCCGTCACCCGAAACCCGTCCCCCGTCACCCGTCCCCTTCCCCGAACCCGCCGACCGAACGCGAACGCGAACGCGGCGTTTACCGCTCATCCGCGCCCACGTCGCACGCCCCGCTCGTCGGCCGCGCGTCCCCATCATGATCCTTCCCTCCCAGCGCTCCCGTGCAGTACCCACCAACTTCCCCGG
The DNA here is from genome assembly GCA_964522795.1 of uncultured Myxococcaceae bacterium. GTDB lineage: Bacteria > Myxococcota > Myxococcia > Myxococcales > Myxococcaceae > CAZFXD01. Next base: position 13,731 of record CAZFXD010000109.1, read on the forward strand.
CCCCGAGCGCGGGTGATCCGGCCTGCAGGTGAAACCCATCGGCGCCGCCGAGGCCGAGGGCGTCAGTCGAGAACTGCGTGCCGATCACCACGGTGTCCGTCCCGCAGGTGTACGAGCTGGAGTGCTGCCAGACGTTCTTCGTGTGGGTCCCCGAGCACACGTAGTACCCGGGGCGCGGGCCGAGGTTGCCGATCCACTTGCTGGCGCTGCTGATGCCGCAGGAGCCAGCGGTCAAATCGCCGGGCGTATTGTGGAAGGTGTTGTACGCGAAGGTGAAGGTCGAGCAGTCGCCCACGTTCTGGTGCACCGAGAAGACGTTGTTGTTGTTGGTCCCGAAGAAGTTGTTCTGAAAGACGAGGTTAGTCGGGTCGCCGGGCTCGGTGTTGACGTTGGTGATGAACACGCTCGCGGTGTTCGAGTGATCGCCGTCGTCGAAGGTGGAGTTCTTCATCGTGAAGTTGCTCACGCCGTAGTCGATTCGCACCATCTCCAGGTGGAACCCGTTGAAGCTGTTCGGGCAGGCGGTGCTGTCGAAGTCCTGCGGGTGGAACTTCACGCCGTCGAGGGTGACGTGATCGACAGCCTGAAGCTGCATCGGCTCCTGATCGTTGCTGTTGCAGCTGCGCTTGCCGCCGGTGACGCCGGCCGTGCCGAGCTCGCCGCCGTGCCAGGTGATGTAGCTCCCGCCGGAGATGAAGATGGAGGCGTACGCGCCGTGGATGTTGACGTTGTTGAGGGTGAGGTTGCTGCCGCTGCTGCTCCAGCCTCCGGGGCCGTGGGCGTTTCCGACGTCGACGGTGACGTTTTCGATGGTGAGGTTCTGCCCGCCGGTGGAGAGCGCGCCGATGACGGTGCCGGGTTCCGCGGTGAGGGTGCAGCCGGGGGAGGCCTTCACCGCGCTGACGCTCTGCGCGCCGTAGGTGCCGGGCTTCATGATGATGGTGTCGCCGGGCATGCAGAGCGCGAAGGCGGCCTGCATGGAGGCGCACGCGGCGCCGTCGCTGTAGCCCGCGGGCGAGGGCGCGCGGGTGCACGAGCCGCCGTTGAGATCGATCCAGATGTTGGCGAGGGTGCCGACGCTGCCGCCGCCGGAGCCACCGGAGCCGCCGCCCGTGGAGCCGGAGTCGACC
>CAZFXD010000110.1:0-14673 GCA_964522795.1 uncultured Myxococcaceae bacterium
GGCGCGGGCGGTTCCGGTGGGGCGGGCGGAGCCGGAGGAGGTTCCGGCGGCGCGGGCGGCGGCGGTGCGGCGGGCGCTCAGTTGTTCGCGTTCGTCGGTGGCTCTGGCCCCGGCATCGCGGTGTACAAGGCCAACCCGACGACGGGCGCGCTGACGCTGCAGTCGGTCGCCGACGCGGGAACGGGGGCCAACCCCAGCTTCCTCGCCATTCACCCCTCGAAGAAGTACCTGTATGCCGTTCTGGAAGGCTCTTCCCAGGTGATGGCCTTTGCGATCAATGGCACGACGGGGGCCCTGAGCCCCCTCAACAAGGTCAGCTCCGGTGGCAACGGCCCCGCGCACCTGTCGGTGGACACCACGGGCGGCTGGGTCCTCAACGCAAACTACTCCGGCGGGCAGGTCGCAGTTCACGGGGTGAAGAACGACGGTTCGCTCGTCACCACCGCCAGTTCCAACCCCTCGGCCGGAATGAACGCACACCTCATCATCACCGACGCGGCCAACAAGTACGCGTTCGTGCCGTGCCTGGGCTCCGACTACATCGCCCAGTACCTGTTCAACCAGGATGCGGGCACCCTCACCGCCAACTCGACGGCCACGGTGGCCTCGGTCAACGGCGCCGGGCCGCGTCACCTCGTCTTCCACCCGACGCTGCCCTACGCCTACGCCATGAATGAGCTGAACAGCACAGTGACCGCGTACTCATACGATGCCAACACGGGCCGGTTGACCTCCATCCAGTCGCTCAGTTCTCTCCCGGCAGGCTTCGCGGGGGCGAACTCCGGCGCTGAGATTGCGGTTCACCCCAACGGCAAGTGGGTCTTCTCCTCCAACCGCGGCGACAACAGCATCGCGGTCTTCTCGGTGAATAGCGGGAATGGCCAGCTCTCGTTCCGGGGAGCCGTAAAGACGGGTGGGGCGACCCCGCGACACTTCTCGCTCAATACCGCCGGCACCCTGCTGTGGGCGGCGAATCAAGGCTCGAACAACGTCACCGCGCTGGCCGTCAACCCGGAAGACGGCGGCCTCTCAGGCGCGACGGCGGTCGCCTCGTTCGGCACTGCGCAGTTCGTTCAGACCGTGCTGTTACCGTGACGACTTCGGCTCGGCGCCCGGTTTCGCGTCGAGCCACACCGTCTTTGCGTCATCGACCGGAGGAGACTCGACCACGAAGACCGTGGCGCGGGCCGCATCGCCAACGTCGAGCTGCAGCCGCACAGCCTTGGGCACCAGGACGAAGTCGCCGGCGTTCAGCCACGCCACCTTCTGCCCCACCATCGCCCGCACGGAGCCGTCGAGCACCACCAGCCGTCGCTCGCTCTGCGCGGTGAAGTGTGGGGGCACCGGTCCCGAAAGCTTCCACACGTGGGTGGCCACCGGCTTGGAACGGTCTTTCGCCAGCGCCCAGGCCCGCAGTCCGTCTCGGTCTTCGGACATCTTCATCGTCGCCAGGTCTGACTGCTTGACGAACACGCCGTCGGCCTGCGCCTCGCCCGGCTGGCGGGGAATGACCGGCTTCTTGGAGCGAAACTCGCCGATGGCCGTGGCCACCGCTTCGTGCACGGCATTGATTCGCTCCATCGACTGGGTCTCGCCCGCGCGCACTTCTTCGTCGACTCGAATCTCGACCTCGCTCGCGCGGACGGGCCGAACCCGGACCAGCATGGTGTTGGGAAAGAGCGTCGCCACCACCGGCTTCTTCCACACCGACGGGCTGGCGATGAAGACCGACGCGTCAGGGGCGCGGGTCACGAACAACCCGAGACGCTCCACCGCCACAGTCGCTGCTTCGAACACCTCATCGGGGCTGGCGTTGTAGGTGCGGGTGGGGCCCTCGTTCGGCGCCTTCACCACCGCCGGCGTCCCTTCGGCCGGGCCGGCCTGCGCTGCGAGGGAGGCGATGACGGCCAGCAGGGCGGGGAGTTTTGAATTCACAGGTTCTCCTTCGACGCGTGAGCGGCTGGTCTTAGGGCATTGTGGACAGAGGTTCACCACTTCCGTGGCGTCGGACGACCCCGGCCAGCCAGAGCGCTAGGAATTCTCTTTGGTGCCGTCGGGGGGAGGAGGGACCAGCACGACGCCGGGCTCGGCATGGCGTGGCGCCGGCGAAGGCGATGGCCGGGGCGCCATGGGCCCGGAGCCCCAGGGCCCTTCGTTGGAGAGCGATTCGAACCGCTCCTTCAGATCGTCCCGCTCTCGCTGCACCCGAGCCCGGGTCTGCCGCTCGCTCTCCAGCAGGCGCTCGAGCGACTCGAACTGACTCTGCACGGCTTGTTTCTGCGTCCAGACCTGGGCGGCGAGCTTCCGCTCGTGCTCGAGCGCGTCCCGAAGTTGGGTGAGCTCTGAGGTGAGAGAGTCCGTCTGCGAACCGCCGTGGGCGAGCTTGGCGTGTGAGGCACGCGCGTTGTGGCGTGCTTCGTCGCGCTCCTTTTCCAGGGTCTTCGCTTCGGCGCGGGCCTCGTCGCGCTGCGCCTGGGCGAGGGCAATGTTGCGCTCCAGCTGTTCGGTGGCGAGGCGAAAGTCTTCGGCTGCTTTGGCCGCCGCCGCTTGCGCCGCCAGCAGCGGCGCGTTCCTGGCTTCAGCGGCCTGGCGTTTCTGGACCTCGGCGCGGAGCTGGCGATTGAGCTCCAACAGCTTCCACTCGCAGGCGCGCAGCTCGCGGTTGGCCAGCTCCGACGCGGCTTCGGCTTTCCTCTGGGCCTCGGCGGCCAGGGCCGTCAGCTCCGCCTCGCGGGCGGTGAGCGCCGCCTCCCGTTGCTTGAGGTCACGCTCAGCCGTGGCGCGCGTCTCCGAGTGCGACTTGGCGTGCTCGGTGACTTTCAGGGTGGCGACGACCAACGCTTCGCGCGTGGCCTGATGCGCCATGCGCTCCTGCAGCAGGTCGTGCGAGAGCACATCAACCTGGCCGCCGTGGGTGGCCCGCTCTGAGCTCACCGACTGGAGCGAGGCCTGGAGCTCTGAGATCGTGATCTTCGCCTGATCCAGCTCGGCCTGGACCGTGGCGCTGGTGGACGACGCGGCGGTCTCCAACGCCTCGATCGAATCACGGAGCTGCTCGATCTGCCCCTTGGCGGTTCGCAGGTCGTGCTCAAGGCGCTGTTTCTGCTTCGACAGCTCTTGCTGTGCGACTTCTGCTTCGGCATTCCGCCGGGCGGCACGCTCCAATTCCCCTCTGAGCGCCGCCAGCTGCGCATGTTCGGCTTCCGCCGAGGCGGCCAGCTCGGCCCGGGCTGATTTCTCTGACTCGGCCTGTGCCTTGAGCCGCTCGATGTACTGGGTGAGCGATTCGCGCTCCCGCTCCAGCAGCTGCCGCTCGCGCTCGATCTCACTCTGCGCCGTAGCGACGTCATCGACCAGCGCTGCGGCCCGGTCCCGCGCTTCGTCTCGGGCCTGCGTGAGCTGGAGCAGGGTGTCGCTGTTCGCCTGTTCGGCCAGCGCGAACGCCAGACGGGCCCGGCCTAACTCTGACTCCAACAGGAGGTGTCGTTCGTCAGGGGGGAACGATTGGACCACCAGATGCTGCGGCGAGTCGTCGGGAGCCGCGCGAACTTCACTCACGGCCAGAGAGCCATCGCTCGTCCGGCTGAGACAGACGGAGATGGCGCCGAACGCGGGGAGCGACGCGTAGAGCCCCATGACTCCAGAATCGTGTGGTCCCACCGCGAGGCCGACCCGAAGCGGCCCCACCTGGGTCTGTCCGCACAGCCCGATGTCGAGCCCACCGTCGGGCCGGGCCGCGCTCGAGAGGGTCGCGTCTCCCAGCGTGCCGCTGGAGTCAAGAGAAGTGGTCATGGGGCGATTCTGTCACGAGGAGGGCACGCGTAAACGAAACGCCCGCGGCCGTGAACGCGTGCTAGGCACCCGCCGATGCACGGCCCACAGCCCCTGTCCTTTGAGGTGCAGAAGACCGACGGCACCGCCCGCGCGGGCGTGCTGACGGTGCGGGGAATCGCCGTGCAGACGCCGACGTTCATGCCCGTGGGCACTCACGCCAACGTGCGGCACGTGCCCACGGCCGAGGTCGTGGCCAGCGGCGCGCGCGTGTTGCTGGCCAACACCTACCACCTGTACCTGCGCCCCGGCCCCGAGGTGATGCGCCATTTCGGTTCGGTGCACGGGTTCATGCAGTGGCCGAACGCGGTCCTGACCGACTCGGGCGGGTTTCAGATCTTCTCACTCGCCGACAAGCGGGAACTCACCGAAGACGCCGCGATCTTCAACAGTCCCTACGGCGGCGGAAAAGTCCGCCTGACGCCGGAGCTGAGCATCGAGGCGCAACGCGCCATCGGCTCCGACATCGCGATGGTGCTCGATGTGTGCCCGAGCTCAACGGCCCCCGAGGTCGAGATTCGCGCCGCGATGGATCGCACGCACCGGTGGGCCGTTCGAAGTCTCGAGGCGCATCGCGCAGTGCCGACGACCCAGGCCCTGTTCGCCATCGTGCAGGGGGGCGTCTCTGAGGCCTTTCGTCGCGAGAGCGCCGAGGTGCTCACCCAGCACCCATTTCACGGTTTCGCCATCGGCGGACTCGCCGTGGGAGAGACCCGGGAAGAGCTGTATCGAATGTGCGCCTACACCGCGCAGTGGTTGCCGACCGGCAAGCCGCGTTACGTGATGGGCGTGGGCACGCCTCGAGACCTGGTCAACTGCGTCGCGGGCGGGGCGGACATGTTCGACTGCATCATCCCCACCAAGATGGCGCAGCAGGGGTACGCCTACACCTACCGGGGCGTGGAGCGGCTGCACCAGATGAAGCATCGGCTCTCGAAAGAACCGGTGGAAGAAGGGTGCGACTGCTCCACCTGCCGGACCTATGCCCGTGGGTACGTGCACCACCTGTTCCGGGCCAACCAGTCGCTCGGGCCGGCGCTGATCAGCGCCCACAACCTCCGGCACTTTCAACGCCTGATGACGCGCCTGCGGGCCGCGGTGGTGGCGGGAGAGTTCTCCAACGAGTCACGTACGATCCTCTCCGGGCTCGAGGCGGCCGAGGCAGAGCAGCGGCCCCACTTCGTTCCCGTCACGTTGGAGAGCGGCGTCAGGGCGGTCCGCGATGAAACGACCAGCGAAGTGATGCACCCCGGGCCCGGGCCGTGGGTCGAAGCGAACTCGCTCTACGTGGAGCAACTCGGGCTGGAAGCCCGGTTGCGGGCGTCGGCCGCCGGGGTGGTTCGCGTGCTCGATGTTGGCCTCGGCGCGGCGGCGAACGCGCTGGCGGCGATCGAATGCGCCGAACGGGTGGGGGCCCCCCGCGCTCGCCTTGTGGTCGTGAGCCTTGAGCGTGCGATCGAGCCCCTCGAAGCGGCGCTGCGCGACGGGAAGTTTGAGTACATCGAACGCCACCGCGCGAAAGTCGAAGCTCTCCTGCGCGACCGGGTCTGGCGCACCGACCAGGTCGAGTGGCGGCTGTTGGTGGGCGATGCCTACGAGGCGCTCTGTCAGACAGAGGGAAAGTTCGACCTCGTCTTTCACGATCCGTTCTCCCCCGAGCACAACGCGGACCTGTGGACGGTGGAGTTCTTCGACTCCATTCGTGAGCGTTGCGCCTCGAATGCCGAGTTGGCCACGTACAGCGCCGCCACGCCTGCGCGGGTGGCGATGCTGCTGGCTGGCTTCTACGTGGGTCCGGGCATTCCGTCGGGCGCGCGACCTGAAACGACGCGCGCGGCCATGCGCGCAGATGCACTCCCGGAGTTGCTGGGTGAACGCTGGCTGGGCCGTTGGGAGCGGTCCAGCGCTCGAAGCCCTCCGCTCAAGCCTTTCGATCTGGGTGTGGCCAGTGCCGTCCGCGGCCACCCACAGTTCAGGGTGCGGCCCGCTCGGGTTCCATTCCAAAGAGGGGCTCCCACACCAGGCGATGGATAAGCACCACCGCCGCCGCCCCCAGCGCTGAGCCGAGCACGTCCCAGGCAAAGTCTCGCCAGGAGGGGGTTCCCGCCCCGGAGAGGTCGAGGAGCTCCTTCGTCGCCCCGGCCAGCACCCCGACCCCGAAGCCGATGCCGAAGCGCGCCAGGTCGTCCTCGAGGCAGGAGATCCCGACGCCTGCGCCGATCGCAGCGAGGCCGCCTGCCGCGACGGCGTGAGCGGCCTTGTCAGGCGAGAACCACGGATCCTCGGCGCGCGCCGGGAACGCCACCACGGCGACCGTCAGCGTCAGGGCGGGCCAATTCACGCGCGGCGGCGTCGTCGCCACGGAGCCAGCAGCAGCGGGGCGGCAAACGCCAGGGCCGCGCCCGCGCCGGTGCCGCAGCCGCAGCCGCCGTTGCCCGGCATGGTGGGGTCCCCCCCGCCTCCGCCCCCGTTGGGGTTCGACGGATCCTGGCAGTATGAAACCCCGCCTGCACCGGTCAGGCACGACAGGCCGGGCGCGCACGACGGCGCCGCCGGATCACATTGTGCGCGACAGTACCCCGCGACGCAGCTCAGCCCCGAGCGGCAGACCGACACCTGCACGTTGCCGCACGCTTGATTGACGTCCACCACCTGATCCGCGCAGGTGCACACGCCGTCGCCGGTGGCTTCGTTCGTCGCGAGGCAACTCCCGCAAGTCGCTTGCCCGACCTTGCAGGGCGTGTAGCAGCGGTCTGAGTAGCAGATGAGACCGGGGTCGCAGGTGTGCGATGACGAGCAGGCCGAGCACACTTGACCGGCAGAACTGGTCGCGACGCAGACCGACTTCCCGTCCACCGTCTGACAGGCTTCGCGAGACAGGTCGCACTCCACCGGGTTCGAGGGGTTGCACGACTTCTTGCAGAGTTTCGGAGCGCCCACGCACACCAGGCCCTGATCATTCCGGCAGGCCACGATGCTGGAACCCGCCGCGCCGCACGCCTGGCCCAGGGTTCCCTGCTCGCCGCTGCACGAGCCGCACACGCCGGTCCCGCCGCCGAGATCGTAGCAGGCGGTGCACGAACCCGGGTTGGCAGGGTTGCAGGCCGTGTGACAGCGCCCCGCCACGCAGCTGAACCCGGTCTTACAGGGGACGGATGTGGAGCAACTCTGGCACTCGCCCACTCCGCCCGTCTGAACGCAGACGTTCGCTTTCACCACCCCGCCCTGGGTGAGCGCCGAACAGGTGGAGCCCGCCGCGCACGAGGTGGTGGGGCAGCCCTGGCAGTAGCTGGCGGTGCCGAGACAACACGTGCGGCAGAAGGCGTAGTTGCTCTGGGGGTCGTCGAACGTGCAGACCGAGCAGCTCTTGCAGTACCCGGAGATCTCGCAGCGATCGCCCGGGTTTCCTGAGGGCGTGCACGTCCCGCCGCTGCAGATGAACCCGATGGGGCAGGGACTGGTCGCCGAGCACTGGTTCGTACACGTAATCGTCTGGTTGGCGGGAACGCACAGGTTGCTCCCACTCTGCGTCGGGACACACTGGTAGCCGTTCCCACAACTCGCCGCGCTGGTGCAGCTGATGGAGCAGAACGGAGATTGCCCCATCGACCCGCCGCGAAGGCAGATGCCGGAGCTGCAGTCTGAGGGGCCCGAGCAGAACTTGCAGAGGTCGGGGGAGCCGACGGGCACGAGGCACGCCTTCACACCGGCCACCGACGTGTCCTGACACGTGTAGCTCGCAGCGCACGCCTGGCCCGAGGTGCAGTCCGTGGTGCAGATGCCGCTGGTGCCGTTCGGAGCGTCTTTGGGCACGCGGCACACCAGGGGCGACTTGCATTCTCCGTTGTTGAGGCACGAGGAGCCCTGGCTCCCTGGCATTCCAACGCCCGGGTAGATGGCGCACAACTCGGTGCGATCAGTCTGCACGTCGAGCGTTCGCTTCATCTGCCCCGGCGCGATGCTCGGGTACATGACCGAGTTCAGGTTGTTGGTGTGATCGACGCCAATGGAGTGCCCCGCCTCGTGGAGCACAACCGAGAGCAGGTCGGTGCGATTGAACGGAATCGAAGGCCCGTCGGACCAGTCGGTGGTGGCGTTGTTGAAGTGGATGTCCGCGTCGGTAATCTGACCCGTTCCCGGAATGGCGTAGCGCTGCGTCACCCCAAGCACCCCGCTTCCTTCGGACCACTGCGTCAGCCACACCAGGTCGTTGATGGCGTTGGAGCTGATGAGGGCCGACGCGGGCCCGCTTCCCACAGGAGAAAACCCGCCGTACACGATGTCGAACGCCGTGCAGGGCTGCTTCGCGCCCGTCCACGTCCGCAGCATGTCGAGGATCTTCGGGGCCGTGCCGCCGGTGAAGTCCGTGATGCCCCGCACCGTGTTCGCGGCGTGGGGGTAGATGCGGTACGTGGCCTTCGCGCCGACCCACTTCTGACCGCTGATGCTGGCGAAGGAGAGGCTCGAAACGAGCGCGACCGAGAGTGCGATCGATCGCATTAGCGCGTCCCCTTCAGCTTGAGCGCCTGTTTCACGCGCCGAAGAAAGACGTCGGGCGTGCCGAAGTCTTCCGGCTTGTCCAACTCGGTGATCGGCGGTCCACCTTCAGGGCGGTTGGCGTAGAGCGCGAGCCCATCAAAACGTCGGACGGCGCGGGTTTGCCCGAGCCGGGCCTCGAAAGAGACCTTGGAGGCGTTCATGGTGTGCAGCACCAGCGCGGTCGGATCATCGAGCGGCCGGTCGAGGAACAAGACGACTTCTTCCCCGGGAGTGAATCGGGCGACGCCTTCGACGTGGCTTTCGATTTCGGCCACCGTGCCGCCGAGCTGGCGAATCAACACGGCCGCTCCCAGGTTGCCGCCCTTCAGTGTCTCCGAGACCGCGATCTCGGTGAAGGTGTGAATGGCCCGCTTGCCGTCAGACCACTGGGTCTGCGAACCGGTGACCGTGCCGCGCAGGATGATCTGAGCGTTTCGCGTCAGCTCCTCGAGCGTCTCCGCCTTGACGACGGTCGCCCGGGCGGGGAAGGAGAGCGTGCAGACGAGCGTGAGAATCAGTGCACCGATTGCCGCGGGGCGCATGTGTGGAGACTCCTGAAGTTTCGGCCGGTTTCATGAACCTTCTATGCGCAAGGGAGACGTGTCGCCAAGGCTTGAAATGCACGTGGGCGGTTCGGGTTTCCTTGGGGTCGACGCGGCGCGCCGTATGATGGTCGCGTGAAATCAAAAACCTACGTGTGGATACACACCCAGGGCTTTCGGGCGGCCTACCTGGGGGCGTCTGTGGGCCTGACGGCCCGGGCCATGGGAGATGAGGTGACGTTCGTGCTCGCGTTCGGTGCGCTGACCGACTTCCTGGGGGGCCAATTCGGGACTCCGGCCCGCCCCGATGAGGAGCACGAGCGCGAGCGGGCCCTGGCCAACGGCGCGGCCCCCCCCGATCGCATGCTGACGGAAGCCCGCGCCGCGGGCGCACGCGTGGTGGCCTGTGAGACCATGCTGGCCCTGGTCGACGGGCAGACGCCGGGCTTGCTGGATGAGATCGTCAGTCTGGTGGAGCTCGTGCGCGATTCGTCCGGAGCGCGCTGCCTCAGCTTCTAGAGGCTACAGCGTCTCGACGATGCGGAACTCGACGTTGACCGGAGTTTGCGGCGTAGACGCTTCAAGCTTGGTGCACAGCGCGCCCTGAAAATTGACCTTGCCACCCGAGAGCGTCCACGTCGTCGGGCCTGACGGAATGGAGTTCCCATCGACGATGACCGACAGGAACGCCGGGTTCGACGGTTGGGCTTCCAGGGTGTACTCGCACGGCGTGACGCCGATGTCCTTTGCGATCGCGGCCAGGGCGGCGGCCAGTTCGGTCGCGTTCGCCGCACGGTAGAACTTCCGGTTGCAGAGCTTGGTCGTCGTGTCGCACGTGTCGCCGCTGCCGCACTCGGCGTTCATGCCGTTCGGACAGGCGCGCGCGAAACCGCCCTCGTATGCGAACGTGTTGAGGGCGCCGTAGTACGTGGCGCCGGCGAGATCAGCGCCGAACCCGACGACGATGGTCCGAATCTTGAGCTGCCTCAGTTCTCGAATGGCCGAGACGACGTTGTCTTTGTCCAGACAACCTTCTTTGGGGAACGTCGTGGCGCAGAGCGAGACCGGGGTGAGCGTGCAGGCGCAGGCCGCCACGTCCTTGGTGTAGTCGTTCGGGTTGTTGATGTTGCAGTTGGGCGCGCCGTCCGTCAGCAGAATGACGAAGCCTTCGTGATTGGGATCTTGCAGGCCCGCCGTTGGGCTCTTGAGGAAGCGAAGTGACTCGGCTGTGGGGGTACCTCCGTTGGCCGAAATGTTCTTCACCGCGGTGTTGATCGTCTGCGCGTAGGCGCGGAGCCCGGCGGTGTCCGAGTCCTGCTGCGTGCCCATCGGCGTGGTGAGGGCGGCCGTGCCGCCGCAGCTCGCCGTGCCGGTCACGGGGTGGGGAAACTGCGCCAGGCCCATGCGCGCCACGTCGCCCGAGGTGGTGAGAAACGTGTTCATCGCGTCTTTCAAGTCGGCGAGGCGACTCTGCGTCGCGCCGACGTCGGTGCCGCCCATCGAGCCAGACCGGTCGATCAGCAGCATCAGGTTCGGCTTTCCGCGCGTGGCCGTGACTTTTCGGGACTGCGTCGTCTGCGCGATGGCGAGCGGTTTCACCGGCTCGAAATCGTAGGTCTGGCAGGAAAGCAGGAACGCCGCGGTCGCAAGCCCGGAAAGTCGAAGCATCGTCATGGCTGGAAGTGTACCCCCGTTGGAGGTTCAACCCAAACGCAGAGATTCAGATCGTTGCCCACTCCCGTTCACAGGGGGGGGCTCGGGCAACGCGCTACATCAACGGGTTGGTCTCGGGGCCTGAAACCGGCGCGACTTCCCAGCGGAAATTGTCGATGAGGACGGCGGAATCGAGAATGGGATCTGACTCGTCGAACACCAGGAAGCGCAGGGTCACGGTCTCCCCGGGCTTCACCGGAGCTTTGGTGGTCAGCCAGTCCGTTCCGCCGCCGGCCGGTTTCTGCGTCGAGCCCGAGCAGAATGGTTGCGACAACTCGTAGCCTGTCTTGCCCAGCTTGGTGATCGGCGCACTGCAGGTGTTGCTCACAGCCTTGCCGCTGCAGTTGTTGCCGCTGTAGGACTCGCACACGTCGAAGAAACCGTTGTTGATCGTGATCGGCTGCCCCTTCGAGTCGTAGGAGATATTACAGGTCGGGCGGGCCGCGCCGGGGACGCACTGCTCGGCCGGGAGCGTGGTCGGGTCGAGGGCGCTCGACTCCAGAATCGCGACGAATCGATCGTTGTAGGCAGTGCAGACGTATTCCGGGTACTCGGCAGAGAAGAACGCAAAGTCGTAGGAGAGGCCCTTGGCGTTCTGCGGCACCCGAAGCGTCATTTTGAACTCGGAGACGTCGTACACGTCAGGCACGTTGGTTCCCGCGCCACATTTCGGTTTGCTGTAGAGCGGGTGCGAGGGTGCCTTGGTGTTGAACGCGCCCTTGGGGTCGGTGAACCCGCTCCCGAAGTCTTGCGGCCGGTACGCGGAGTCGTCGTAGTTGTCGACTGCGTACCCGCTCGAAAGCATGACGAGTCTGCTGCCGTTCCGAGGCGTCCAATCGTTGCCGAACTTCGCCCGGATTCGCCGCGAAGCCGGAGCGCCCGCCAGCGACGAACCGGTGACCCACCCGCACAGACCAATCGCCTTGGCATAGTCCGCGGCCTGCGTCGAAGTGGCCGCGAGCGTGGAGTCGTCGCACGGCGCGACGGCCTCATCGACGCGGCCGTCGCAATTGTCGTCCAGGTGGTTGGCCGGGTCCTCCACCGCCAGCGGTCCAACGCCGGGGTCGTTGTCGTCGCAGTCGGCGGGGAACGCCGTGCCGTCCTTGTCGAAGTCCTGCCCGGCGACGTGGTCATCGACCTTGCCTGAGCAGTCATCGTCGAGGCCGTTCATCGCCTCGGTCGCGCCGGGGTGAATGGCCGGGTTGGTGTCGTCGCAGTCTCCTGCACACGTCGACACCCCGTCGCCGTCGGCATCGGTGCAGGTGGCATAGCCCCCGGCGCCGCCGTAGCTCCCCCCGTTTCCAGCACTGCCACCCGAACCGCCACCGCCACCGTTGCCGCCGACGTTGGTGCTTCCACTGCCGCAGCTGAAGACGAGAATCGCCGCTGAGAGAGCAATCGCCGCACGAAGCATGATGGGTACTCCCAGGAGGGGTCTGCCGAAGCCGGCTGATGATGCACAAACGGCTCGAGGCCCACAAGCTGACCGCCGCTGATGATTCGACAGGCGTCGCTGTGACGTGACCCAAACACAGCCGTGGCGTACGGTCCTTCGTGTCGATGAACGTTCTCATCCTCTCGCGAAGCCGCACCGTGGCCTCCACGCGCCGCCTGGTCGAGGCCGCCAAGGCGCTCGGCCATCGCGCCAGCGTCGTCAACCCGGTCGATGTGGAGTTGGTGTTCGACGGCGCCGGGGCCGCGTTGTTTACGCGCGGCAAGCCGCTCCCGGCGGTTGACGCGGTCATCCCCAGAATCAGTGCGTCGGGAGCGAGCTATGCGTTGGCGCTGGTCGAGCAGTTTCTGTTGCGCGGCGTCACGGTGCTCAACACGCCCGCGGCCATCGGTCGCTCGAGGAACCTGGTTCGGTGCCTCCAGACGCTCGTCGCGGGCGGTGTGCCCGTTCCGGCGAGTGTCACCGCGCGAGACACGGGTGAGCTGAAGGCGTTGGTCGGCCGGGTGGGGGGGCTGCCCGTCCTGGCGAAGGTGGCGGGAGGGCGCGAGCGAAAGTCCACGCTCCGATGCGAGCGACCCGAAGCTCTTGAGGCGGCATTGGACGCCGTGCTTGGTCTCGGCGAGCAGCTGGTCCTGCAGCAACTGGTGCAACCGGTGGTGAGGGAAGTTCGTCACGCCGTCGTGGGTGGAAGCTCAGTGGCGTGCGTCGAAAAAGTTCGAAAGGCGCGGCCGCGTCGACAGGGCAAGAAAGCGCGGGTCCAGTTTCGGGCTGGGGTCGGCGACCAACCCGGTCGGGCTGTGGCTGAGGCGGCGGCCCGAACCCTGGGGTTGGAATTTTGCAGCGTCGACCTCGTCATGACTGCGAAGGGAGCCTGGGTGGTGGACGTCGACGCCACGCCGCCGCTGGGGCCTTTTGCCGCGCTGCCTGGCGCCGACGTAGCGCGCGCAGTGATGTTGCGCGTACAAGAGCTGTTCTCTGGAGTGGCCTCGGGGGGCGTGAGTTTGCCATGATGAACACCATGAAGGCATTTTCGGTCGGTCTGGCGGTGGTGCTCCTCGGCTTTGGCGCGGTAGCGGTGGCTGAAGAGGCCGTAGACGCTGCGTCGCTGTACGAACTCACCAGCGACGGCACCTCGGCAAAATTGAAGACGGGGGAGGCGGGTCGCCTGGTGATCGAGATTCGCGCCAAAGGCGGGGCACACATCTCCGACGAGGCACCGCTCAGGGTGCAGCTGAAGTCAGCGGCGCTCAAGCTGTCGAAAGAGTCGCTGGGGCTGAAGGATTCGACGGCGAAGAAGGTGGAGGGTTCGTTTCCCAACCCGCGCTTCGAGGTTCCGTTCACCGCGGGTGAGAAGGGCGCCGCCAGTGTGGAAGCCAGCCTGAGTTTCTTCGTGTGCACCGAAAAGCTGTGTTCGAGACAGCAGAAGAGCCTGAGTGTCCCGATCACGGTTCTCTGATCGCCCGGCTGCCGCTCCCGCTGAGCAGCGGGGCTCACGCCGCGTCTTCGGCATTCACCCGGTGAAAGAGGCGCTGTTGCGCGCGGACGGCCGCGTGGAACGCGTCCTCGTTGGCGATGGCGCTGATCGGGCAGGCGCGATCGCCGAGATCGTGTCGCTGGCGAAGGCACAAGGCGTCGAGGTGCACCGGTTGGCCAAAGCGGAACTCGCCGCGCTGTTTCAAGGTGACGTTCATCAAGGCGTTGGCGCTGAATTGCGGGCCCTCGAGTTTGTTTCAATCGACGCGCTGTTTGAGCGGGCCGGGCAGGCGGGTGAGGCGCCGCTGATCGTCGCGCTCGACGGCGTGGTGGACCCGCACAACCTGGGCGCGATCATTCGCACTGCGCACGCGCTCGGTGCTCACGGCGTCGTCGTTCCAAAAGACCGATCCGCGACCATCAACGCCACGGTGGCCAAAGCGTCGGCTGGAGCGCTCGAACACACGTTGGTCTGCCGGGTGACGAACCTCTCCAGGGCTATCGAAGAGATGAAGGAGAAGAACGTCTGGGTGGCGGCCGCAGATCCTGACGGTGATCAGGACATGTATGACGCCAGGCTCGACGGCCCCTTGCTGATCGTTGTCGGCGCGGAAGGTCCCGGGATTCGCCGAGGCGTGCTTGAGCACTGCGATTTGCGAGTGCGGATTCCCATGAAGGGAGCCGTGGCTTCGCTGAACGCTTCAGTGTCCGCGGCGCTCCTGATCGGCGAAGTCGTGCGCCAGCGCCGCTCGCGCGCTTGAAGTGCGTGCCGGCAGTGCTTGACGAGCATGACGGCCCCACACTATGCAGCGCGACCTTGTTGTCTTAAGGCGGCGGGTGCTTTCGCTTGCAGTTTTCAGACCTTGCCGGTGTAGCTCAGCTGGTAGAGCAACTGATTTGTAATCAGTAGGTCGCGGGTTCAAGTCCCGCCGCCGGCCAACGCTGCAGGGCGAGCGGGTGTGTACGAAGAAGTGAAATGGCGGTTGGACGGATTTTGAAGAGATCGAAGGAGGAGTTCACAACGCGGAGGGGTACCCAAGTGGCCAAAGGGAGCAGACTGTAAATCTGCCGGCTCTACGCCTTCGATGGTTCGAATCCATCCCCCTCCACACGCGAAAAAAA
>CAZFXD010000111.1:0-14311 GCA_964522795.1 uncultured Myxococcaceae bacterium
CGCCTCGGCCGAGCCCGGCGCCGCCGGAGCGCCCGCGGGCGGCTCCACCGCTTCGAGATCGAGGTGCTCAGAGCGAATCCACTGCGCGAGGTTGGCGCGCGCTGTGCCGATCGCCTGGCGCTGTCGAAGCGCGGCGATGTGATCGTTCCCGTGGTTCACTTCCGCGTCCAGCACGTCGCGCTTGTTGGCCTTGCCCGCGTCGTAGAGCGCTTTCGCGCGATCGAGCACGTTCTGGCTCCGCACGCTGGCGGCGTTGAGCACCCGGAGCGTCACCTGCGCCCGCACCAGCTCATAGAAGCGGCGAACGGCCTCGTATTCGCTCACCGCCCGCTGTTCTTCGAGCTGCTCCGACGCCGCGGTCTCCAGGGCGGACGACTGCTTGAGCTGGTTCCAGTACTTTCCGCCGTCGTAGAGCAGCTGGTTCACCGCGAGGCTCAGGTTGAAGTTCCCACGCGACGTTCCGGGGAAATCGACGGGCGCCTGGGTGAAGCGTGTCACCCCCTCAGCGTCCACCGTCTGCACCGGCTGAAAGCTCCGGGTCGGGCCCGAAGCCGAAGCGCCCACCGAAGCCGACAGCGTCACTTGCGGGAGGATGACCGCCCGCGCCTGCCGCCAGCCTTCGTGGGCCGTGGCGACCGCCAGCTCCGACTTGAGTGCGTCCAGGTTCTGCCGCGACTTCTGGCGGACCTCTTCGAGGGTGATCGGCGTGGTGCACAACACCAGGGCCAGCAGCGCCATCATGACGGGCGCCCTCCCCCGGACATCGAGACCAGGGCCGCGGTCAACAGCGAGGCTCGAATGACGAACAGGCCCGACGCCACCAACAGCCCCCGGCGAAACGTCGCACCGCTCGCGGCGGCGTACCCCGCGCCCAGCACCACCACCCCGAAGAGCCAGAAGAAGTCGGCCGACTGGAGCACCACCGCCGCTTTGGCAGGGGCATTCGGCCAGTACGCCCAGGCGGAGCTCTGCACCAGGCGCTCCGCGGCGTTGGGGAGGACAGTCTCCGCCACGACCGCCGCCGCCCCCGCGATGATCGCCTTGAGCGCCAATGGAATCCCCGCCCAGCAGACAGCGGTAAAGCCGGCGCTAAACGGCAGGCTGTCTCCCAGCAGCCACGCCGCGAATTTGAGGACCAGCGCCAGGAGCAGATAGATGAGCGGCAGCGCCAGCAGCCCGATGGCCACGCCGCTCACCAGCTTGACCCGCTGGGCCGCCTCGATGGCGCTCGAGATGTCGTGCTCGGTGCTCTTCTTCAGCTCGCCCTTCGCCTCGAGCTGCGACACGACCTCTCGCGACATGTCGAGGTGGCTGGCGAGCGCGAAGTTGCCCCCCGCGGTGGCGAACGCGGAGAGCGCCAACACCCACCCGAATCGCCGGGCCCGAACGGCTGAAGCCAACCCGTTGTCGATCAGCGCAAGAATACGGCCTGTCGCTGGAACGGTCGCCTCCACGTGGGGCGCATAACGCTTCAGCGGCCGGCGAATTTCAAGAGGTGTAGCGCGATGTAGCCGTTTTTTTGCCCCAGCCCGATTCGGGGGTTACAACTTTGGGGGTCTACAACGTCGCGAGGAGCCCCCACGCATGGTCGACAGCTCGGATTTCGCGCTCGTCCTGTCAGAGGCGGAAGACATTGCCCGCACCGTGAACCAGCCGCTGACGACGGCCCATGTCCTGCTCGCGATGTTCACCGTCGAGAACCGGGCGCAGCTCCTGCTCAAAGAGCGGGAGATTACGGAAGACACGCTGCTCGAGCTGCTGACCGAAGCCCCCAAAGAACCCGAGTACCTGGTGCGAGAACTGCGAGATCGCGCTCGCGAAATCGCCAACGGCTGCGGCTCCAAAGAGACCGACTGTCTTCACGCCTTCATCGCCTGCACGCGACTGAAGTGCGCCGCGCAGGATCTGCTCGTCAAGACCGGGCTCGACCTGACCGCCGTCAGAAACAACGCCCTCTCCTACTTCCTCTCGGGCCGCATGCCGCGGAAGCTGATGTTGAACCGCGAGTTGCCGCCCAACACGCCGCGAGCCGGCAGCGGGCGGCCGCTGGGGGCCCCGCCCATCGCCACCACGGTGCGAACCGCCACGGTGGCGCCCGCGCCCGCCAAGTCGCGAGAACCCGAGCCCGCGCCCTTCTCCATCCGAGACCTGGTGGACGAAGAACTCGAAGCCGCCGAGGCGCTGCAGCTCCCCATCGCGCCGCAAGCGCCGCTTCGACCTGCGCCGGCCCCAGTCGCGTTCGCCCCGCCGCCCCCACCCGCCGTCGCGGCGCCGTCCAACGGCATCGACCCGCGCGAGTACCCCCTGCTGGCGTCGCTGGGGAAGAACCTCACCGGGCTGGCTCGCTCGGGCAAGCTGGACCCGGTGGTCGGTCGCGAGCGCGAGATCGAAGAGATCATCGACGTGCTGGGGAAGCGGCGCACCAACAACCCCTGTCTGGTGGGAGAGCCGGGCGTGGGCAAGACCGCCGTGGTGGAAGGCGTCGCTCATCGCCTCGCGATGCAGCCCGCCGCGCTGGGCGAGCGAATCATCGTCGAGCTCGACACCGGGAGCCTGGTGGCGGGAACCCAGCTGCGCGGCTCGTTCTCGGAGCGCCTCAATCAGCTCAAGGACGAGATGCGCCGCGGCGCGGGCCGCTTCATCGTCTTCATCGATGAGATCCACACCCTGGTGGGCGCCGGGTCGACCGGCGACGGCCCTCAAGATGCGGCCAATGAGCTGAAGCAGGCGCTCTCGCGCGGCGAATTCCCGTGCATCGGCGCCACCACCCACGACGAGTTCCGCAAGCACATCGCGCAGGACCCGGCCCTGGAGCGTCGCTTCTCACCGGTGGTGATCAACGAGCCATCGGTTCCCGAGACGGTCACCATCCTGAAGGGCGTGATCGGCCGCTACTCCGAGCACCACAAGCTGACCTACACCGCCGACGCGCTGGAGGCCGCGGCCTCACTCGCGGCGCGGTACGTGAGCGACCGCTTCCTCCCGGACAAGGCCATCTCCATCGCGGACCTCGCGGGGTCGCGCTGCCACCGCGAAGGAAAGAAGTTCGTCGAAGCCAAAGACGTGGCGCGCGTGGTGGCCAAGCTGGCCCGAATTCCGGAAGAGCGCCTGCTGATGACTGACTCGGCGCGGCTGCTCAAGCTGGAGGACGAGCTGGGCGCGCACGTCATCGGCCACCGTGAGAGCGTGGAGCGCATCGCCCGCGTCATCCGTCGCAACTACGCGGGCTTCTCCAGCCGCCGCCCCATGGGCTCGTTCCTCTTCTGCGGCCCCACCGGCGTGGGCAAGACGGAGATGGCCAAGGCGATGGCGCAGGTGCTCTTCGGAAGCCCCGACGCACTCATTCGCATCGACATGAGCGAGCTGCAGGAAGCCCACGGCACCAGTCGGCTGATCGGCGCACCCGCGGGCTACGTGGGGTACGGCGAAGGCGGCCAGCTGACCGAGCCGGTGCGCAAGCGGCCCTCCTCGGTGGTGGTGTTGGACGAGATCGAGAAGGCCCACCGCGACGTGCTGATGCTGCTGCTCCAGGTGCTGGAGGAAGGGCGTCTGACCGACGGCAAGGGCCGCCACATCGACTTCTCGAACACCGTGGTGGTGCTGACCTCGAATCTCGGCGCCGAGGCCTTTGCCCGCACCGGCCGATCGATGGGCTTTGGCGCGAGCGAAGCGGCCGCGACCAGCTCGAACGGCAACGCCGCCGAGGCCGCGCGCCGCGCGCTGCCCCCTGAGCTGTGGAACCGCATCGATGAGCGCTGCGTCTTCAGCCCGCTCGCCGAGAACGACGTGGCGCAGATCGCCACCCTCCTCATCAAGCAGAGCGCCGATCGCCTCGAGAGCGAAAAAGGCATTCGCTACGTGGCGGACCCGGGCGTGATCTCCCACCTGCTCTCCATGGGCGGTTTCGACCCACAGCTGGGCGCGCGCCCGATGCGACAGACGGTGCAGCGGCTGCTCGAGGGTCCGCTGGCCGAGCGCATTCTGGCGGGCGAGTTCGGCGCGGGCGACCTGGTCCGGGTGATCGTCGACGCAGGGCGCCTGGCGTTCCAACGCATGACGCAGTCCGCGGCGTAACGGGGGTTCCATGAACGAGTTCGTGGTGAAGCCGGTCGTCGGGACCGCGGCGCTGGCGCGCTTCCCGCTCATTCTCGGCGGGGTCGTTTCGCTCATCCTCGCCGTCACGTTCGTGATCGCCCCCAGCGGCGTGCTCAACATGTTTCTGGAGACGGTCCCGGGGCTCATCGCCATCGTCTTGCTGGCGCTGACCTTCAGGCGCTTCCCGATGTCGCGGTGGATCTACGTCTGCATCTTCGTCCACATCCTCGTGCTCACCTACGGCGGCTACAACACGTACGCCCTCAACCCCGCGGGCGAGTGGGTCAAGGCGACGTTCCAGTTGGCGCGAAATCCGTACGACCGGCTCGGCCACTTCTCCCAGGGCTTCTTTCCCGCCTTCGTGATTCGCGAGGTGCTCCTGCGCAAGACGCCGCTCATGCGCGGAGGGTGGCTCAACTTCCTCACCGTGTGCGTCGCTGAGGCGTTCAGCGCGCTCTACGAATTGTTCGAGTGGCGCATGGCGGTGATCATGGATCCCAAGGGCGGCGACGCGTTTCTGGGCACGCAAGGCGACATCTGGGACGCCCAGTGGGACATGTTCATGTGCCTCACCGGCGCGACCACCGCGCTCCTGCTGCTCCGCAAGGCCCACGACGCGTCGATGCAGCGGCTCTTCGCGTCGACGACCTGACGCCCCGGCCTGCCGCGCGCGCCGCGGGTGTCGGTGTGCGCTGACACTGCACACGCGTGCGCGACGTGGGCGTGACGCGAGCCCACGCGGCGGCGCTGGCTGCTGGGCGGCGAGCTAATCAGCACCGCATGAAACGATCCCTCCTGACGTTCGTCGTGTGCGGCGGCTTCGCCGCGAGCGCAATGAGTGGCTGTCTTGAACCCGTCGACATGAACGGCGCCGATGGTGGCGGCGGTTCCGGCGGCGGCTCAGGAGGCTCCGGCGGCGGCAGCAGCAACGGCGGCGGCTCAGGAGGCTCCGGCGGCGGCATCAGCAATGGCGGTGGCTCAGGAGGCTCCGGCGGCGGAAGCAACGGCGGTGGGTCGGGAGGCTCCGGCGGCGGCAACGGCGGCGCGGGTGGCGGTACGTCCGTCGCGTGCATCCCGGGGCCCGGAGTCGACGGCGGGGTCGTGTTCCTCGCGTGGACGACGACCAACGGCGCCGTGGCGACCGCGCAGCAGATCACGAACGCCCCGGTGTCAGAAATGCTCGCGGATGCCGGCTTCGGCGCCTCGGTGTACGCCGTCATCTCGTCGCTCACTCCGCACATCAATTTCTACTCGCTCGATGGCGGCCGCGCCCCGGACGCGTTCGGGTGCCTCTGGGTGGCTCACAACATCAATGGGTCGCTGCTCACCTGGTTCCCTCCCGCGTGCCGCGTGATCATCACGGGGGTGGCCTGCTCCCCCGGGGACTACTGGGAAGGAAAGTTCTGGGCCGATCATGACGGCGGCGTCGACAAACGCGCGGTGTTCGATGGCGGCTTCCGGGTTCGCCGGCCGCTGTAACCTTCGCCGCACGCGGTCTCCGGCCTTCGTCGCTCGTCGAGTGACGCCGTTCGTTCTCTCGCCCGGCGCGCCGACGTGCAAAACTGCGCGCTGTGAAGCGCTCGCGCACAGTCGTGATCGTTGGCGCGGGGCGCGTCGGCCTCTACCTCGCCCGTGGCCTCGCGGGCGTGGAGACCGTGCGAGTGTTGACCCGGAGCGCCCGGGGGGCGGCCCGCGTGCGCTCGCTCGGGCTTCGAGTCGCCACGCCGTCGGACGTGGCGAGCGCCGACCTCTGCGTGCTCGCCGTGGGAGACCCTGAGGTTCCCCGCGCTGCCCGAGCGCTGGCGAGGCACCTGCCGCCGCGCACCGCCCTCGTCCACACGGCCGGAGCGCTCACGCTCGATGCCTTCGGCCCTGGCGCGCGCGCCCGGTCCCGAGGCTCGTTCCACCCGCTCCGCGCGGTGTCCCAGCCCGGCCAGTCACTGGAGGGCACCACCTTCGCCGTGGCCGCGACCACGTCGGCCCTGAAGCGGCGCTTGATGCGCTGGGTCCGCGCGCTCCACGGCCACCCGTTGGACGTCAGGGAGCGCGATCGCGTTCGTTATCACGCGGCCGCGGTGCTCAGCGCCTCAATGCTCGTCACGCTCGTCGATCTGGCAGCGGAGGCGGCCTTTCGACCCTCGCAGCGCACCGCCGCGCGGAACGCCCTGCTGAAGCTCGCGGAGTCCGCTATCGAGGGCGTCACGACCCGCGGGTACGCCGAGGGTCTCACCGGTCCCGTCGCACGGGGAGACGTGGCCACCATCGCCCGTCACGCCCAGGCGCTCAGCGGAGACGCGAAGGAAATCTACCGGCGACTCGCGAAGCGCGCGCTGCGGCGCCACCGGAGTGGCTGGGCTCGCTGACCGGGACGAATCGCGTCACCGGTTCCGCGCGCTGCCTCGCGCTCGCGCACTGGACAGCTGCTGAAACCGCAAGCCCTCGTGCGCCTCGGGCCCAGACGGCACCAGCCGGGCGGCGTGACGCACGGCGAGCGCATCGAGCGCCGCATCTTCCGCGAAGCGTCGCGCCTCGCCGCGATCGGCACCGGCCTCTTCAAAGTGCCGCTGCCAACGCGCCAACTCGCTCGTGTCCGGACGGAGGCCCATCGAACGGGCCCAGGCCGCCACGAGCAACCGTCGCGTTCCATCGGTCGCCATCGCGTCGTCTCCCGACCCAGCGGCCTCCTCGCCACGGCGCGCCTCCTGGCGCTGTCGGCGTCGGAGAATCGACGCCCGGACAGTGGCCGTGCGCACGTCGCCGGCGCGCGCGGACGATCGCCGGAGTTCTCCCAGGCACTCGCGGGCGTCTTCGGCTTTCACGTCCACGCCTGGCGAACGGGTCAGCGTCAGCAGCCGGCTCCGCGTGGCGTCGGACAACTTCGGGACTTCCGCGATCACATCGGGCCAGTGACGCCGTCGATAGTGCGTGGCCTGCGCGGTCTCGAGGATGCGCTCGGAAACCTCCGCTGACACCACGCGGCGGCGCACGGCCTCGAGGCACAGCGCCCGCACGTTCACCAGCGGCACGGAGAGCGGACGGAAGTCGTGCTCGGCGTCGGCGTGCAGGAGCGCCACCTCGGCGTCATCCTCCACGGTGCCCTCCTTCAGCCACGTGTAGACCTGCCCCACCCCACGCATCCCGAACGCATCCAGCTCGCTCGCCCGGAGGGCGCCCATGCTCGACGCGCCGAAGACCGCGATGCCGGCGTCCATCGCGTCCAGCAACTCCTGGTGACAGACCGAGGGGACGGACTCGAACAAGCCGTCGATGAGCGCGATGGCGCGGGGACGACGTTCGATCGCTCTCCAGATGTCGCCGCGCCGCGCAGGCGGCTCGAAGCGGGCGGCCACGCACTTCTTCGCCTCGGCCAGGCCCAGGCTTGGCCCGAGAAACACCACGGACGTCCCGGCCTTCATGAGAGCAGCTCCGTGGTTCGCGCCACCGGACTGAACACTTTGACCACGTGCGGACCTACCTTTGGCGTGTACTCGAAGCAGGCGACGGGCCACGACAGGCCTCGCACCAGCGCGCCCACCGAGTTCGACCGCGCGCGCGGCATCGACGCCGCGGCCCGCACCTCGGGCGCCTTCGCCAGCGCCTCCACCAACTCCGAAGCGATTCCGCCGCCGTCCTGGCCGATGTCGTCGCGCGCCCCGTGAATCTCGGTCAGCCGACTCTGCACCGCCTCGAGGAGCGCCGCGTCGAGCGCCTCCCCCGGCGTGGCCCGGCAGGCGTAGCCCGACGTGGGAACGACGTGCGCGGCATCTTCTCCATCGGATACCAGCGCCGCCGCCACGGGCAGCGAGCTGCCATGGGGACTGACGTCGAACAGCGTGGCGCAAAGCCCTGAGCGCCGCAGGCGTTGCACGAGCCGCGAGGCGTGGCGCACCACGCGGGGCCGAAGCACCGCCGCGCTCCACCCCAGAGGCAGGACCTCAGCGAGCGCGTGCCGTTCGTAGAGCTCAAAGAGCGCGTGGCGAATGGCCGCGGCGCGGTCGCGGTGAGCCCCCATGCCGTTCGACGTCCACCCGAACGCCATCGGCCCCAACAAGGGTGCCCCCGCGGGCGGGCAGTACACGGTGTGGGCGGGGACCCAGACCGAGCCGCGGGTGTCGAGGCGCGCGGCTTCCACCCAGGCGAGCCGCACCGACCGCCCGAACACGGCGGGGGCCACCGCGGACGCCGGCACCCAGGGGTTCGGAACCTCGTCCACCGTGCCCCAGCGCAGGCGGGTGGAATCGACCGTCTCGGCGGCGAGCAACTCGGCGGCTTCCCCCAACGCTCCGGCCTGCGCCGCGGCGCGCGTGAGGCCCTTGCCGTTGGTGACCTGAAGCACGTGCCCCAGGGGGCGAATGGCGCTCGAGACAAACACTCCGCCGCGCTCGAGCGGGCCAATGCTCGCGACGCGCGACACGCCGAGACCTCGCTGCCAGGAACTCGTCACCGGCGAGGGCATACCAGCCGCGAGTCCTCGGCGACACACCGACGCAGCGGGCCGCACTTCAGCTGGCACGCGACGGCGCCCCGTGGGAGCATTCGGCTCGTGCCTCGGCTCACCCGATCGGGCGATCACGTCGTCCACCACGCGCGTGCGACGACCCACGCCGCGCCGGGCCGCGGCACAGCGCCGTCCACCCGGGCGGACGCGGCGCCCTCGAAGAGCGACGTGTGGGAGCCGCCCAAAGACATCGTGGCGCAGTGGGCCGCGAACTTCCCGGCTCGGAAGGTCGTGCCGCATGTGGACCCCAACGCGAACAGCCGAGGCTTCAACGCCGCCCAGTACAAGGCGATTCACCACCTGTTCTGGACGGCCCCCGTGGGCGCGAGCCCGGACGACATTCTGAAGCTGGCGGCGAAGGATCCCGCGTTCAAAGGCGACCCTCCCACCCGAGATCAGCTGAACAACCTGCCCAAGTATCGACCCGACAGCTTTCCGTTCACCTTCGCGGACCGACAGCGCTCGATGAGCTCGTTCGTGCTCATTGAGACCCTGCTCCACACCCCCGCCGACGTGCCGCTGGAGGACGTGTTCTCCAAGCTGACGAAGGAGATCCCCGGCTTCATGTCGCAGCCGGCGCTTGGACGCATGGCCCGCCGCGGCTGGGCGGCCGAGCCGAAGCTGTTCCCCTTCGCGAAGAAGCTGCCCCGGAGCGAACACGGCGAAGGCTTCGCCCTCAAGACGCAGGGGAAGATTTCCGGCCTCCCCCGCTTCGGGGACACGCTGGCCCTCTCACCGCAGCTCGCCCGAACGGTCTCCGACCTGGTCGACGATCCACGCATTCAGTACGGCTGGGAGATGCCGGAGATTCTGGCGTTGGTGTCGAAAGATCTCGGCGTCGAGTTCACGTACCAGCAGTGGAAGCACCTCCGCGAGAAGTTCCCCTCCATTCCCGACGTCTTTGAAGTGCAGGCGTCGGCCAGAAAGCGCTTCGCGGAGCTGGTGCGGACGGTGTGGAAGGAACACCATCTCACCAGCGGAACGGACCTCGCCGATCTGCTCCACAAGGACTACGGGTACCCGGTCTACGACAGCGCGCGCTTCGTCGCGCTGCGCGAAGAATTCCCGAAGCTGATTCCGGGGTTCCGGGCAGCGCAGAAGTCCCAGTTCGAGATCGACGGCGAGGCGTTCGTGACCGCGGTGAATGCCCACCCGAACGACACGTTCGAACAGATCGGCGCGCGCCTGGGGTTCGACGCCAATCGGGTCAAGGCGCTGGTGCGCATGGTGCGCATCACCGACCCGGCCGCGATTGCCGCCCGCCAGAACCGGCAGCCCCCGTTCACGGCCGCGGACAAGAAGGCGCTCCAGGCGGCCCTCGATGCCTCGCCGGTCGGAAGCACGATGCAGGAGCTGCTCGACGAACTGCCTGGCGCAGCGCCCGAGTTCGCCGCTCGCCACCCGCTTCGCGACGGCGATGAGCTGGCCCGGGTGGTTCGTCGCGAGCTCGGCATCGACGATTGGCTCGCCCACGAGCGGCTCCGACTCGAGCAGCTCGTGACCCGCGTGGCGAAGGGCGCCGATGCCGGCGTGTCGCTCCAGGAGATTCACGATCATCTGCGCGACGAATTCGGCGCGCGCGTCTCCTATACCCAGCTCAAGAGCGTCATTCGCGAGGCCGAGGCCCACCCGGCCAGGCACCACGACCTGGCGAAGATTCGCAACTCCGCCGGGCGCTACCCGTGGGAGATCGGCTTCGACTTCACGAAGTCACTGGCGCAGACCGTGGGCGACGCGATGCGCGCCCACCCGAAGCAGACGCTGGATGAAGACGTCGCGACCCTGATGAAGGACCCGTCATTCGCGGCGAAGTACCCCACCTTCGGCAAGGTCCACATTCAGCAGCTCCGAATCCGGTTCCCTGATCAGATTCCCTACATCGACGAGATTCGCGAGGGCCGCGAAAACCGCGGGCACAAGGTCGCCGCCGCCAGGCTCGACGCGCTCGCGAAGAAGCTCACCCACACCGTGGACGAGCTGCCCGATGACGCGCCGCCCACCGTGACCGGCCTGGCGCGCAAGCTTCACCTCGAGCCCCAGCAGGTTCGGGCCGCGGTGGTCCGCCACCCGGAGCTCTTCCCCTGGTACCGCCAGCGGCCGACCGGGAACATCGACCTCGCGCTCGCCTACCGCGTCGCCGCGGTGATGGAATCCGCGCCGCTGGGCGCGACACTGGGAGACCTGGAGAAGACGCTCGAGAAAGATGCTGCCTTCCGCGAGCGCTACCCGGCCTTCTCGGCCAAGACGGTGAACGCGTTGCAGGAGCAGTACCCTGAGATCGTCGGCGAGTGGGCCACGCGGAACCAACTGCTTCGCTCTGCCCTGCTGGCGGAGGCGATTCGCGAAGCACCGAAAGGCACGCCGTTCGAGAAGGTGGCGGCGTCACTCGACAAGCAGTACCCGGGACAGTTCTCGAAGATGTACGCCAACGAGGCGGCGCTGCGTTGGTTGTGGAAGAGCGACCCCGAGCGATTCGCGTTTGCAGAGGACGTCCTCAAGGCCGGGCTTTCCGGCATGGGCAAACCGCACGAGGCGAGCTCCGACTCCCCCAGCGAGATCGCCACACGCGCAGGCCGCCTGGCCCGCGTCCCGTTGAAGCTGGACCTCGTGGAGTCCCTCGTCCATCAGGTGAAGAACCAGCCGCTCGACAGCGGCGGGCGGTACGAGTTCGTTCTCGTCCAGCACCTGCTCGACTCGCAGATCCCTACCTTCGACGCCCTCAAGCGCCTGGGGATGAAGGCGTCACGCACCTCCGTGATCGGCATCCCCTACTCCGCCAGCGATCTGGTGGTTGATGAGCTTCAGGACGATGGGTGGGACGTGCAGGTCCCCCCGCTCGACATCGAGAAGTGGGTCGAAGACGTGCGCCAGGTCCTCTACGCGCGGCTCGAGTCGGCGCTGGAGCACCATCGCGACATCGTGGTGATGGACGATGGCGGCATCACCACGGAGCTGATCGCCAATGACCCCGTCCTCCGAGCGCACGCCCAGATATTCCGGACGGTCGAACAAACCCGCCGGGGAATTACCGTCGCCGATGAGGTCGATACTGCGGCCCCGGTCGTCAACGTGGCGCAGAGCTGGGCCAAGTTCGTCGAAGGACCGCTGATCGGAAACTCAGTTCAGGACAAGCTCGTCGAGCGCCTCGGACGGGTCGGGGTGAAATCGCTCAAGGGCCAACACGTCGGCATCATTGGCGCTGGCACCATCGGCCTCCCCATCGCCGAGCAACTCAAGGCGCTGGGAGCGACCGTCACGCTCTACGACGTCTCCGAAGCGGCCCTGCAGAAAGCCGAGAAGGCCCATCTTCACACCGAGACCGACCGCAAGAAGTTCTTCTCCCATCAAGACATCATCATCGGCGCGACCGGGGTCCGCACCATGGAGGCCGAGGACTTCGAGAATCTGAAGCCGGGCGCCATCATCGGCAGTGCGTCCTCCAAGCTGGTGGAGATCGATGTCGAAGCGCTCGCGGACCTGTCGAAGGGTCGAAACAAGAAGCCGCGCATGGACGTGGTCGACGAGCAGAGCCACCCACCCAGCGTTCGGTACGAGCTCGCCGGCGGCAAGAAGGTCACCCTGCTCGCCCGGGGCTTCCCGCTCAACTTCGATGGCGGCGCCGAGAACATCTCGCCCGAGCACATCCAGCTCACCCGCGCCCTGATGGTGCTGGGCTTGCTGCAGGCGACGCGCGAGAAGGTGCCGGGCGTGAAGCGTCTTGATCCCAGGCTCGAACTCACGCTCCTCGAGAACTTCAAGAAGCTCGGCGTGACCGACGCCAGCCCCGACACTGAGAAGGCCCTCAAAGAGGCGATGGTCGAGCTCGAGAAGGCCGTGAAGCACCAGGGCGGCGAATACCGACGCCACACCTCCTAACCTGGCGCCCTCGGGCTCGGCCGGAGCCGGCTGCCCCACGGCGAACGGCCCGCTCCTTCGAGGAACCGGGGCCCCGAAAGTGCGATTGGCGCTGCCTGGCGGTTGACCTTCCCCGGCGGTTGTACTTAGGGTGCGCCGCTCGTTTCTCACTCAGGGGTCCAACATGGCTCGCGTCACAGTCGAAGATTGCCTCCCGATGGTCGACAACCGGTTCGCGCTGGTGCTGCTCGGCGCCAAGCGTGCGCGTCAGTTGATGGCCGGCGCCCGCCCGCTCATCGAAACCTCCAAGAACAAGCCGCCGGTGGTGTCGCTGCGCGAGATCGCGACAGGCAAGGTGAAGTTCGACCGCGACGTCCGAGAGACGCTCTCGGGCAAGTTCACCACCAAGGCCAAGGGCTAGACGCCCCGGTCATCGCCGGGCCTCGCGCCCGCGCGCCTCACCGAAACCCTGGCGAGCAATCGCCGGGGTTTTGTTCGTTTCTGAAGCGTCTTCGCTGCGCCGTTGCGATTTCGCGACGTGCGGAGCGCCTGGCGCTACTGAGTTCTGGTGACGTTGAAGCCGCCCGCGGTCAGCGTCAGCGTGCCGCCATCGCCCGGAAAGAGGAACGGTTTCAACGTCCCCGAGAACGTGGCGATGAACCGCTGCCCGACCGTCGAAGCGAATTGAGAGACGGAGATCGAGCAGACCGCGCCGGTACCCGCGCCGCTCGCCCAGTAGCTGGACGAGTTCTCTCCGTAGATCACATCGGAACAGTCCCACGCGCTACTGGCCGTGGCGCGGCTCGCGTGAACCCCGAGCATCGGGAGCCCGCCGTCGGCCTGCGCGAACCCGACGACCGAGAATTCGTTCAACCCGCCGTCGGGAGCCGTGACCCCCGTGACTCTCGCGCAGAAGCTCTTGAAGACGCCCCCCACGGTCGCACCAAAGCTGTCCGTGGTGCAGTTGTTGAATGCGACGCCACCACCGCCGGCCCCTCCGGCGCCGCCGCCGGACGATCCACCGCCGAATCCGCCCGAGCCGCCCCCGGACGAGCCGCCGCCGAAACCGCCGGAGCCTCCGCCGGAGCCGCCCCCGAATCCGCCCGAGCCGCCTGCGCCACCGCCCCCTCCCGCCCCACCGCCGGACCCGTTGCCGCCGCCTTGCCCGGTCATCGTCACCCGGCAACCGCCGAGGACACACGTCTGGCCAAAGGCGCATTGACCGCAAGTCGCGCCGCTTGAGCCGCAGGCGTCTTGCGCGTTACCGCCGACGCACTGGCCCGACGCGGTGCAGCAGCCCAGAGGACAGTTGGCCGGCCCGCACTGGGAACTCGGCGTCCCTCCGCAGTGGAGCGTCACGACGGCGGAAATGCAGAAAGCCGCCACACCAACCAGTCGAGCGCGAGATCCCATGAGCCCCTCCATTCAATCGTGACGCGGCGGACGCCGATCACCTGTCGCGTCTA
Organism: uncultured Myxococcaceae bacterium; assembly: GCA_964522795.1. Taxonomy (GTDB): domain Bacteria; phylum Myxococcota; class Myxococcia; order Myxococcales; family Myxococcaceae; genus CAZFXD01. Next base: position 13,915 of record CAZFXD010000111.1, read on the forward strand.
GCACCCCGGCACCTCTCCAGCAGCCCAGGAGATTTGCGCGTCACCTGCGGCGAATGGCACAGCGTGGCGAGCGTGCGGGTGAGTCCGGGGCAGCCCGCGGCGACACTCGAACGATGACGTGGACCGATGCGTCAGGCCGGGAGGCGCGTCGCCTCACCTCGCGCCACGAGGCGCACCGTTCAGAACTCCCCAGCACTCTCGGCGTCACGGCCCAACCCCACCGTGACACCGAGATGGCGGTTCGAGGGCGGCATCGGCCGACCTCGCGCTGTCACGACCCGCCGAGAAGAAAGCCCGTTACTTGCAGGCGGCCTGAGCCTTCTCCATGTCCATCTTCATTTTCTGCATCGCGCTTTCGATGTTCTTCTGACCCGCGACGTCTGTCTTCGCCATCGCC
>CAZFXD010000112.1:0-14284 GCA_964522795.1 uncultured Myxococcaceae bacterium
TCGCGTCGGCAAATCCGACAGACGCTTGCGGTGTATCGAGCCACGGAGTTCTCCTGAAAATTCTTTCGAAGTGAGGGTTAGACGCGACGGCGCTTGGCCTGCCGGCAGCCGTTGTGCGGAATCGGGGTGACGTCGCGAATCAGCGACACTTTGAGGCCCGAGGAAGCGATGGCGCGCAACGCCGACTCACGCCCCGCGCCAGGGCCCTTCACGAGCACCTGCACGTTCTTCATCCCGTTCTCCATTGCCTTCGCGGCGGCGTCGCCAGAGGCCACCTGGGCGGCGAACGGGGTCGCCTTGCGGCTGCCCTTGAATCCACGCGAACCGGCGGACGACCACGCCACCACGTTGCCGGACACGTCCGTGATCGTGATGATCGTGTTGTTGAAGGTCGCCTGGACGTGAACGATCCCGTTGAGAACGTTCTTCTTCGCCTTGCGCTTGGCCTTCTTGGCTCCCTCGACCTCCGGAACCGGGGGTGCTGCGGACGCTGCGGTTTCAACTTTCTCTTCAGCCATATGTGCTCCAGGTCATCGTCTCGGTGCCCTGAGACCGTGAGTTCGTTTGAATTACTTGGGCGCCGGGGCCAGGGCCTTGACGGCGCGAACGATGCTGCGTTTCGGGCCCTTGCGGGTCCGTGAGTTCGTGTGCGTGCGCTGGCCGCGAACCGGCAGGCCTTTGCGATGACGAAGGCCGCGGTAGCACCCCAGGTCCATCAGGCGCTTGATGTTCATGGTCACTTCGCGACGCAAGTCGCCTTCCACTTTGTACTCGGTCTCGATCACTTCGCGGATCTTCCGAGCCTGGTCTTCGCTCAGGTCCTTGGTGCGCGTAACGAGCGGAATGTTGGCCTTGGCGCAGATCTGCGCCGCGGAGTGCTTTCCGATTCCGTAGATGTACTGGAGCGAAATCACCACGCGTTTGGCGGGTGGAAGATCGACGCCTGCGATGCGAGCCATGTCAGTAAGTCCCTTTCTGCTCTAGCGCCCTTGGCGCTGCTTGTGCCGCGGGTTGGCCGCGCAAATCACGCGAACCACGCCCTGACGACGGATCAACTTGCACTTGTCACAAATCTTCTTCACTGACGCCCGAACCTTCATGGCCTTCCGTCTCCTACTTCGCGCGGTACGTGATGCGACCGCGGCTCAAATCGTACGGCGACAACTCAACCTTCACCTTGTCGCCCGGGAGGATACGAATGAAGTGCATTCGCATTTTTCCCGAAATATGCGCGAGCACCTTGTGCCCGTTGTCGAGAACGACTCGAAACATTGCGTTGGGCAGCGGTTCCATCACCGTGCCCTCCACTTCAATCGCGTCGTCTTTCGGCAAACAAAATCCTCGTGTTAAACAACCCTGGAAAAGGGGCTCCCCTATCACTCGCACACCCGTGCGCGCAAGCCCCGCTCGAACAATGGGCGCCTGGGCCTACACCTTCACCGCCGCCAGCACCGCGTCCGTGACCGCTTGAGTCGTCCCCACGCCGTTGACCCGGCGCAACAGCCCCCGTTTTTCGTAAAAGTCCAGGAGCGGAGAGGTCTGCTCGGCGTACTGGGACAGCCTGCGCCGGACCGCGTCCGCGTTGTCGTCGGGGCGCTGCACCAAGTTCCCGCCGCATGCGTCGCACACCCCGGCCTTCCGGGGCGGACGGCTCCGAACATGAAACACCTCGCCGTCGTTCGGGCAACTGCGCCGGCCTTCAACTCGGTCGACGATCACCTCGGCAGGCACGTCGAGGAGCACCACGCGTTCGACCGCTTTTCCCAGGCTGCGCATGATGGCGTCCAGCTCTGTCGCTTGCGGAATCGTCCGCGGGAAGCCGTCTAGAATCGACCCGGTCGCGCAATCCGGCTTGGCCAGTCGCTCCCGCACCAGCCCGAGCACAATCTCGTCGGGGACGAGTGACCCCGCCTTCATCAGCGGCTCGGCCTTCATCCCCAGCGGACTTTGCTCGCGAATGGCGGCCCGCAACATGTCGCCCGTAGAGACCTGCGGCGCACGCAAGGTCACCTCGAGCAACTTCGCCTGCGTCCCTTTGCCGGAGCCAGGAGCTCCAATCAAAATCACATTCACGGCAACCGGTACTCCATGCGTCTAGGCCGCCTGCGTCACGCGACCACGAATCCGAGGCCCGCGAGGGCCGGAGAACCCTTCGTAGTTTCGGGTGATGAGGTGCTGTTCAATCTGCTGCACCGTATCGAGGGCGACCCCCACCACAATCAGGAGGGCCGTGCCGCCGAAATAGAACGGCACGTTCATCAGGCCTGAAATGATCGACGGGATCACGCAGATCGTCGCCAGGTACACCGCGCCACCAAAGGTCAGCCGATTGAGAACGCGTTCGATGTAGTCCGCGGTCTGGCGCCCGGGACGAATTCCCGGAATGTAGCCGCCCTGTTTCTTGATGTTATCGGCGACGTCGTCGGCGCGGAACGTCAGCGAGGCGTAGAAGAACGCGAAGAACACGATCAGGGCCACGAACAGGCCGTTGTAGATCCAGGCGTTCGATTGGAGAGCGCGCTGCAGCGTATCCATCCCCGGCACCCAGTTCGACAGAGTGGCCGGAAATGACAAAAGCGCCCCAGCAAAGATCGGCGGAATGACGCCCGAGGCGTTCACCTTCATCGGGAAGTAGGTGGCCTGCCCGGCAAACATTCGCTGCCCACCCATCCGCTTGGCGTATTGAACCGGCAAACGCCTCATTCCTCGCTCGATGTAGACGACGACTCCGATAATCAGGACCATGAAGGCCAGGAGTCCGACCACGGCTCCGGCGCTCAGGGTCTCGGCGCCGACCGAGCTGTACAGGATGTTCGCGCCGGGCAGCATGCGCGCCACGATGCCAGAGAAGATGATGAGCGAAATCCCGTTGCCAATTCCGTTCTCGGTAATTCGCTCGCCCAGCCACATGATGAACGCCGTGCCGGCGGTGAGCGTCACCACGGTCATGAAATAGAACCACGGCCCCAAGACCTGATCCGGCACGACCACTTGATCGACTACCGTCACGTCGCGAGCGGCGTTGCGACCGACAGATCCGAGGAACTTGGCGATGCTAAGTCCCTGCACCGCGGAGAGCGCGATCGTCCCGTAGCGCGTGTACTGATTGAGCTTCTGTCGGCCGGCAGCCCCTTCCTTCTGGAGCCGTTCCAGACTGGGCACAACCGCCGCCAGGAGCTGCATGATGATTGAACTGGAGACGTACGGCATGATCCCCAGACCGAAGATTGACATCTGATCGAGCGCGCCGCCGGAGAACAAGTTGAACAGGTTCAGCAGGCCGCCAGATTTCTTCTGGGCCGCCATGTAGGCGTTCATCGCGGCACGGTCGACACCGGGAGTGCTGATGAAGATCCCGAGGCGATACACGCCGAGCAGAAACACGCTGTACATCAAGCGCGTTCGCAGTTCCGCGACACGAAAAACGTTGGCAATCGCACTCACCGCCACGGTCGACTCCTTCGGGCTACCGACTCAGCACTGGTGGAACGACGGCTCAGGCCTGAACACCCTTGCCCGAATGGGCGCGCGCGGCAGCTTCAGGCTTGTGGGCCTGCAGGGGAACGATTTCGGTCGTCCCCCCCGCCTTCGCGATCGCGGCTTTCGCGGTCTCGGAAAACTTGTGCGCTTTCACCGTGAGCTTCTTCTTGAGCTCACCGGCCCCCAGGACCTTCACGCCGTCCCAGTGCCCGCCCTTGACCAGCCCGGAAGCTCGCAACGCGCCTTCGTCAACCACGGCGCCGGCCTTGAACGTCTCCAGGTCACCCAGGTTCACAATCGCGAACTCTTTGCGGTTCGGAGAGTTGAAGCCGAATTTCGGAAGTCGGCGCTGCAAGGGGCTCTGACCGCCTTCGAAACCTTCGAAGCGCATGTTCCCCGTGCGGGCCTTCTGGCCCTTGCCACCGCGTCCGGCCGTCTTGCCGAGACCACTGCCCTGGCCGCGACCAACGCGCTTCTTGCGGTGCCACGAACCTTTGGGGCGCTTCAATGTGTGCAAGGTCGTCATGACTTCGTGCCTCCTTCTTTCGCAGCACGCGCACGGGCCATCTCGCGCGCTCGAACGTGGCGCGGCTTGAACCGCGCACGCGCCACAACGGCGTCTTTCACTTCTTCAAGCTTCACCAGGTGCTGAACCTTCTTGGCCATGCCACGAATGGACGGCGTGTCCTTCAAGATTCGCGTGTCGCCGAACTTGCGGAGCCCAAGGCCCCACACAGTTGCGCACTGCCGCTCGTCGGCCGAGGCATAGCTCTTGATCAACGTCACTTTGAGACTCATGGTTTCAGCTCCTCACTTCCGCAACGGCCTTGCGCAGACCGAACTGCACGGTCTTGCCACGCGCTGCCGAGACCTGATCCGCCGAACGGAGCTGCTTCAGCCCGTCGACCGTCGCCTTCAAGACGTTGTGCGGGTTTCGCGAGCCCTGGCACTTGGTCAGAATGTTGCGAACGCCGGCCGCCTCCAGAACAGCGCGAACCGCGCCGCCCGCAATCACCCCCGTACCTTCGCTCGCTGGGCGCAGAAACACCTGGCCCGCGCCGAAGTGCCCCAGCGACTCATGCGGAATCGTGTGGCTCACCAACGGGACCTTGAACAGGTTCTTCTTCGCGTTCTCACCGCCCTTGCGGATCGCTTCGGGGACTTCGTTCGCCTTCCCGAGGCCGACGCCCACGTGGCCGTTGCCGTCGCCGACGACCACCAGGGCCGCAAAGCTGAATCGGCGACCGCCCTTGACGACCTTGGCAACGCGATTGATGGAGACGACGCGATCCGTGAGGTCGAGGTCGTTGGGATTGATAGGTGCGCTCATGTCTGGGGTCCTTTTCTCGTACCGTTAGAGCTTCAAGCCCGCTTCACGAGCGCCATCGGCCACAGCCGCGATTCGGCCGTGGTACGGGAAACCGTTTCGGTCGAACACGACCGCTTCGACCTTCTTCGCCTTGCATTGACTCGCCACCAGCGCGCCGACCTGCTTGGCTTGGCCGGTCTTGTCGGCGTCGTCCAGCTTGCCCTTGAGCTCTTTGGAGAGCGTGGAGGCGAACGCAACCGTCTTGCCAGAGGCGTCGTCGATTACCTGCGCGTAGACGTGTTTGAGCGACTTGTACACCGACAGACGGGGGCGGGCTTCCGTGCCTGCCACCTTCTTGCGGATACGCGCTTTGCGGTGAATTCGGGGTTCAATCTTAGCCATGGTCTTCTCGTCTCCTTCTGCCGGTGATCGTGACTTCCACGGGCAGATGATGTGGGGAGCGGCGAATTACGCCGTGCCCGTCTTGCCTTCCTTGCGACGCACCTGCTCGTCGGCCAACTTGATTCCCTTGCCCTTATACGGCTCCGGCTTACGTAACGAGCGAATCTTCATCGCCGTGCGCCCGAGCAACTCTCGATTTACCGATTTCAACGTCAGATCCAGCGTCGGCATGCTGTCTTCGGTACGAGGCGTCTTGCCGACCTCGGCCGTGACGCCCTCAGGCAGGTCGAACACCACCGGGTGCGAATAGCCCAACGCGAAGTGAACCTGCTTCCCCTTCACTTCCGCTCGGAACCCCACGCCGCGAATGGCGAGCGAACGCTCCCACCCCGTCGCCACCCCTTTGGCCGCATTGGCCAGAATCGCACGCGTCAGGCCGTGGAGCGAACGCTGCGGCCCCGCATCGGACTCACGCGTCACGCTCAACACACCGTCCTTGAGCGAAACCGCGACGCCGCCAGGCGGGATCGCCACGCTCAACTTGCCCTTGGGTCCCTCGAAATGCACAACGTTCGGGGCCACCGTGGCCTTGACCTTGTCTTCCAATTTGATCGGCAGTCTTCCAATGCGGCTCATTTGGCGATTTCCTTAGTAGACGGAGCAGATGACTTCGCCACCGACGCTCTGCTTGCGCGCCTCGTGGTCAGCCATGACGCCCTTGGACGTCGAGAGGATTGAGATGCCCATGCCGCCTTTGACGCGGGGAATGTCCCGCACCGGGGCGTAGCGCCGGAGACCCGGACGCGACACCCGGCGGATGCCTTGAATCACGGGTTCTTTACCTGCCGCGTACTTCAAGATCACCGTGAGTTCGTTCTGCGGTTTCTTCTCGTGCTCGACGTAATCGGTGATGAAGCCTTCGCGCTTCAACACGTCCACGATCTGAACTTTGAGCTTCGAAGACGGAAGTACCATCTTCTCGAGACCAGCTCGAGACGCGTTGCGGATGCGCGTCAGCAGGTCTGCCACAGGATCATTCACCACCATACGGTCCTACCTTGTTGCGATGCGCGCTCGCCTTCCGGGCCAATCCCGGTGGTTCGAGCGAGCGGACTTCAGCTCTTGAACGGCACCCCGAGCTGTCGGAGCAACGCGACGCCGTGTTCGTCCGTGCGCGCGGTGGTGACGATGCTCACGTTGAGCCCCTTCACCTTTTCGATCTGGTCGTAGTTGATTTCCGGAAAAATGATCTGCTCGCGAACACCGAGCGTGTAATTCCCGCGACCATCGAACGCTTTCGGGGACACGCCCTTGAAATCGCGCACGCGGGGAAGCGCGACGCTGATCAAGCGATCGAGGAATTCATACATGCGATCGCCACGCAGGGTCACCGCCGCGCCGATGGCTTGTCCCTGGCGAAGCTTGAAGTTTGCAATCGACTTGCGCGCGCGCGTCACCACTGGCTTCTGGCCCGTGATCGCCGCGAGTTGGTCAACGGCGGACTCCAGGATCTTGTTGTTCGCCAACGCTTCGCCCAGACCCATGTTGACGACGACCTTTTCGACGCGCGGAACTTCGAACGGGTTCTTCAGACCCAGTTCCTTCATCAGCGCAGGAACGATGTCCTTGCGATAACGAAGCTTGAGGCGTGCGGGTCCGACTTCGAACCCTTCCTCGATGTTCGGCGCGTACCCGGCCTTCTTCGCGTCTTCCTTCTTGTTCTTGCGCGCGGCCTTCTTGGCGGCGACATCCGGTTTGGGCGCTTTTTCGTCAGCCATCACACGTCTCCTTCGGTCAATTCTCGAAATCTTCTCAATCGATCAGGGCGTCGCACTTCTTGCAGAAGCGCTTCTTCTTCTCGCCGTCGACGCGAAAACCAACCCGCGTCGGCGCCTTGCAGGTCGGGCACACCAATGCCACAGATGGCAATGCGATGCTTCCCACCACTTCCAGACGGCCACCGTCGGGTGACGTTCGATCACGGCCGCGCTTCACGTGACGCGTCACCATGCGAAGGCCTTCCACGCGCACGCGGTTCTTTTCCTTGTCGAACGAGATGATCTTGCCTCTGTTCGACTTCTGGGTGCGCTCGGCCCCCGTCATCACCTGCACCTGGTCGCCAACTTTGAGCTTTTGCATGTCAGAGCACCTCAGGAGCGAGCGAGATGATCTTCATGAACTTCTTCGCTCGGAGTTCACGCGCCACCGGCCCGAAAATGCGGGTACCGACGGGCTCCATGTCCTTGTTGATGAGCACGGCGGAGTTGCCATCGAACTTGATGTAGCTGCCGTCGGGACGCCGAAGCTCACGCGCGGTTCGAACGATGACCGCCTTGGCCACGTCGCCCTTCTTCACCTTGGAGTTCGGAATGGCCTCGCGAATCGACACCACGATCACATCGCCAATGCCGGCATACTCCCGCTTGGAACCACCGAGGACCTTCACGCAAAACACGCGCTTCGCGCCGGAGTTGTCGGCGACATCAAGCACGCTCGTCATCTGAATCATTGCTGGTTCTCCTCAACCGCTCGCGCGGGTCAGACTTCTTCCGCGCGTTCCAACACCTTGACGACTCGCCAGCGTTTGTCCTTGGACATCGGACGCGTCTCGCTGATCAGAACCTTGTCACCTTCGCGAATGGTGACCGTCTTCGGGTACGCGTGACCTTCCGCGTGCGCCTTGTACTTCATCTTCCTCGTCTCAATCTTGCCGTACTGCCCGTGCGCCGCGCGGCGGCTGACGGTCACGACGACTGTCTTCTGCATCTTGTTTGAAGTCACGATGCCAATGCGGCTCTTGGGGCGGCCGCGCGTTGCATTCGACGTCTCGGGCTGTGAGTCACTCATCGCGAAGCCTCTTTCGTGGCCGTCTTGGCCTTTTTAGGAGCCGCCGGTTTCTTCGCCGCCTTCGAAGCGGGCTTGCTGACGGGCGCCGCGGCGGGGGCAGCGCTCTTCTGGTTCAACACAGTCAGCACACGAGCGAGGTCGCGCTTATGGTTCGTGCGCTCGGACGGGTTGTCCAGCGCGCCCGTCCGAAGCTTGAGCTGGTCGCGAAACAACGTGTCTCGCAGTTCTGCCGCACGGCGGGTCAAATCGGCGGCTGACATCTCGGTGAGTTCTTTCACGGTCGCCATAGGTGCCTCAGATTCCCTGTTCAGAACGGTGAACGACCTTGGTGTGCAGCGGCAATTTTGCCATCGCCAGCTTGAACGCGTCGTGCGCGAGCTCTTTGGGCATGCCGTCCATCTCGTACAAGATTCGGCCCGGCTTAATCACCGCCACGTAGTACTCAACGCCACCCTTGCCAGTGCCCATACGGGTCTCGGCCGGTTTCTTGGTGATCGGTTTGTCGGGAAACACTCGAATCCAGATCTTGCCGCCGCGCTTGATCTTGCGGCTGATCGCGATACGCGCGGCTTCAATCTGACGCGACGTGATCCAACCTGGCTGCAGCGCCATCAGGCCGAACTCGCCAAATGACAACGTGCTCCCACGATAGGCCACCCCGTTGAGGCGACCCTTCTGCATCTTTCGGTGTTTCTGTCTGGCTGGTTGCAGCATGACTTCCTCGCTTAATTAGCGGACGACGGCTGCCTGACCAGCCTTGCCCTGAAGAACTTCCCCGCGGCAAATCCACACCTTGCACCCGATGGTGCCGTACGTGGTCTTGCCAATCGCGTAGCCGTAATCAATATCGGCGCGGAGCGTGTGGAGTGGGACGCGACCTTCGCGGTACCACTCGTAACGAGCCATTTCGGCGCCGCCGAGCCGACCCGAGCACGCCACGCGGATGCCTTTCGCACCGAACTTCATCGCGGTCTGAATCGCCTTCTTCATGGCGCGGCGGAACGCGATACGGCGCTCGAGCTGCGTGGCGATGTTTTCCGCAACCAACTGCGCGTCGATCTCCGCTTTGCGCACTTCGACGATGTTGAGGAACACCTCGTTCTTGGTGAATTTCTGCAGGTCCTTCTTCACCGTCTCGATGCCGGCGCCGCGTTTGCCGATCACAATGCCTGGCCGCGCGGTGTGGACGTTGACCTTCACCTTGCTGGCAGCGCGCTCAATCTCGACGCGCGACACCCCAGCGTGGCCCAGCGTCTTCTTGACGAAGGCGCGGATCTTGATGTCCTCATGCAGCCACTTGGCGTAGTTCTTCTCGTCGAACCACTTGGAATCCCAGCCGCGAATTACTCCGAGGCGAAAACCAATCGGGTGAACTTTCTGGCCCAAAGTCGTTCTCCTTCGTTACTTGCTGGCCGGCTTCGCCGCGGGTTTCGCAACGGGCTTCGTCGCTTTTTGTTTTGCCAATTCGTCCGACACGATCACGTGAATGTGGCTCGTCTTCTTATTGATGCGTGACGCACGCCCCATCGCTCGCGGCATGAACCGTCGCGATGTCGGGCCCTGGTCAACCGAAATGGCCTTCACGAAGAGCTTGTCCACATCGACAGAGCCTTTCGACAGGTCACTGGCGTTGGCCACCGCGCTCTCAATCAACTTGCGCACCGGCTGGGCGGCGGCGCGATTGGTAAAGCGAAGAATGCCGATCGCCTGTTCCACGGGCTTGCCTCGAACCAGCGCCGCGACGAGCGACACTTTTCGGGGGGCCATGCGGAGGTAGCGGAGGTGTGCGGTCGATTGCATGGTGTTCTCACTTCCCTGCTGGGGCCGCCGGCTTCGCGACCTTCTTTTCGGCGGAGTGGCCAATGAACGTGCGGGTCGGGCTGAATTCGCCCAGCTTGTGACCCACCATGTTCTCGGTCACGTACACGGGGATGAACTTGCGCCCGTTGTAGACGGCAAACGTGTGCCCGATGAACTCCGGGATGATGGTGGAACGGCGCGACCAGGTCTTCACGACCTTCTTCTGGTTCGCCTTGTTGAGGTCTTCCACCTTCTTCATCAGGGGAAGGTCAACGAACGGTCCTTTGCGTACGGAACGGGCCATGGTGTCGTCTCCTTACTGGCTTCGCACGCCCGCGCGACGCTGGGCGACAATGAACTTGTTGGTGCGCTTGTTGGTGCGCGTGGTGAGGCCCTTGGTCTTTTTGCCCCAGGGGCTGACGGGGTGCGGGTTGCCCTGTCCGGACTTCCCTTCGCCACCACCGTGCGGGTGATCGACCGGATTCATCGCCAGGCCGCGAACCGTGGGGCGAATGCCCAACCAACGGCTCTTGCCGGCCTTGCCGATGCGGATGATTTCGTGGTCGGGATTCCCGAGCTGACCAATGGTCGCGCGGCAGATAATCATGACCTTCCGGACCGCGCCTGAAGGCAGACGAATCTGCGCGTAGTCGCCTTCCTTGGACATCAACTGGCCCCAGGAGCCAGCCGAACGAATCATCTGCGCGCCGCGGCCCGGTTTGAGCTCGACGTTATGCACCACGGTACCGACCGGGATGTTCTGCAGCGGCAACGAGTTGCCAGGCCGAATATCGGCGGCAGCGCCGGTCTGGAGAACGTCGCCGACCGCGATGCCGAGCGGCGCGAGAATGTATCGTTTCTCACCGTCGCCGTAGTGCAGCAGCGCGATGTTCGCGGTGCGGTTCGGGTCGTACTCGACCGAGAACACCTTGGCCGGCACGCCATCCTTGTCGTTCCGCTTGAAGTCGATATTTCGGAAGCGGCGCTTATGACCGCCACCCTGATGACGACGGGTGATGTGCCCGTGGCCGTTACGACCACCGGAACGCTTCATCTCCTCGGTCAGCGACTTCTCCGGGCGACTGCGGGTGATCTCCGCGAAGTCGGACACCGTCGTCAGTCGACGAGCCGCTGAGGTCGGTTTGAACGTTTTCACGCCCATTAGCTGGCCCCTCCTTCGAACAGGTCAATCTTGTCGCCCTGCTTCAACCGGACGAACGCCTTCTTGAAATTGGGACGCTTTCCGGTCGACGTCCCGATGCGCTTCACCTTGCCGCGCACAATCGACGTCCGGACGTTCTCGACCGTGACTGAGAAGAGCTGGGTCACAGCGCGCGCGACATCGTGCTTCGTCGCGTTGCGGTCGATGAGAAACGAGTACTGGCGCTGGGTTTCACGCGCCTTGTCCAGCTTCTCAGTGATCAGCGGACCTTTGATGACTTGAGTCAGTTCCATGGGGTCTCCTCACGCCTCGCCAGCGCTGGTGCGCGTCCGGGTGAGCGCCGTTTCGATGGCCTTGGCCGCCTTCTGGGTCAGCACAACGTGCTTGTGCCGCAGAATGGATTCCAGGTTGATGCCTTCCGGCGCCACCACGTCGAACTTCGCCAGATTTCGGATGGACCGGTGGGCCTTCACGTTCGCGGCGGCGTCAACCACCAGCGCGTCGGAAAGCTTCAGGTTCTTCGTCAGCGCCGCCAGCATGGACTTGGACTTGCCGTCAGAGGCGAGTTCGTTCAACACGAACAAGCCCTTCTCCTTCGCACGGAGCGAAAGCGCCGCCGCGATGGCACCACGACGCACCTTGCGGGGCGGGCGGTAGAAATAGTCGCGCTGCTTCGGGCCCATGGCTTTGCCGCCACCGACCCAGTGCGAAGCGCGGGTGGACCCCTGACGCGCCCGACCGGTGCCCTTCTGCTTCCAGGGCTTCTTGCCGCCGCCAGAGACGAGCGAGCTGTTCTTGACCTGAACCGTGCCGCGGCGACGGTTGATCGCCTGCATCTTGGCGACTTCGTAGAACAGGTGCGGATTGGCCTCGGCCGCGAACACTTCGTCCGCCAGCGCGATCTCGCCAACCTTCTTCCGATTGATGTCGATGACGTCGAAGGTCGCCATGGTCAGCTCTTGATCTCGACGTCGACACCCGCTGACAGATCCAGCTTCATCAGCGCGTCCAACGTCTGTTGGGTGGGTTCCAGGATGTCGAGCAGCCGCTTGTGCGTGCGGATCTCAAATTGCTCGCGGCTCTTCTTGTCGACGTGAGGGCTTCGGAGCACCGTGAACCGATTGATGCGCGTGGGGAGCGGAATGGGGCCCGCCACCTTCGCACCGGTTCGACGCGCGGTCTCAACGATCTCGCCCGCGCTCTGATCCAGGAGCTTCGCGTCATACGCCTTGAGCCGAATTCGAATTTTCTGTGTCGCCATTATTGATGTGTCCTTCTGGTTGCGACTTCAAATCCGCGCCGAACGGGTGTGACGCCCGTAATGCCCCTGGTTGTCAGAGAGCCGTCCTGCGAGGCCGCGGCCTATAACATCCGGCAGAAATCGATTGCAAGTGGTAGCGACTAGTAGCCGCGAATTCGGGCCACGATGGCGTCCGCCACCGGCTTGGGCGGGGCCGCGAACTGCGAAAACTGCATGGTGTACGTAGCCCGCCCCTGGGTCTTGGAGCGCAGGTCGGTGGCGTAGCCAAACATCTGCGCCAGGGGAACTTCGGCGTCGATGACTTGCGCTTTGAGGCGAGGATTCATCGCCAGAATCTTGCCGCGGCGGGCGTTCAAGTCGCCGATGACGTCGCCCATGAACTCCTCGGGCGTCACGACTTCGCACTTCATCATGGGCTCCAGGAGAACGACGCCCGCTCGCTCGCACGCTTCCTTGAACGCCAGCGAACCCGCGATCTTGTACGCCATCTCCGTCGAATCGACGTCGTGGAAGCTCCCCCCGTAGAGCTCGGCGTGAATATCAACCATGGGGAAGCCAGCGAGGAAGCCACCCGTCGTCGCTTCCTGGATCCCCTCGGCGATGGGCCCAATGAACTCTTTGGGAATCTCGCCGCCCTGAATGGCGTTGGTGAACGTGAACCCGACGCCGCGCTCGTTGGGACGAAGGCGAAGCTTCACGTGCCCGTACTGGCCTTTCCCGCCAGCCTGTTTGATGTACTTGCCTTCACCCTCGGCCGCCTGCGCGATCGTTTCGCGGTAGGCGACCTGCGGCTTCCCGACGTTCGCCTGGACTTTGAATTCCCGAAGGAGGCGGTCAACGATGATTTCCAGGTGAAGTTCACCCATGCCCGCAATAATGGTCTGCCCGGTCTCCGGGTCAGTCCGCACTCGAAACGAGGGGTCCTCCGCCGCCAGCTTCTGCAGCGACACCGCCAGCCGATCCTGATCGTCCTGGCTCTTGGGTTCCAGCGCCAGGTCGATGACCGGGTCGGGGAACTCCATTCGCTCCAGGACGAGGGGGGCCCCTTCCGAACACAGGGTGTCGCCCGTGACCACGCCCTTCAGACCAACCACAGCGCAGATGTCGCCAGCGCAACACTCCGAGATTTCGTCTCGCTTGTCCGCTCGCATCTGAACGAGGCGCCCCACCCGCTCGCGCCGCTTTTTCGCCGCATTATAGACGGTGGTGCCTGACTCGAGGCGACCCGAGTACACGCGGATGAAGGTCAGGGTTCCGACGAACGAGTCGGTCATGATCTTGAACGCGAGCGCCGCGAAAGGCGCGTCGTCGGACGTAGGGCGCACTTCATCTTTCTCGCCGTCCAGTGACTTGCCGTGCACCGGCGGGATGTCGAGCGGCGACGGGAGGAAATCGACGACCGCGTCCAGCAGCGGCTGGACCCCTTTGTGCTTGTAGGCCGACCCGCACAGCACCGGAAACAGCTTGAGCTCGATGCACCCCTTCCGAATCGCTTTGCGGAGCTCCTCCGGCGTGATGTCGGCACCCTCGTTCTCGAGGTAGCGGGCCATCAGCCCGTCGTCGAGTTCTGCCGCTTGCTCGAGGAGCTTCGCGCGCGCGGCCCGACTGGCGTCGACCAGGTCCTCCGGAATCTCGACCGCGTCGTAGATCGACCCCTGCCCGTCCTCGCGAAAGACCAGCGCCTTCATGGTGACCAGATCGATCACGCCCCGGTGTTTGTCTTCCGCACCAAGGGGCAGCTGGATCACGCACGCCGCGGCGCCGAGCCGATCGCGGATGGTCTGGACCGACATCTCAAAGTCAGCGCCGACCCGATCCATCTTGTTGATGAAGCAGATACGTGGAACCCGGTATTTGTCCGCTTGGTGCCAAACGGTCTCACTCTGCGGCTCCACGCCGTTGACGCCGTCGAACACAGCGACGGCGCCGTCCAGCACGCGGAGAGACCGTTCCACCTCGATGGTGAAGTCGACGTGGCCCGGCGTGTCGATGATGTTGATGCGGTACTTCTGGCCCGACCGGC
>CAZFXD010000113.1:0-14274 GCA_964522795.1 uncultured Myxococcaceae bacterium
GCGCTTCGTCTCGGTGTCCGCCGTGTCCTGCGGGCCTTCGAGGCCGGTCTTGATCAGCGTGTACATGACCATGTACGGGTTCGCGTCGGGCGCCACCGAGCGGACCTCGATGCGCGCGCTCTTCTCGTTGCCGTACGGGATGCGCACCATCGCGCCGCGGTTGACCGCGGAGCACTTGATCTGGTTCGGCGCTTCGTAGTGCGGGTCGAGGCGGCGGTACGCGTTGACGCTCGAGTTCAGCACCAGGCAGATGTCCTGCCCGTTGGAGAGAATGCGCTGCACGAAGTCCCAGCCGACCTTCGACAGGCCGTCTTGCCCCTTGGCGTCGTAGAAGAGGTTGTTGCCCTTCTTGTTGAGCGAGATGTTGGTGTGCATGCCGTTGCCGTTCACGCCGGTCACCGGCTTGGGCAGGAAGCAGGCGGTCAGGTCGCGCTGCGCCGCCACCTGGCGCGAGAGCAGCTTGTAGAGCTGCACCTGATCGGCGGCGACCAACGCGTCCGAGTAGCTGTAGTTCATCTCGAACTGCGAGGGCGCGACCTCGGGGTGATCCTTCTCGTTCTCGAAGCCCATCGCGCGCTGCACCTCGGCGGCCGCGTCGATGAAGGACCGGAGCGGGTCGCCCGGGAGCGAGTGGTAGTAGCCGCCGGTGCTGACGAACTCGAACTGCCCGGTCTCGTGGTAGCGGCGCTCGGCGTCCTTGCCCTTGAAGAGGAACCCTTCAATCTCCTGCGCCACGTGGCAGGTGACCGAGTCCTTCTTGAAGAGGGCGTTGGTGTACTCCTTCAGCTTGGCCCGCATGTCGGCGCGGTAGGGCGTGCCGTCGCGCTCCAGCACTTCGCCGAACACCAGCACCTTCCCCGGGCCGAACACGTCGGCCGGCAGCCAGTAGAAGGCCGGCCAGTCCACGCCCAGGCGCAGGTCCGACTCCTGCTGCGCGGTGAAGCCGCGAATCGATGAGCCGTCGAAGGTGAGGTTGTCGTGCGACTTGAGGAGGAACTTCTTGTCGTAGTCCAGCATGTGCATGCGACCTTCGAGGTCGGTGAAGCACACGGTCACGGCTTTGATCCGCTTCTCGTCGGCGAGGTACTTCATTCGCTCTTCCTGCAGCTTCGAAGCGGAGACCCGGTTCAGGCGGGCGGCCTTGGCTTCGAGGTTCATCTCCTCGAGCTGGTCGTAGGGAATTTCGAGGAAGTCTCGCAGGGGATTGGGGTTCGACATGGCGCCTCGGTGGAGAAGGGTATCTCCGTGATGAGTTATGCTTGCTGGATAGGAAATAATATTAAAATTATCAACAACTACTCTTATTTTCGCATCAATAAGCCCGTCACCGGCTCGACCTCCACCGGCGGGGCGTCGACGGGCGCGCGCAGCAGCACGAACGGGCCCTGCGTCTGGGCCAGGCCCTCCACCCAGTCCTTCTGCTCCACGCCGTTGACGGTACGCACCAGCCGGTAGGTGCCCGTGGTGGTGAAGGACTTGAAGGACCGCTTGCCGCGGTTGGGGGTGATGTCGTCGCGCGTGACCACCACGCCGACTTCGTACTCGCCGTCGCGCAGCACGACCGTGCCTCGGCGCATGGGGTTCAGGCGCACGAAGAAGCGCTCCGGGCCGCTGAAGAACATGAGCAGGTGGTAGCTGGTGCCGTTGTTCACGGCGACCGCGGAGAAGCCCGGCACTCCCGACGGCATCTGCGCTTCGTTCTCCCGGAGTTCCGACGTCTTGCCACGGGCGATGACGTCCAGCCCCTGGGCGTTGGCTTCTTCTTCGGCGGCCTTTCCTTCCGGTTCATCGGGAAACGTGCCGGCGATGAGCGTGAGCAGGAACAGCCGCTTCATCTGCGCGTCTTTTTCGAAGTGAGCCACCGAGGCGCGCAGCGCTTCTTTGAGTTCGTTTCGGAAGGGGTCGGCCTTCAGTGGCGGGCCGACCTCGGAGACGTAGAAGGTGAGCACGTCCACCAGCGCGCTGAAGTCCCGGGTCGCCAAGGCGCCGCGAACGCGGTCCTGAAGGCGAGCGGCGATGCGCTTGAAGGCGTCCTGGCCCTGGTACTTGCGCATGAGGAACCGGACCTGGTCGAGCGCGGTCTCCCGATTCGACTCCGCCGCTTCGTCATAGCGCCGCAGCGCGCTCTCAATCTCCACGCGCGGGTACAAAGCTCGGGCGCGGGCGTTCTCCTCGACTTCCGGAACCCAGTCGCCGCGCTGAATCATCAGCGCCACCGCTCCGCGCTTCTGCTCCGCGCTGTCTCCAGGCGGCAGCTGCGCTTTTTCGAGGAGCGCTTTGGGAAGTGCCGCGACCAGATCGAGGTTTTCGTAGCGGGCGCGATCGCGCAGCAACTGGGCCACGGACGTCTCGTTGAGCCGCCGGTAGACGCGCATGGCCTCTTCGAACTGCTCGTCGTCGGTGGCGCGCTCGAAGGCTGCCGTGTCCAGGGAGCACGCGGCCTTGCGCAGCGCGAGGAGGCTCTCCAGGCGCCGCTCCTTCTCTCGCGCGTCGAGCCCCCGGGCGTCGAGCGAAATGGTGTTGGCTTCGCTCTCGGCCAGTCGCCGCGCGTTCTCCACGCTCAGCCACTTGTAGAGGCCGAGCCGCGCGGCCCCCACGGCGGCGAGCACCGTGTCGCGGTGGTGCGCCCGCACGGTGGCCAGATCGGCGTCGGCGGAGTTTCCACGGGCGTTCCGCCGGGCGGCGACCTCGGCCGCGCCGAAGTAGGCGAGGGCGAGCGCGAAGCGACTCTTCGTCTGTGCGTCAGTCCCGTCTCGCATCAGGGCGTCGAAGGTAAACTGGCCGGCCTCCAGCGCCTGCTGCAGCTCGTTGCGCGATTCGTCCCCGGCGAGCACGTTGGCGGCGAAGTTCAATTTCTCTGTCGCGGCCGTGGCGTCGCCGGACGCTTTCAGCGTCTTCCAGTCGGCGAGGGTCTTGGCCACCAGCGGCCGCATGGCGTTGCGCGCAGACTCGGCTCGCCCCGAGGTCAGATTGACCATTCCAAGGTAGAGCGCCTCGGCCTCGGCGGCTTTCCCCTGGGTGGCGAGATCTCGCAGGCGCTCGAGCTGCGCGTCGTTCCAGTTTCGGCGTGCGCGCTCGGCCGCCACGCGGAAGTCCTTCGAGGTCGTTGAGACCAGCTCAAAGTCGTTCAGCGCGCGCTCGGCGCGGTCCCAGTCGTGGGCCCGCAGCGCGGCTTGAAATCGGTTCTCGTAGATGGTCGGCAAGAGCTCGCGGGTCTCGCGCTGCTCGGTGGGAGTGCCCCCGTCGAGGAGCTCCATCGCCAACGCCAGCGCCTGGTCGGGTGACTTGAGATTCGCCTCCCGCACCTTCGACGCGCGAGACACCTCGGGTGGCGGAATGGCGACGGGCTCGCCCCCCAGCGCCCCGCGCTTTTCGGGGTGCTCGCGGAGATCGTCCTGCCAGCTCTGAAATTTGTAGAAGCACCAACCGCCCGTCACGGCGAAGAAGGCGAGCATCCAGAGCAGGGCTTTGAATCGTGCGGGCACACGGGCCTCCGTCAGGGCGGTGGATGTTTGATCGCGTGCGGCGGCGTCACAACGGAAGAGTTTCTGGTGGCGAGGGCCTACCCGTGAACCCGCACCGTGCCGCCGCGGTGATCGCTGTCGCGCAGGACGAGCCCGGTCTGCTTCACCGCGCGCGCCGTCGAGGGCCCGACCCAGAAGTCCTTCGGGTCGCCTTTGCGGAACGCCTTCTTCAGCCAACTGTCGAGGTCGAGGAACATGCGACGGAACTGATCGGGCGCGGCCTGCCGGCGCCCGGTCTGCTGCGTCGGCTCCAGCTCAGCCCAGAGCTGCCCTGACAAGAGCTCGCCGTCTTCGTTCAGCGTCGAGCGCTCCCAGAAGATGACGGGCGAGAGCACCTCGTTGATGCGCAGGTGCCCCTTGTCGGGCCCGCGCTTGACCGGGTCGACGATGGCCGGCCCCACCGACGCGGCGTGCAGGTAGAGGTCGGTCCCCGGGAGCGAGTCGCGCACCGCCGGACCCGCGCGCATCGGCTTGTACTGGGGCGGAACGCGGCGCGGGTAGACGTCGAGGGCCAGCGGCTCGAGCGTGCGGAGGAAGAGGAGTTCGTCTTCCGCGTCAATGAAGAGTCGCAGTCGGTTTGCCATGCCGCATTTGCTAGATCATCGCGCCCATGAACTCCACGACCGCGCGCGCCCTTGAGCGCATTCAGGAACTGAAGGACCTCTCCGGAGCGATGGCCGTGCTCGGCTGGGACCAGGAAACGTACATGCCCAAGAAAGGCGCCGGAGGCCGCGCCGCGCAGATGGCGACTCTCTCGGGCATCTACCACGAGAAATTGGTCGACCCCATGTTGGGCGACTGGCTCGCCGCGACGGCGAACGGCCCGGGCGACGAGGGCGCGATGGCGCGGGCGCTGAAGCGCGAGCGCGACCGCTCCGTGAATGTTCCGGTGGCGCTGGTGAAGGCGCTGGCCGAAGCGCAGTCCACTGGCGTCGAGGTGTGGAAGGAGTCCCGCGCCGCGCGCGAGTTCAAGCGCTTCGCCCCGGCCCTGGAGACGCTCCTCAGGCTCCGCCGCGAACAGGCCGACGCCATCGGTCACCAGTCCGAGCGCTACGACGCGCTGCTCGACGGTCACGAGCCTCAGATGCGCGCGGCCCGCCTCAAGACGGTCTTCGAAGCGCTGAAGACGAAGCTGGTGCCCATCGCCCGCGCGCTCCTCGAGCGCCCGGCCCCCAAGGACATCTTCGCCGGCAAGACGTTCGCACACGCCGGGCAGGAGGCCTTCACGCTCGAAGTGCTCAAGTCGATGGGCTTCGACCTCGACGCCGGCCGCCAGGACAAGAGCGCGCACCCGTTCTCCAGCGGCACGCACCGCGAAGACGTGCGCCTCACCACGCGGTACTCCGACGACACGCCGCTCCCGGCCATCTTCGGCACCATCCACGAAGGCGGCCACGGGCTGTACGAGCAGGGCTTCGATCCCAAAGACGACCGCACGCCGCTGTCCGCCGCGGCGAGCTTCGGGCTGCACGAGAGCCAGTCGCGCCTGTGGGAGAACATGATCGGCCGCAGCCCACAGTTCTGGGCGCACTTCTTTCCTGTGCTGGTGCGCCACCTCCCCGGACCGCTCGCGGGTGTCACGGCCCACGACTTCGTTCGCGCCGCCAACCGCGTCGAACGGTCGCTCATTCGCGTCGAAGCCGATGAGGTGACGTACAACCTCCACATCATTCTTCGCTTCGACCTCGAGCTCCGCCTGTTCCGCGACGAGCTCAAGATCGCCGACCTCGAAGCGGCCTGGAACGAGAGCTCGCAGGAGCTGCTCGGCCGAAAGCCCGCGCACTCCGGCGAAGGCGTGCTCCAGGACATTCACTGGTCGTTCGGCGAGTTCGGCTACTTCCCCACCTACGCGGTGGGAAACCTGTACGCGGCGTCCATTCTCGCCGCCGCCGAGCGCGCGCTGCCGAACCTGTGGACCGACGTGGAGAAGGGCCAGCTGGTGCCGCTGCGCGAATGGCTGCGCCGCGAAATCCACCACCAGGGCAGCCGCCTGTTCGCGGAAGAGCTCGTGACCCGGGTCACCGGGCGCGGCCTCTCTGACGATGATTTTGTCGGCTACCTGAAGCGAAAATACGGGCGCCTCTACGACTGTTCCCTCTGATTTTGCGGGGGATTCTGGCGATGTGGGCCGAGGTGGCAGGCGCAACCTCAAAGCGCCACTCCCGGGCGGAAACGTGAAAACCTTGTCCGATCTCCATACAATCAACGGTCCGTGCGAATTCCAGAAGCCCAGTCGCTCTTCGAGAACCGGCTGGAAATTCACGACCGCAAACAGTTCGAGCTGAAGCTCGAGTACCAACCCTCAGGCGAAGACGCCGACACCGAATACGTCGTCGACACGTTTCTCTTCCTTCCGGCCAGCCTCAACATCGAACCGGAGACGTACCCGCGCAGCGCCTTCTATTCGGACATTCACAACTACGTCCGCCTCAAGACGCCCATCTTTTCGTTCGACGAGATTCTGAACGGCGAGCACTCGCCGCTCTACGAGATCGAGCAGCGCACCCACCTGGGCCTGATGGGCCCCGAGTCCGAACTGGTGTGGGACGCGAAGATGTTGTCCTGCGTGTTCCGCGGCGCGCTGCGACGGTTCTCGCGCGGGATGAATGAGCGCTGCGCCGCGCTGGCCAAGGGCGCGGAGATTGAACCGGCAGAGAAGGGCGCGCCGCTGCCGCTC
Source organism: uncultured Myxococcaceae bacterium (assembly GCA_964522795.1). GTDB lineage: Bacteria > Myxococcota > Myxococcia > Myxococcales > Myxococcaceae > CAZFXD01. Next base: position 6,202 of record CAZFXD010000113.1, read on the forward strand.
GCCGACCTGGAGCGGCTCGCGCGCACCTCGGTCAAGGGCGTCAAAGAGGTGCTCGCCCGGTTCCGCACGGCCGTGACCCAGCTGTCCGCCAAGTACCCGCTGGAGGAGAAGACGTTCGCGTCCCTGCGCCTCGTCGACGAGTACCTGAGCCTCACCGTGGAGCAGTTCTTCCGCAAGACCATCGCCGAGATGGACGTGATGCCCAAGACCGGCATCTACACCGACCTGCGCAAGGAGCTGCTGGCGGAGATTCTCGAGGAAGAGCGGTACCGCAAGGAACACCAGCTCCGCAGCGTGGTGTCGGCGTCCGGCGACAACGAGGAGTACACGCACCGCATCGGCTTCTTGAAGAAGTTCTGCATGAACGTGCTCTTCCTCGACGTGCGCCGCGGCGCCGACCGCCAGAATCTGGAGGAGGTCCTGCTCGCTGCCGCGGCCGGTCTCGCCATGGCGTTCGCCACCGGCGTCGCCTTCTTCGCCCAGGAGCGCTTCACCCAGGCGTCCTTCAACTTCTTCCTCATCCTCGTCGTCGGGTACATGTTCAAGGATCGCATCAAGGACGGCGCGCGGCGCATCTTCACCTCGTACGCCATTCGCCACCTGCACGATCGCTCCCTCCATGTCATCGACCCGGTAACGGGTGAGCAGCTGGGGCTCTGCCGGGAGAAGGTCAGCTACGGCCGCGACGCTCAGGTGCCGCCAGAAATCTCCGCGCTCCGGCAGGTGGACGACTTCACCACCGCCGCGCAGGGCGAGCTGCAAGAGACGGTCATCCACTACCACAAGCGGATCTTCCTCGAGGCCGACGTGCTGCCGCGCATGGGCGGGGGCTTCGTCACCGGCCTCACGGACATCATTCGCATCAACGTGGACCGCTTCCTCCGCGACATGGACGACCCTGAGTTCGCCATGGAGTACATCGACCCCGAGGACTTCTCGGTCGGCCACGTGAAGGCGTCGAAGACCTACCAGGTCGACGTGGCGTTCCGCTTCGCCGTCGACGACGGCGACACCAAGAAGGCGACCGTCGAGCTGGTGCGCATGGTGATGGACAAGAACGGCATCAAGCGCATGCTTCGGGTGGGCACTCGCGCCGCCGACCCTCTGAAGAGAGGTCTCGCCATCTGGCCAGTGAGGTAGAACCCTCGCCGTGCCCGTTCCGCCCGCGCCGCCTCGCTACAGCCCCCGCCAGCAGTGGTTCCTCACCGTCGCGCTGGCGCTGGTGCCGATGTTCATCGGCGTGCTGCAGCTCGGCCGAATTCACCCCGACGAGGTGTACCAGTACCTCGAACCGGCGATGCAGAAGGCCTTCGGGTTCTCGGTGGTGGCGTGGGAGTTCAAGCCCGAGTCCGGGCTGCGCAACTGGGCCATTCCGTATGTTCTCACCGCGCTCTTGAAGCTGTGCGCGCTCTTCGGCATCGAAGACGTCTGGTCGCGCCGCGCGGTGCTCGAGCTGCCGCTCCTGGCGCTGCACCTGCTCGCCGTTCGCGCCGTCTTCCTGCTCCTCAACCGCCGCATGCAGTCGCTCGCGCTGCCGGGGCTCGTGCTCTTCGGGCTCTTCGCGCCGGTACTTCACTTCGCCGGCAGAACCCTGGGCGAGTCGTTCTCCGCCGCCATGCTGGTCTGTGCGCTGGAAGCGCTGGAAGACCCCAACGCGAGGAAGCGAAAGTCCTTCGCCGGTGGGGTGTGGCTGGGGCTGTCGGTCGTCGCCCGCTACGGCTCGGCGCCTTTCGCGGCGGGGAGCGTGGTGTGGTTGCTCGTGCAGCGGCGCTGGCGCGCGGCCCTCTTCGCGACCCTGGGCGGGCTCCTCATCGCGGCGCTCCTCGGCGCCCTCGACTGGGCCACCTGGGGCGCGCCGTTTCACTCGCTCCGCGCGTACATCCACTTCAACGTGTTCTCGGATGAGCCGGTGAAGCAGTTCGGCGCCGAGCCGTTCTGGTTCTACTTCCCGCAACTGTTGGCGTGGACCGGCGTGTTCCTCGCCGCGGCGGTGTACGAGTTCGTTCGCGTTCGCCGCGTGCCACCCATGGTCGGCCTCGCGCCGGCGCTCCTGTACGTCGCTGCCATCAGCGCCACGCCCCACAAGGAGCCGCGGTTTCTGTACCCCGCGATGATCGTGGTCGCCGTCTCCGCGATGCCCTCGCTCCTGCACGCGCTCGGACACCTGGTGGGAGAACTCCGCGCGCGCTGGGTGGTGCTCGGGCTCGCCGCGGTGTCGGTCGGCGCGTGGTGGGCGCCCACGCCGATGTCGCCCATTCGGCCAGAGCAATTCCGCGCTCAGGCCAAAGCGTCGGTCGGCGCCACGGGCCTGATCATCGTCGGCGAAGGCGTGTGGGGCGCCGGCGGGTTCTTCTACGTGGGCAAGAACATCCCCTGGTTCACCTGCGACTTTCCCGAAGACCCCAGGTTCCAGAGCGCGATGCAGCAGAAGGAATTCAACCGCGCCATCACCTGGGACAAACACGCCCACGAGGCGCTCATCGCCGGCGGCTTCAAGGTCGTTGAAGAGATTGGGCCCGCCACTCGCTACGCACGCCCGTGAATGAGTTGCGTTGGACGCGCTGGCTGTACTTTCGCCTCCTGGGGGTGACGGCCCTCATCGCCACTGGCTCGTTCTGGGCGCAGGCCAAAGGGCTCATCGGCGAAGCGGGCATCTGGCCCGCGGCGGGGACGGTGCGCGAGCTGCTGGCGAGCGGTGTGGGGTTCTGGGACGCGCCCACCTTGCTGCGGCTGTCTCCTACCGATGCGATGTTGAATGCGCTGCTCGCCGCGTGCGCCCTGGGCTCTGTGGCCATCGCGGTGGGGCTCTTCACGCCGGTGGCGCTGGTGGTCACCTGGGCGAGCTGGCTCTCGGTGGTCATCGTCGGCGGGCCGTTTCTCCAGTTTCAGTGGGACATCTTTCTTCTCGAAGCGCTCGCCTGCTCGCTCCCCTGGGCCTTCGGCGACGTGGCGTGGAAGCCGCGGTCCACCGCCGCCTCGTGGGCGCGCTGGCCGCTCGTCATTCTCGCCGTCAAAGTCACCTTCGAGTCGGGCCTGGTCAAGCTGCTGTCCGGCGACACGTCGTGGCGCGATCTCACCGCGCTCGATTTTCATTTCTGGACGCAGCCGCTGGTGACGTGGACCAGCTACCTGTTCGCCGCGCTCCCCATGGCGGTGAAGCAGGCGATGTGCGCCGTGATGTTCGTGCTCGAGCTGCCCGCGCCGCTCTTCGCGTTCGTGCCGAGGTTCGGAAAGCGGATTGCCGGGCTCTCCATCATCGTCCTCCAGGCCGCGCTGGGGGTCGCCGGCAACTACAGCTATTACAACCTGCTGGCGCTGGTGGTGGCGGTGCCGCTGCTGGACGACGGGGTGGTGCCCGCCCGCGTGAGCGCATGGGCTCCCGACTGGCTTCGTCGCTGGGGCGCGGCCTCGCGAGGGAACATCGCACCCGGGGCCGGGACGGGCCTGGAGGCGGGGACGGGGACGGCCGCCGGAGGCGACGCGCCCAGCGCGAGGACGGGGGCGCGACGGTGGGGGCGACGGGCGGCCGCGACCGCCGTGGTGCTCTACGGCGTGTTGTCGGCGGTTGCCTTTGTCGAGCGTTGGACGCGCCTCCAGCCGCCGCGGGCCGTGAGCGCGCTCCTCGAGTGGCAACGGCCGCTTGAGCTCATCAACAGCTACGGCGCGTTCGCCACCATGACCCGGACGCGGCCGGAGATCATTCTGGAGGGCAGCGCCGACGGTTTCGAGTGGGCGCCGTACGAGTTCTTCTACAAGCCCGGCCCCGTCGACGTGCGACCGGAGTGGGTCGCGCCGTTTCAGCCGCGGCTCGATTGGCAGATGTGGTTCGCCGCCCTCTCGTCGTGCCAGCACAACCCATGGCTCCACTCCACGTTTCGCCACCTCTTGCTCGGGAGCCCGGAGGTCCTGGCCCTCTTCAAGACCAACCCATTCGCGGCGGCGCCGCCGAGATACCTGCGCAGCACGGTGTGGGAGTACCGGTTCGGTTCCGCCCGCAGCCGAGGCGAGTGGTGGGAGCGCACGAAGAAGGGCCCGTACTGCCCCACGGTGACGCTGAACGAAGAGGGCAATCTCGTCGTCGCCCGCGACATCGCCACCGCCGACCCGGTGGCGCCCTGATGATTGCGTCTTCCACACGCCTCGCTTACGAACAGCGCATGTCGAAGAACGACACCGTGAGCGGCTGGGGCCGAATTCCGCAGCCCGGGCGCGAAGTCTCTCCCGACGACCTGCGCCGCGCTCCCAACGTGCCGCTCTTCCGCGGCCTGGGCCGCAGCTACGGCGACTCCGCCATTCCCCCGGCCTCCAACCCGGTCGTGGTCTCCACGGTCCGCGCCGATCGAATCCTCGCCTTCGACCCCGTCTCGGGTGTGCTCCGCGCGGAAGCCGGGTTGTCGCTCCTTGAAATGAACCGCGTGTTCTTGCCGCGCGGGTTCTTCACGCCGGTCACGCCGGGCACCCAGTACGTCACCCTGGGCGGCATGGTCGCGGCCGATGTCCACGGCAAGAATCACCACGTCGAGGGCTGCTTCGGCATGCACGTTCGCCGCGTGCTGTTGCGCGTCGCCGACGGCCGCCTCGTTCAGTGCGGCCCAGAAGAAGAGCCTGAGTTGTTCTGGGCCACGGTCGGGGGCATGGGCCTCACGGGGCACATTCTCGAGGTCGAAGTTCAGCTGAAGCGCATTCCCAGCCCGTGGATCTTGAAAGAGAGCGTTCGCGTCCCCAACGTCGATGCGTACGTGGACGAGCTCAAGGACGCCGCCACCCAATGGCCCTACACCGTGGGGTGGCTGGACTGCCTGTCGCAGGGGAGCGATCTCGGCCGCGGCTTGCTCGACAAGGGGCGCTGGGCCGAGCCGCACGAAGCGCCCCAGGACTTCCCCAAAGAGCCGCCCCGCCTGCACTGGCCGGTGGAGGCGCCCAGCGTCTTGCTCAACCCACTCACCATCAAGGCCTTCAACTTCGCCTGGTACTGGAAGCACTTTCAGAAGAAGAAGACCGGCGTGGTCGGGCCCTGGGGCTTCTTCTACCCGCTCGACTTCATTCAGGGCTGGAACCTGATGTACGGGCCGCGCGGCTTCACCCAGTATCAGTGCGTGCTGCCCGAGAAGGCCGGGCGCGGCGCGGCGCGGAAGTTCCTCGAGCTGCTCACCTCGCGCGGCGGCGCGTCGTTCCTGTGCGTGATCAAAGACTGCGGCCCCGAAGGAAAGGGCCTGCTCAGCTTCCCCATGGCGGGCATCTCGGTCGCCCTCGACATTCCCGTTCGCGACAACACCCAGGCCCTGGTCGATGAGTTGAACGAGTTCGTCATCGCCGAGGGCGGCCGCATCTACCTGGCCAAAGACACCTTCACCCGACGTGAACACTTCGAGAAGATGGAGCCGCGCCTGGAGCGGTTTCTCGAGGTGCGCCGCAAGTGGGACCCGAAGATGCAGCTGAAGAGCGCGCAGTCGATTCGCTTGTTCGGAGATCCGGCATGAAGGCGGCGATTCTCGGTTCCACACGCGGGATGGGCCGCGCGCTGGCACGGAAGCTGGTGGAGCGCGGCGACCCCGTCTGCGTGTTGGGCAATGACCCGCAGGACGTGGCCGACACCGTGGCCGATCTGACCTCGCGCGCCAGCCCGGGCACGGTGGTCGTCTCCGCACCCTGCGACCTGCTCAAGCCGGAGACGTTCGAGTCCGCGCTGGAGACGGCCGATCGCGCGCTCGGGGGGCTCGACACCGTGGTGGTCACCGCCGGAATCTTCGCCACCCAGGACAAGCTCGAAGAAGACGCCGAGCTCGCGCACCAGTTGCTCTCGGTCGACTTCGCCAACACCGTCGTCTTCTGCGAGGCGGCGCGCAAACGGCTACTCGCCAAGGGCGGCGGCACGCTCTGCGTCTTCTCATCGGTCGCCGGCGATCGCGGGCGCAAGCCGGTCATCCTCTACGGCGCGGCCAAGGCGGGCCTCTCGCACTACCTCGAGGGCCTTGATCACAAGTTCCGCGCGCAGGGCCTGAAGACCGTGTGCGTGAAGCCCGGCTTCGTCCGGACCGGAATGACGGCGGGCCTCAAGGAGCCGCCCTTCGCCGCGGACCCCGAGCAGGTCGCGGACATCGTGCTGGTGGCGATTCAGAAGGGAACGCCCGTGGTGTACGCGCCCGCGGTGTGGCGCGCGGTGATGACGGCCATTCGCGCGCTGCCCAGGTTCGCCATGCGCCGCATCGGGTTCTGAGCGGCCCGTTCGACTTCGCCCCCGCGGAGCAGCGCGCCTACTTGGGGCCGAACGCGGAGAGCGCGAAGAAGCCTCGGATCTTGTCGTTGGTCTCGCGCAAGCGCGCAGAGAGGGTGCGCACGAACGTCCAGAGGAGGACGTAGGCGAGCTCCTTGTCGGTGAACATCACCTGGTCCAGCTTCTCGCGAGACAGCTCGTACAGCTTGCAGGTCGAGTGCGCGATCGCGTCGGCTGATCGCGGCGAGTCTTCAATCAGCGACATCTCGCCGAAGTACTGACCCTTCTCGAGAATGGCGAGCGCCTCCTCGCCGAGGCCTGGCACCTCCTTGGCGATGCGCAACCGTCCGTCGACGATGATGAACATCGACTTGGTCGCCTCGCCCTCGCGGAAGAGGTGGGCGCCAATCGGAAACTCACGTGGCTCGGCGATCGCCGCCAGCTTCTTCAGCTGGCTCGAGGTGAGCCCTTCGAAGAGCGCCACCTTTTTCAAGATGTCGACGTTCATCGGTACGAATTCGTAGCACGCTTGGGCCCCAAGTGTTTGTTACAACGCACACACTTCAAGGAGGCGCTCGTGGCGTCACACGCAAAGGTCGTCATCATTGGCTCGGGTCCGGCGGGGTACACCGCGGCCATCTACGCAGCGCGCGCCAACCTCGCCCCGGTGATGTTCGCGGGCGGGCCGGCCGAGTCTGACCCGGCGCGCGTCCCAGGCGGCCAGTTGATGATCACCACCGACGTGGAGAACTACCCGGGCTTTCCCGAGGCGGTCACCGGCCCCGAGTTGATGGAGCGGTTCCAGAAACAGGCCGAGCGGTTCCAGACGAAGATTCACATGGAGAACGTGCTCGAGGTCGACTTCTCCAAACGCCCCTTCGCCATCAAGGGCGAGTCCCAGGCGATGACCGCCGACGCGGTGATTATCGCCACCGGCGCCTCCGCCAAGTGGATTGGCGTGAAGGGCGAGAACGAGTTCAAGAACCGCGGCGTGTCCGCGTGCGCGACCTGCGACGGGTTCTTCTTCAAGACGCAGCACGTGGCGGTGGTGGGCGGCGGCGACACCGCGATGGAAGAGGCGAACTACCTCGCCCAGATGTGCGCCAGCGTGACCGTGATCCATCGCCGCGACTCGCTCCGCGCCTCGAAGATCATGCAGGACCGCGCGCTCAACAACCCCAAGATCAAGTTTCAGTGGAACTCGGCCATCGTCGAGATCAAGGGCGGCGACAAGGGCGTGTCCGGCGTGTTGGTTGAAGACGTGAAGAGCAAAGCGCGCACGGAAATTCCCGTGACCGGCGTGTTCGTCGCCATCGGTCACACTCCGACCACCGAGCTGTTCAAGGGCAAGCTCGACCTCCATGAAAACGGGTACCTGAAGGTGAAGCCGGGGACGACCCGCACCAACGTCGAGGGCGTGTTTGCCTGCGGCGACGTCGCCGATTTCACCTATCGCCAGGCGGTGACCGCGGCCGGGACCGGCTGCATGGCGGCCATCGACGCGGAGCGCTGGCTGCTCGAGCACAAAGGGTAGCGCCCACGGCCGCGAATCCCCGGTGAGCCCCTTGCGCATGGCGTTGGGGTGCTTACCTTTCCGCTCAATTTGACTGGCGTTCCTCGGGCCAAACGGCCAGAAGGCGACCTCGCATGATCGAGTGGGTTCTCAAGAAAATCATCGGCACCAAGAACGAGCGCGAGCTGAAAAAAGCCCGCCCGGTCGTGGTCCGCATCAACGAACTCGAATCGAAGATGAAGGCCCTTCGGGACGATGAGTTCGCGTCCTACACGCAGCGCCTGAAGCAGGAAGTTCAGAACGGCCGCAGCCTCGACGACGCACTCCCCGAGGCGTTCGCGCTCGT
>CAZFXD010000114.1:0-14085 GCA_964522795.1 uncultured Myxococcaceae bacterium
TCGACGAGCCCACCACCGGCTTGCACTTCGAAGACATTCGCAAGCTGCTCAAGGTGCTCGCGCGCCTGGTCGACGCGGGGAACACCGTGCTGGTGATCGAGCACAACCTCGACGTCATCAAGTCGGCCGACTGGGTCATCGACCTGGGGCCCGAGGGTGGCGGCGCTGGAGGCGAGATCATCGCCACCGGGTCGCCGGAGGCGGTCGCGCAGGTCAAGGCCAGCTACACCGGCCAATACCTGAAGGACGTCCTCTCCTCCGCCCGGCAGCGCGTGCCCCGCCGCGCCCACGCCAGCTGAGAAGCTCTTGTTTGTCTTGAGTTCCTCGCGCAGGCGGCGATGCTGAGGGCCCGCCGATGCAGCCCTTGAGCGATACCGTCACGACCGCCCGTTCCATCGCGCCCGGCTCGCTGGTGTTGGATGGTCGATTCCGCATCAAACACCTGCTCGGTCAGGGCGGCATGGGCACCGTGTACCTGGGCGAGCAGGTCTCCTTGAATCGGCCGGTGGCCATCAAGCTGCTCAAAGAGGACTTGAATCAACAGCCGGGCATGGCCGAGCGATTTCGCCGCGAAGCGCTGCTGCTCTCGTCGGTTGACCACGCCTCGGTGGTGCGCGTGGTCGACTTCGGGCTCCACGAGAACTCCGCGTGCCTGGTGATGGAGTACGTCGAAGGTGAGACGCTCGACGTCCCGCTCCGCAGCGGGCCGCTCACGCCGGGCCGGGCCCTGCCGCTGCTGATTCAGCTGTGCCAGGGGCTCTCCGCCATTCACGACAAGGGCATCGTCCACCGCGACCTGAAACCGGAGAACGTGGTGCTCACCCAGTCCTCCTCGGGAGAGCACGCGCGCCTGCTCGACTTCGGCATCGCCCGCCTCGCCTCCCCAGATCCCACCGCCCGCGTCACCCAACTGGGCTTCGTGCTCGGCACCCCCGAGGTGCTCTCGCCAGAGCAGGCGCTCGGCCAGGAGCTCGACTCGCGCAGCGACCTCTACTCGCTCGGCGTGGTCGCGTACCGCATGCTCACCGGGAAGCTCCCCTTCCCCGGCCCCACGGCCCAGGCCTTCGTGGCCCAGCACGTCAGCTCGCCCCCCATGCCCATCACCGAGGCGGGCCCACACCTGGGGCAGTACCCCGATCTCTGCCGCCTGGTGATGTCGTGCCTGGAGAAGTCGCCGCAGCGCCGACCTGAGTCGGCCATGGCCATGGCCAACGAGCTGGCGCGCATCTCCCTCGGCATTCCAGAAGCGATGGGCGCGTCGCGCCTCTCCGTCGCCTCCAGCGGCGTGGCGCCGAGCCGCGCCACTTCGGAAATCGAGAACAGCGCCACGGTGCAGAGCCCAAAGCGCGCCCCCCGCCCCAGGCGCTTCCAACGTATCGCCATCGGCGTGGGGGCCCTCGCCGTGGGCATCGGCATTCTGGTGTTTCGCGCCGACCCCCTGCGGACCGCTCGCAGACTCATCGCCGACGACCGGGGCTCTGAAGCGCTGCAGGTGTTGGAGGACGCCCAGGGCGCCATCGACAAGCCGGTGGCGACCCAGCTGCGGGCCTCGGCCCTGCACCAGGTGAACCGACACTCCGAAGAGTTCTCCCTGATGGAAAAGCTGCCCCCGGGAGTCACGCTCGAGCGCGAAGCGGTGGAGGCCCTCGCCTACGACTACGGCAAGAGCGACTCGTCGCGTGCTGAGCGCGTGCTCGACGGCCTCCCCAAGGCGGCCGTGTTGCCGGTGCTCCAGAACATCGCCGACCGGGAGCCCGGGCGCCTCGGCTGGGGGGCCCTGCGCTACGTCGACCAGAAATACGCAGGTCAGGGCTTGAACCTGGTCTCGCTCTACAGCCGGGCGCTGGAGAGCACCGACTGCGACATGCGCTCCACCGCGGCGCGCCGCCTGGGCGAGCTTCACAACGGCGACGCCACGTCGGCGCTGCGCAAGCTGAAGGAACTGCCGAAGAAGAAGTCGACGGGTCTGTTCGGCGGCGATGACGACTGCGGTCAGGACGCTGCGTCGCGCGCGCTCAAGGAGCTGTCGAAGTAGCCCACCTACTTCTTGGCCGGTTTTCCGCCCGATGCCTTGGCGGGGGCGACCTTCTTGGGCGCTTTCTTCTTGGGCAGCGCGGAGAGCGAGATTCGCGCGGCCTGCACGGCGGACTGACAGCCCGCCAACACCTTGTCGGGTGACGAGCTGTCCTTGCCGACCGCCACGCTGGCCGACTCCAGTCGCGGATATTTCTTGAGGAGCGGCCGCCCAAGCGATGTGCAGGCGTCAAACGCCGCGATGGCCTTCTCGTAGCGCGCGCGCCGGTCGTCGACCGCCTTCTCTTTCCGAGCGGCCGCCATCTCTTCTTTGCCTTCGACCGACTTCGCGCTCACTGCCTCCGAGAACTCCAGGCGGCCCCGCGCCAGCTGCAGCACCGGCCACTGCGCTTCCATCCACGCTGCGGCCTGCTTCGACTTCTCTTTGTAGCCGGCATCCTTCAGCTCCAGCTCCGCCCCCGACAGCAGCGCTTCGCGCAACCCATCCAGGGCGGACTCGGCGTCTTTGATGTCGCCCTTCTCGAACCCGGTGCCCCGCATCGCGTCGAGCGGTTTACGCGCTTTCTCCATCAACCCCTCAACTTCGGCGCGCTGCTTCGCCACCCGCTCGTCGAGTCGCTTCTTCTCCAGGGCTGCGCGCACCGCCGGCATCTGCCCCTGGCGCTGCACCAGCCGCGCCTTGAGCATCTCGTACTCGGGATAGAGCGAGGCGTTGCGCTTGCCCAGAATCTCGCCCGCCTCTTTGAGCGACTTCTCGGCCTCGTCGACCTCCAGGCTCCGCATCGCCTGCTCCGCTTTGGTCAGGGCGGCGTCCGCCTCGCTGGCGTACTCCTCGCTCTCTGCCATGCGCGCGTGCAGGTTCTTCGGGCCACAGGCCCCAAGCGCCACCGCGACCACCCAAAGGAGCGCTCGGCGCCTCACGCGGACGACAACCCTTGCGAGGTGAGCCAGTCGCGGGCGCGCATCTCCACGCAGCGCTGACGGAACAGTTGCCAGGTCTTCTGCAATTCAGGCAGCCAGGAAAGGACGGCCTTGAAGCGCCGCTCAGGGCGCGGGGCCGAGAGCGCCAGGAGGAGCGACTCTTTCAAGCGCTCGTCGCTCATCTGAGAGGCGAAGTCGTGCATGTCTTCCAGCAGCGCGTCGCCATCGACACGGGGGATGCGGCGATACCGGGCGTGGTCACCCTCGATTTCAGTCGCGCTGCGGCCGTCGTAGTCTTGCGGGTCAAACTCACCGTTGATGAGCACGGTCTCACCGGTGGAGCTGTCGAGGTACCAGCGATTGCCTTCGTCGGCGCTCTCCAGCGCGGCGCACACGTCGCCCAAGTCGATCGGCAATGGCTTCTGACGATTCATTCCCAGGAGCACCCCGCGGCGCCGTCTACCAGCGTCGAGCGGAAAGGCAACGGGGACCGCCGACTTTTTCGACGGGCCCGGCGCCCCGGCCGCCGCCGAACCTACCGCCGCCCTCGAGCCCCCAGCCACTGCGCCGACCAGGCTTGAATTTGTCCCGTGGCCGCCGCGCACGCCTCGACCGTCCTCACGCTCAGCGACGTCTGGCGGATACGAGAGAGCGCCGCGCGCGCGGCGCGGGACTCACCGTTGGGCCCGCGGAGGAGCGCCTGCTCCAGCGCGCCGAACTCTTTCGAGAGCCCCTCCTGCCAACGGCCCACGTCACGGCACCGGGCTGGAATCTCGATCGCTTCCGCGCTCGCTGCGTTGGGCGCCCCGGTTGAACCTGCCGAGGCCGCGACGCGCAACGGCGTGGTCTCCAGCGCTCCCACCTCGGGCTCCGTCGGCGACGCCGCCTGGGGAAGCGTGGGGGGCGCCAGCGCCACCGCTGGGGCGACGGCCACAGGCGCGGCGGGGAGTGAAGCGCGTCCCGCACCCGGGGCGACGGCTGCCACTGGGTCGGGAGCGGGGCTTGAGGCCGGAAGCTTCGCCAGCACCCACGCCACGGCCACGCCCGCCGCGACGGCCGCAGGAATGAGCCAGGGCGTTTTCGGGCGTGCCCAGCGGAGCGCCGCCTTGGTGCCTCGATCGAGCGTGTGGAAGACCGGCGAGAGCGTTCGAATGCCCGCCACGCCGTCCACGGCGTTTCGAATGCGCTGACTGGGCCGCGCAGGAACCTCGGCGATCTCCGGCAGCGCCTGGCGGGCCTCCAGCGCCGACGCCGGGCGACGCGCCTCTTCTTTCTCCAGAAGCTGAGTCACCAGCTGCGTGGCGCGCTCGGGCAAGGTGGGCAGGAGCGCAGCGAGCGACGGCGGCGCCTCTCGAACCTGCGCCTCCATCGTGGCCGTCACCGTCTCACGGCGAAATGGCAACCGCCCCGAGAGCATCTCGAACAGCATCACCCCGAACGCATAGAGATCGCTCCGCGGCGAGGCCACGAGACCCCGCGCCTGCTCCGGCGACAGGTACTCTGGCGTGCCGCCCACCATCGAGGCTTTGGGAAAGGGTCGAGACGTCGTCTCGAGGAGCGAGACCTTGGCCAGGCCAAAGTCGAGCAGCTTCACCGCCAACCCACCGTTGGTCTGCCGGGCGATGAAGACGTTGCTGGGCTTCAAATCACGGTGCAGCACCCCCACGCTGTGCGCCGCCTCCAACGCGCCCAGCACCGCCTCTGACAGCCAGAGCGCCTCCGAGACTTCGAGTCGCCCGAGCCGCGCCAGCACGTGCTCCAGCGGCGCACCCTCGAGGTACTCCATCACCATGTACTGCCGGCCGTCGGGCAGGTGGCCGAAGCTGATGATGTCGATAATCGACTCGTGCTTGATGGCCGACAGGGCCTGCGCCTCGTTCAAGAAGCGCGTCGCCTGCTCCGGGTTCGAAGCCCATTCGGGCCGCAGCACCTTGATCGCCACCGGGCGCCGAATGAGCGGCTGCATCGCTCGGTAGACGAACCCCATGCCTCCCTGGGCGATCTTCGCTTCGACCACGTAGTCGCCCAACTTCTGGCCAATCAGTGGGTCAGCGTTCGATCCGGGTTCGGCGGACATCAGCACGGGGGCGGCGAGCGCGTTCACGAGGAGGAATGGTACCTCGGCCTCGTCCGGGCACCATTCCTTGACCCGGGGAGAAACCGACCGCTGTCGCTTCGCGCCGGTCGAGATGGCTACTCAGCGCATTGAACCGTCAGGCCACCGTTGGGCGCGTCGTAGAACGCGACGCAGGGCGCGCCGGTCTTGTCGATCACGATGGGAGCGGGTGGCAGATACGCCGCCCCTGAGCCTCTCCCCTGAGGGCCGAAGCGCTCCCACCGGGCCCGGCCCACGTCGTACCGCATCACCTCCACGCCGGCGCTGCTGTACCCCGTCATCCACAGCGCCGTCCCGTCGTCGGCCAGCGCGGTCGAAGCACCGAAGGTGCCGGCCAGCTCGAACTTCACCGTGGAACCCACCTGGCTCCAGACCATGCTCCCCGGAGTGTTCTTGTACACGATGGTGCCACCACTCACCGGGTACGCGAGGTACGAGCCCGAGGCCCCGGAGGTCAGCGAAGAAGTGACCACACCGCTGCGTTGAACGGTGAAGGGATTGGGGGTTGGCCACGAGCCGCTCGCATTCCCCAGCGTAAGGACCATCATGCTCTTGGTCCCAGACCCTGAGGGCAGGTCCTCGAGGCCGAGCAGCCACGCGCCGGTTGAATCGCGGACAATGTTCACGTCCCAACCGTCGTAGCCAATGACGTTCCCGCCGTTCGCCACGGGAAAGTCCTGCCAGGCTGTCCCATTCCAGGCTCGCGAGACGACGCCGGGCACCGAAGCGTTTCTGAACGCCACCACAGGGCCCGAAGGCCCGGTGGTCATCGACAGCCTCGCCTGCGAACTCCCCACCCGCTGCCCGGAGCCAGTCGGGCCGAGCAACTCCGTCCAGCTGCCACCGTCGAATCGATGGACCGCAATGACCTTCGAACTCGTCACTGACCCCAGCACGGGCTGGTTGGATTGGAGATCAAACGCCACCCCGAACGGTGCCGAAACACCGGCCGGACCGACCGGCACCCACCCCGCGTCGGTCTGAAACCTTCGCACGGCGACGTCGCCGCCATCGGCCGTGAACGCAGGGTGGTAGGCGACCCAGGCCGTGTTGGTCGAATCGAACGCCAGCTGAGGCCAACTCACCCCGGTGCGGCTGAATCCGGCATCCCCCAGGGTGCGCCAGGCTCCGACGGCAAGCGAATCAGCCAGGGTCACGGACGCGTCGAACTCGTCCGTTGCCGTGACCGTGATGTTCGAGTTTCCGAACACTCCCCCTGCTGTGAACGTCGCCGTGGCGCCGCCGTCCGAGATGATGGTCCCGCCACCGTCGGTCGTCCACGCCGTCCAGACGCGATCGCCATCGGGGTCAACGATGAGCGCGTTCAAGACCAGCGCGCCGCTCCGCTTCACCGAACCTCCATCGAGCATAGGGACCGCCAGCGTCGGAGGCCGGTTCACGACAGGAAAGCTGACGGTCGCCGGCGCGGACTCCGCGAGCAGCGGGTCCCGCGCTTTCACGGTCACTGCCACCGCACCCATCGACGTTCCGGCCGTGAACGTTCCGGTCGAGGCTGCAGTCCACTGACCTACGGGCGCGCTGAACGAACCTCCCGCGTCGCCTCCGAACGTCCAGAAGTACTGAACCGCGTCCCCTTCGGGATCATCGGCCACCGCCGTCAGCGTCGCGGCCCCGCCGCGGAAGGTCGACGCCGGCCCCTGAACACCGTTCGTAAATACCGGAGCCAGGTTCACCACGGTCAGTTGGGCCGAGCTGGTCGCGGACAAGCCCCGGGGGTCGGTCACCCGCGCCGACACCGTCACCGCGCCGGCGTAGGCATTCGACGCGGTGAACACCGCCCGATTGGGCTCGCCGCCGTCCGCGGGTCCCATCACACCGGCATCGGCTGGTGAGGCCGAGAACTCCCAGGTCAGCGCGTTGGCCTCCGAGGGGTCGGGGTCCGTGGCCTCGGCGAAGAGCGCGAGCGACTTGCCTGGCCCCAGGGTTCCCAACTGGGCCGGGAGGGGGGTGGTGAACATCGGAGGACGATTGTCGATCGACAGCGTCTCACTCAACGTGGCTTCGTGACTGCACGTGTCGACCACTCGGACCTGCACCAACGAGATGGGGTTCTTGAATGTCGCCCCGACGTCGAGGCGCCCCCCGTGGCTGGTCGCCGTGTATGGGGGCATCGCGCCGCCGATGTCGAGATACGCCGGCGGAGCATCGATGGTCACGCTGACTCCACCGTCGAGCGGGTCCTCGTAGTCGACCCGAATTGTCGAGGGGGCGTTGAGCATGACCGAGCCGACGGTGGTGACCTTCGTGACCTGAGGAAACTGGAGCACCGTCTGGCAGTTCACCGGCGCCGACCCTCCACCCGATCCGCCCGATGCCCCCCCCGACGCGTTTCCACCCGACCCGCCACTCCCCCCCGCGCCGCCGCCGCCATCGTTGGAGCCCATGGAGCCTTTGCCGCAGGCAACGGCGCCAAGCGCAACGACGACGGCGATGGAGTTTCGCATCCGGTGTGACATTCCCGCCTCCCCCGACGTAGACGACGCCCCCGACGCTAGACGACCCCACGGCGCGGCCATCGAACATTCGTTCGACCGCGGGCCCGACGCGACCCTGTCGAGAGAGACGGCGGCGGAACCAGACCTGTTTGCCCCAGGAGCGCTTCCTCGGCAGTGGCCATCTTCGCGGCGTCGGTCCGGCGAAGGTGGTCGTGCCCGAGCAGGTGCAGCAGGCCATGCGCCAGGTAGCGGTCGAACTCATCCTCCGGCCTCACGCCCCGCTCGCGGGCCACCCGTCGGGTGGTGTCGAGCGAGACGACGAGATCTCCCAGAAAACCGCCCACGGAAATTCGGCTCGGTCGCTCATCGGTCACGAACGAGAGCACGTCGGTGGCCTTGTCTTTGTGGCGGTAGGTTCGATTGAGGCGCCGCATTTCAGCGTCGCTCACCAGCGCCACGGACAGCTCGACGCCGCGCAGTCCAAGGCGCTTGAAGAACTGGCCGAGCTTCCGCTTCGCCCGGAGCGCGAACCGGCGGCCCAGCAGACCGCGGCGCCTGGCGTTCACCTCGACGCGGTTGACCGGGCCCGGCGACTTCTTCATTCCGCCGACACTCGCTTCGATGCTTCTCGGCTGAACACCAGCCGGGGACCGGCGCCCTCGGCGCCGCCGGGCGGGGCGGCCTCGCCCAGGTGGTGAATCGCGCGCAGCGTCTTCATGAACACCTGGGTGACGACGGCGAGGTCGCGCGTGGTGAACTCGCACTCCGACAGCTGCCCTTCGGCCACCACCGCCTGCACCAGGCTCGTGACCAACTGCTCAAGCTTCTCGGGCGTTGGATCACTCATCGTCCGCGCCGACGACTCCACCGCGTTGGCGAGCATCACCAGCGCCACTTCGACCGACTGCGGCTTCGGGCCGGAATACCTGAAGGGCGACTCGTCGAACGGTCGCCCGTCGTTCTCCACCTCGTGCGCCTTCCGCGCCTGGCGGGCAAAGAACTCCACCTCTCGCGTTCCGTGGTGCTGGGAGATGGCATCACGCACCACCCGGGGTAGCCGGTACTGCCGCGCCAGCTCCAGGCCGTCGGCGATGTGCCGGCGAACCGCCAGCGCGCTCATCGCGGGGGCGAGGCGCTCGTGCGGGTTCTCCCCCTTCACGTTCTCGGCGTGGACGGCCGCCGTCTTCCCCTTGCCGATGTCGTGGTAGTACGCGCACGTTCGAGCCAGCAGCGCGTTGGCCCCGATCGCCACCGCGCCGGCTTCGGCCAACGTCCCCACCACGATGGAGTGGTGGTAGGTCCCGGGCGCTTCCACGATCAGCCGCTTCATCGCCGGGTGGTTGAGGCTGGAGAGCGCGCGCAGGCGCAGGGTGGAGGCGTAGCCGAACATTCGCTCCAGCGCCCAGACGCACACCAGCACGGCCGGGGGAGCGAACCCCACGCAGCCCAGCGCCGCGAACACCGAAACCACCATCGACTCGAACGACAGCCCGTGGCCTGACGCCAGCGAGAGCGTGAGCGAGAGCGCCGCCGCGATCACCCCGGTGTGCAGGCCCGCGCGAAAGACGTGACCCGGGCTCTGCGCCGTGGACACCCGCTCCACGGCCAGCAGGGAGACGACCAGGGTGAACACGGCGAAGGGGAGCGAGTTGGACACCATCACCCCCGACACGATGGAGCTCAAGATGGCGAAGAAGAACGCCAGCCGTTCCCCCAGCAGCATCCGAATCACCATCGACCCCGCCGCCACCGGGAACAACCAGGGGAGCGCCTCCACCGGAATGTCGGGCCACCGGTCGTGAAACGGCTCCGCCAACGTCAACCACCCCTGCAACACCGCGCACGACGCCAGTCCCCAGAGCGACACCAACGTCATGTCCCGCCGGCCCGGCCGGAAACGTCGCGAGAACGCGCGGAAGAAGGCGAACACCACCAGGGTGGCGATGGAGAACACGCCCGCGCCGCCCAGCTGAACCCACAGCACGTCGGCCTGGTCGGTGCGCGCTCGAATCGCGGCCAGGAGGTTGACGTGGCGCGCCGTCACCAACTCACCGTCGCCGATCACCCGCTGGCCTCGGCCGATCACATCGACCCAGGGCCGCACGCCCTCTTCCGCCTCTCGGCGACGCGCTTCGGTCTCCGCCAGGTTGATGGTCAGGTTGGGCCGCAGCTGCCGCCGGGCGAAACGCAGCACCGCCCGGCGGAGGAAGGGCGCGCTGTCGGGCAACAGGCTGCCCGGCACCGCTGCCAGGCGTTCAAACTCCAACCCGACCTCGCTCACGTCCCGCACCGCCGGAGGCGCCGTGGCGATCTCTGACTCGGCGCTGCCCCCCAGCACCCGCACCACGATGCCGCGAGCATCCACCCGAGAGAGCTCTTCGCGCGAGAGCACGATGTTGTTCCGGTAGGCCTCGTCGAGCAGCGACACCACCGCCCCGCCCACCGGGCGGGAGAAGCGCGCCTGCGCCAGGGCCTCGAAGTCTGAGTCATCCAACGCCGCGAACGCCGGGAGCGCCTTTCGCTCCGCCCGGAACTTTCCCAGCAGCTCGGCGTCGTCGCCCTTCTTGCGCGCCCCATCGGCGGGCAGGGGCTCCCGGGCCGCCAGCTCCTGCATGCGGGCGAAGGCGTCTTCCACGTCTCGGAGCACGGCCGAGCGCACGCGGGGGTCGTAGTCGAACACCGGCTTGACGGTCGCCCGCGCCTGCACCCGCGCCGCTTTGGTGCGCGCGTCGTCCGGAATCTCGTAGTCGCGCGTGGCCTTGAAGCCCGACGGCGATGCGGCGCGAAACGGCTTGCCCACGTCGGCCGCGGTCAACTCGGGGATCGACTGGTTCGAGAGCGACGGGGAGACGAGCAGCGCCACCCCGCCCGACACCGCCAGCCACAACGAAACGAAGGTCGCGGCCCGGGCCCACCGCGCTGACCGGCGCTCGCCCGCCGTCTCCGGAACTGTCGTCTCCAGTGTGGTGAACGGCTCGTCCATCAGTGCGTCCGAGCCGCAGGAGAGTTGGCGAACAGGAACAGCCGCTCGCCCGCCTGCGCCACCCCGAAGTGGGCACCGCCGAGCGGCGCCTCGTTGGCCACGTATTTTCGCAGGCCCGGGTACAAGGCGATGAGCGTGTAGATGATGTCTCCCACCCCGGACCGCGGCGGCACGCCCAGCTCGATGGTCGAGCGCCCTTCGCAGGCAGCTTGCAGCGGGCGGGGGATGACGACGGTCACGTTCATGAGGTGGGGGCGAAGACCCGGCGGTATTTGAGCTTGTTGTCCACCACGTCTGCAATGGCCAGCAGCCGTCCGGCCGAATCACTCACCCGGTAGGTGTCGGGCGGGTTGGACACCGTCACCGCGCCACCGCACCGAACCTTGCGCGCCGCCGCCTCGTCCACCACCAGGTCGGGGAGCCCCGAGACGGCGTTCTCGAGCGAAATCAACCGACCGGAGGCCACCGCCGGTCCCCCGGCCTCCAGCGTCGCCAGCGGAATCGACTGCTCGATGGTGAAGGTCCCCACCCGCGTGCGCCGCAGCGCTGAGAGGTGCGCGCCGCACCCCAGCGCTTCGCCCAGGTCGTCGGCCAGGGCTCGAACGAAGAACCCCTTGCTGCAGTCGATCTCCAGCTCGAGTGACGAAGCCTCGTGCCCCAGCAACTCCAGCCGACGCACGGTCACCGGCCGCGCCGCGCGCTCCACCACTTCGCCCGCGCGGGCGTGCTCATACAGTTTCTTCCCGTCGATCTTCACCGCCGAGAACATGGGCGGCAGTTGGTCGAAGGTGCCGCGGAACTTCGAGAGCGCCGCCTCGAGCTGCGCCCGGCTCAGCGGAGGCACCGTGGCCCGAGCTGTCACCTGTCCCTGCGCGTCGTAGGTGTCAGTGCGGACGCCGAGCGCGACCGTGGCCCGGTACGTCTTGTCGCCCTCCACCACGAACTGCACCAACTTGGTCGCTTCCCCGATACACAGAGGGAGCACGCCGCTCGCCATCGGGTCCAGTGTGCCGGTGTGCCCAACCTTCTTGGTCTTCAACGCCCGGCGAACCGCGGCCACCACGTCGTGTGAGGTCGGCCCGATGGGCTTGTCGACGAGCAGCACCCCGTCCACGGGCGCTACCAGCCTTCTTTCGTCTTCACGTCTTTGAGGAGCTTTTCAATCTTCGCCCCTTCATCGAGCGAGCCGTCGAAGGTGAAGAAGATCTCCGGCGCCGAGCGCAGCTTCACCCGCGCGGCGACCTCCTTGCGAACGAACCCCCGCGCGGCGTCCAGCCCTGCCTGGGTTTCCTTCCGCTTCTCTTCCGAGCCGAGCATCGAATAGTAGACGCGAGCGGACTTGAGGTCGGCCGACACCTTGACGCCGGTGAGGGTGATGTAGCCCACGCGAGGATCTCGCAGCATGCCCTTGGCGAGCATCTCTGCGATCGCCGCGTGAATCTCGTGCCCTACCCGCTCTGTCCGGACTGTCGCTGCCATGTCGCCACCCTTACTCCCATTCGCGTTTATTCCGAAGGGCCCGGGCCCGCGCGCGCGCTTCTTCGATGGAGATGTTGGGTCCGGTGGGCAACGCCGCCGACGGCCTCGGGCTGGAGGCCCGAGTGGGGGCGCTGGGCGACGAGTGCACGTGCGGCGTTCGCTCGCGCTCTTCCCAGGCACCCATGCCTTCGGCCTCGGCCAGCGAGCGCTCACCCTTGTCCATCGACATCTCGCCGTTGGGCCCGAACAGCTGGTCGCCAAACGCCAGCACTTCAAGCTCGCGGCTCGTCACCGGCGCGACGTACATGTCCTCGATGAACTGAACGACCTTGTCCATCTGCACCTGCACGTGCCGCCGCTCCGTGCCCACCACCGAGAGCGCCACCGTGGCGCGCTTGGAGAGCTCGTCATCTTCGAGCTCGGCCACCGCCACGTTGAACTTCGCCTTCACGCGGTCCGTAATCCGCCGGACCACCTGACGTTTCATTTTTGGAGACTGCGCTGCGGGTACTTCGAGCCCAACGCGAGCCACGCAAACGAACATGTGCCCCCCACGATGAGGTTGGAGACGTGAGACGAATCGGCCACCCGGACGAAATCAGTCGAGACTCGGTCGGGTTTCTTCGATCTCAAACACCTCAATAATGTCACCGGGCTTGAAGTCCGTGTAGTTCTCGACCCCAATTCCGCACTCGAAGCCCTGTGCGACTTCGCGCACATCGTCCTTGAAGCGCTTGAGCGACGAGATCTTGCCGGCGTGAATTTGAACGTTCGCACGCATCAGCTTGGCCACCGCCGAGCGCCGAATCGTTCCTTCCATCACCGAAGCGCCCACAATGGTCCCGAGTTTCGGCACGTTGAAGGTCTGGCGAACCTCGGCGCGACCGAGCTTCTTCTCGGTGCGAATCGGCTCCAACAGCCCTTCCATCAGCACCTTCACCCCGTCCAGCAGCTCGTAGATGATTCGGTACGTCTGGAGCGTGACGCCGTGCAGCTTGGCCGCGGCCTCCGCGCCGGACTCCGGTCGCGAGTTGAACCCGACGATGACGGCCTTCAACGCCGCCGCCATGTTCACGTCGGTCTCGGTCATCATCCCGACGCCCTTGTCGACGATGGTGACCTTGACCTTGCGGGTCGAGAGCTTCTCCACCGCCTGCGCGACGGCTTCCAGCGAACCCGACACGTCGGCCTTGAGGAGCACCTTGAGCTCTTTCTGGTCCGAGGCCTGCATCTTGTTGAGCAGCGACTCCAACGTCTCCTTCGACGTCTTGGTCGACTCCGCCTGGCGCTCTTTGAGCTTTCGGTGGCTGGCGATTTCGCGCGCCGCCTTCTCGTCCTCCACCGCGTTGAACGCATCGCCGGCCACCGGCACCGCCGACAGACCGACCACCTCGGCGCAGTACCCCGGCAGCAGCTCCTTCACCGTCTCGCCGCGGTCGTTGATCATCATGCGCACGCGGCCGTATTCGAGGCCGGACACCAGCGCGTCGCCCTGCTTCAACGTGCCTTCCTGAACCAGCACGGTCGCCACGGGGCCGCGGCCCTTCTCCAGCCGCGCCTCCAACACCACGCCCACCGCGGGCTTGTTGGGGTTCGCTTCGAGCTCAAGCACTTCGGCCTGCACGGCCAGGTTTTCGAGCAGCAGGTCCAGCCCCTGACGCGTGCGCGCCGAGACGGGAACCATGATCGTGTCGCCGCCCCAGTCTTCCGAGAGCAGGTTCACGTCAGCCAGCTCCTTCTTCACCCGGTCGGGGTTGGCGCCGGCGACGTCCATCTTGTTGATGGCCACCACGATGGGTACTTCCGCCGCCTTGGCCTGGAGAATCGCCTCTTTGGTCTGCGGCATCACGCCGTCGTCGGCCGCGACCACCAGCACCACCACGTCGGT
Organism: uncultured Myxococcaceae bacterium; assembly: GCA_964522795.1. GTDB lineage: Bacteria > Myxococcota > Myxococcia > Myxococcales > Myxococcaceae > CAZFXD01. Next base: position 13,878 of record CAZFXD010000114.1, read on the forward strand.
GGTGTTCGCACCGCGCGCCCGCATGGCTGAGAACGCCGCGTGGCCCGGGGTGTCGATGAAGGTGATGTCGCCGTGCGAGGTGTGCACGGTGTACGCGCCGATGTGCTGAGTGATGCCACCGGCTTCGCCCGCCGCGACGTCCGCGGAGCGGATCGCATCGAGGAGCGACGTCTTCCCGTGGTCGACGTGACCCATCACGGTCACCACC
>CAZFXD010000115.1:0-7382 GCA_964522795.1 uncultured Myxococcaceae bacterium
GAGGCAGACGTTGCCGCCGAGGGTGCCCATCTCGCGGAGCTGGGGGCCGGCGACGTGCGCCGCCGCCTCGGCCACGCTGGGCGCCAGCTCTTTCACCGTGGGGTTCCGGGCCACCTCGGCGACGGTGGTCATCGCCCCGATGGAGAGCCCCTCGCCGGTGGGCTGCACGCCGCGCAGCGAGGCGATGCGCGAGAGCGACACCACGTGGGCGGGCGAGAACAGGCCGTGCTTCATGTTGGGGAGCAGATCGGTCCCACCGGCGATGAGCTTCGCCGCCGAACCGTGCGTCGCAAGAAGGGCCAGCGCCGCCTCGAGGCTCTGGGGCTGGTGCAACTCGAACGAAGGCAGCGGAAGCATCAGCGCTCGCTCCCGCTGTTCTGCTGGCCCGCCAGTCCCCGCAACACGGCGGCCGGGTGGAAGGGCAGCTCGTGCAGCCGCACCCCCACTGCGTCGTAGATGGCGTTGGCAATGGCGGGGATGGCCGGGTGCAACGGCCCCTCACCCGCCTCCTTGGCGCCGTGGGGTCCGTTGGGATCACGCGACTCGACAATCAGCGCGCTGATAGGCGGCGTGTCGAGCGAGGTGGGAATCCGGTAGTCGAGCAGGCTGGGGCCGCGGTGGAGACCGGACGGGAGGTAGGTCATCTCCTCCATCGCCGCTTCGCCAAAGCCCATGTAGACCGAGCCTTCGATCTGCCCTTCGACGAGCGTGGGGTTGATGGCGGTGCCGCAGTCGTGCGCGGCCCAGAGGTGGTTCACCTTCCACACGCCCGTCTCGACGTCGACCGACACGTCGGCGACGTGCGCGGTAAAGCTGTACGCGGGAGAGGCGCCAATGGTGCCGCCCCGGTAGTCGGCCCCCAGCTTCTGGGTCCGATAGCTGCCAGTCGCGCCCACGGTTCCAAAGCGGGATTCGGTCTTCTGCACCGCGTCGCGAAACGACATCGACCGGCCGTCGGGCCCTGTGATGGTCCCCAGTTTTCCCTCGACGGCGCTCGCGGGAACACCCCACGCCTCCCCGACCGCGGCGGAGATCTGCGCCCACAGCCGCTTGCCCGCTTCGAGGCACGCGAGGCCCACCATGTACGTGCCGCGGCTGGAGTAGGCGCCCAGATCGACGGGCGAGAGATCGGTATCGGCGGCAACCACCACGCAGTCGCGCACGTCGCAGCCAATCTCCTCGGCGATCAAGTACGCGGGGAGTGAGTTGGTGCCCTGGCCGATGTCGGAGGCGCCCGAAAAGATCGTCACCTTGCCCGATCGATCGAGCTTCACCTGAATGCCCGACTGGGGCATCTCGTTCGGGTAGATGGGGTACGCCGTGCCCGAGATGTACATCGAGCCGGCCACGCCCAGGCCGCGCCCGCGCCCCAGCTTTCCCCGGCGCTCTTTCCAGCCGCTGGCGCGTTCCACCGCGGTCAGGCACTCCACGAAGCCGTTGGAGGTGATCTGTTGCCCGTTCACCGTCTTCACGTTCTCGCCGATGAAGTTGCGCCTTCGCACTTCAATCGGATCGAGGCCGAGCTTCTCGGCCGCCATGTCCAGCGCGACTTCGAACGCAAAGCGCGGCTGGACGCTCCCGTGGCCGCGCTTGGGACCGCACGGCGGCTTGTTGGTGAAGACCCGGGTGGAGTCGAAGCGGTAGGTGCCGAAGCGATAGGGCCCCGTCAACAGCTGCCCCGAGTAGTACGCCGTGACCAGACCGAAGGACGAGTAGGCGCCTCCGTCGATCAGCGTCTTCGAGTCCACCGCTTCGATCAGGCCCTCGCGAGAGAGGCCCACGCGGTACTTCATGCGCATCGGGTGCCGGCCGCGGTGGGCCCAGAACACCTCCTCGCGGGTGTAGAGGCATTTGACGGGCCGCCCGGTCTTGATCGCCAGCCGCGCGGTGACGAACTCGAGCGAGAACGGATCGGACTTGCCGCCGAACGCGCCGCCCAGAAATGGCTGAATCACCCGCACCCGCGCCTCGGGAAGGGAGAGCACCCGCGCCAATTCGCGATGCACGTAGTGGGGAATCTGCGTCGACGACCACACGGTCAGCTGGCCCTCGGCGTCGTACTGCGCCAGCGCGCAGTGCGGCTCGATCGGCGCGTGGGTCGAGCCCGCGTAGAAGAACTCGCCTTCGGCCACCGCCGCGGCGTTCTTGAGCGCGTCGTCGACCGCCCCGAACTCCAGCTTCACGTGCTTGCTGATGTTCCCGTGTTTGTTCCCGGGGTGAATCACCTCGGCGCCCGCGGCGAGCGCGGCCTCGGGCTCGACCAAGGCTGGGAGCACCTCGTACACCACGTCGATCAATTCGATGGCCCGCGCGGCGATGGCTTCGGTGGTGGCCGCCACCGCCGCCACCTCGTCGCCGATGAAGCGGGCCCGATCCACCGCCAGCGCGTTCTCGTCCTGGGTCCAGGGGATCACGCCGTATTGCGTGGGCAGCTCGCGGCCCTCCAGCACCTCCACCACGCCGGGGAGCGCGCGGCACCGGGTGAAGTCGATCGACTTGATCTTCGCGTGCGCGTGCGGGCTGCGGAGGATCTTGCAGTGCAGCATGCGCGGCAGCACCAGATCGTCGGCGTACATGGCCTCGCCGGTGGCCTTCTTCAGCCCGTCGATCTTGCGCAGGCGCCGCCCGACGACGCTCTTCGGCCCCGTCATGCGGGCCTCGCGGTGGTGGGGCGCTCGTCTCGCTCCGCGACGCTCGCCTGACCGCTGGCGACCTTCACCGCGTGCACGATCTGCGTGTACCCGGTGCATCGACACAGGTTTCCCGAGATGGCCTCTCGAATCTCGGCGTCAGTCGGCCGGGGGTTTTTGGCCAGCAGCGCGGCCGAAGAGAGCATCATGCCCGGTTGGCAGAACCCGCACTGGAGCGCGCCGCAGAGGTCGAACGCATCCTGCACGGCGTGAACGTGGCCACCCGACGCGAGCCCCTCGATGGTGGTGATCTCCTGCCCCTCGGCCGTCGCGGCCAGGGTCAAGCACGCCAGGGTGGGCACCCCATTGATGAGCACGGTGCACGCGCCGCAGTCGCCTTTGTCGCAGCCCTGCTTGCTCCCGGTGAGCTGCAGCCGGTAGCGCAGGACCTCCAGCAAGGTGTCCTGCGGCTGGGCAGCGGTGGCTCGGACTTCGCCATTGACCCGCAGCGAAACCACGCCGGTCACCGTTCACCCCAGTGCAGTCGCTGTCGCAGAATGCCGAAGTAGTCGATGTCGGGGTTGCGAACGAGCAACACGCGGTTGGGGCTGCGCTCGACCTCAATCCGGTCCCCCGATTTGAGCGGCTGCCCGGCCTGCCCATCGATGGTGAGGTAGACGTCAGAGACCTGATTCTTGAGCACGATGCGAACCACGTGATCGCCCGGCACCACAATCGGCTTCTGGGTGAGCGCGTGGGGACAGATGGGCGTGACCACCACGCAGTCGATGCTGGGGTGCACGATGGGGCCCCCGGCTGAGAGCGAGTAGGCGGTCGAGCCCGTCGGCGTGGCACAGATGATTCCATCGGCCTTGAAGAGGGCGACGAAGCTGGAGTCGAGCCACGTCTCGTGATCGGCGATGCGCGCCAGCGCCCCCTTGTTGATCACCACGTCGTTCAGGACTTCATCCGAAAGAATCTGTTTGCCGTCGCGAAAGAGCCGACAGTCCAGCTTCATGCGGGAGTCGGCCCGGTAGTCGCCGGAGATGACGCGCTCAAGCGCGGGCAGGCACTGCCGGGCCGGGATCTCAGTCAGAAACCCCAGCGAGCCCAGGTTGACGCCGAAGATGGGGACCGCCCGCCCTTTCAAGGTTCGCGCGGCGTGAATCAGCGTTCCGTCGCCGCCGAGCACAATCACCAACTCCGTACCGTCGGGGACCGCGCCTTCAAATGTCTCGACGCGCGACACGGTCGTCGCCACTTCAGCCTCGGCGAACATCTCCAGGTGCGGGAAGCGCGCGCGAATCTGTGCGCAGAGTTCGAACGCCTCTTTCTGACCGTGTTTGGCAACGACCGCGACGCGCTTCACGGCGGACACTTCTAGCCCAGACTTCCCTCGGGGTGGCGCGTGTTTCGCATGGACAGCACCCACACGGGCAAGGCACAACCCCCAACGTGGATCTCTTCGAGCGAGCCGCCGACGAAACGCGATCGCAGCGCGCGCCGCTCCCCGAACGGGTGCGGCCCACCACGCTGGCTGAGTTCGTGGGGCAGGATCACCTGGTCGGCCCGGGCCGGCCACTCCGAGCCTACGCCGATCGCCGCCAGCCATTTTCCTTCGTCCTCCACGGCCCCCCGGGCACCGGGAAGACGACGCTGGCGCAGTTGTTCGCGCGTGCGGTCGACGCGCAGTTCGTTCCGCTCTCGGCCGTGCTGGCTGGGGTGAAGGAACTGCGCGAAGCGGTGGAGAACGCGCGCCAGGAGCAAGCGCAGCGCAACCGCGCCACGGTGCTGTTCATCGACGAGCTGCATCGATTCAACACCGCACAGCAGGACGCGCTGTTGCCCCACGTGGAACGAGGCGTGGTGTTCTTGATCGGCGCCACCACCGAGCGGCCTTCCATCAGCTTGAACCCCGCCCTGCTCTCGCGGCTGGTCACCTACGAGATGCGCCCGCTCGACGTGGGGACGCTGGTCGCGATCATGCAACGGGCCCAGACGCACTCGTCGCGCCCGCCCGAGGCAGCCCTCTTCGCGCCCCCCACGCTGACCGCCATCGCCAACGCTGTGGGTGGAGATGCACGTCGCGCGCTGGTGCTGCTGGAAGTGGCGCAGACCACGCTGCGCGAGCCGATCGCGGCCGAAGCCCTGACCGAGTTGCTCCGATCGGCCCCGGTCCGCCACGACGCCCGCGGGGACGCCCACTTCGATGTCATTTCGGCCCTGATCAAGACCATGCGGGCGAGCGACCCCGAGGCCGCGCTCTACTGGCTGGCCCGCCTGGTGGCCGGTGGGGAGGACCTGAAGTTCATCGGGCGACGGTTGATGATCTTCGCGGCGGAAGACATCGGAGACGCGGACCCGCGTGCGCTTCCCCTGGCCCGCTCAGCGGCTGAGAGCGCCGAACGCGTCGGACTCCCCGAAGCCGGGCTCATTTTTTCGCACGCCGTCTCGTTCCTCGCCCGGGCCACGAAATCAAACCACGCGCTGGTGTCGTGGCGCGCCGCCATGGAACTGGTGGAAAAGCACGGCGCGCTCCCGGTTCCACCGCACCTGACCAATCGCGCCGAGTCCGACCGCCCGGGAACCGCCACGTCGAACCTCCCCGCGGCCCTGGCGCCTGGTTCCCGCGCGGGCAGATGACAGGGCGGGCCCCGGCGTGGCGCCGCCGGGAGCCTTCTGCTACGTGGGGCCACGTGACACGACCGAGTCTGAGCCTGTTTTTCCCCGCGTGGAACGAAGAGGAATACGTCGAGCGGGCCGTGGTGCGCGCGCTCGCCACCCTTCGCACCCTGGCTGACGACTTTGAGATCATCATCGTCAACGACGCCTCGACCGATCAGACCCGCGCCATCGCCGAGCGCCTCTGCCGCGAGCACCGCGAAGTGCGCCTCGTCAATCACGAGGTGAACCTCAAGCTGGGCGGCGCGATGAAGAGCGGCTTCTCTGCGTCGAGCAAAGACATCGTCATCTACTCGGACATCGATCTCCCATTCGACTTGAATGAGTTGAAGCGCGCCCTGCACCTGCTCGAGTACCTCGAGGCAGACATGATCTGCGCCTTCCGCTTCGATCGCACCAGCGAGGGGGGCAAGCGCATCGCCTACTCGTTCGTCTACAACGCCCTCATTCGCGCGCTGTTCGACGTGCACGTCAAAGATGTGAACTTCAGCTTTAAGGTGGTTCATCGCCGCGTGCTGGAAGCGATCGAGCTCAAGAGTCAGGGGTCATTCATCGACGCCGAGCTGGTGGTCAAGGCCATCAACAAGGGCTTCAAGGTCTTCCAGATGGGCGTGGACTATTTCCCCCGCACCCGCGGCATCTCCACGCTCTCGTCTCCCCAGGTCATTCTGAAGATGTTGCGCGAACTCCGCTCGCTCTACGCAGAGACGCGCCACCCCGGGAACCCCACCCGACCGGTGCGCCTCCCGGACCGCGTCGCGCCGCTCTCTCGCAAAACCGCGTCGTGATCCAACTCATCATCAATGCCGATGACCTCGGACTCCACCCTCGCATCGACGCGGGGATCCTCGAGGCCGCCGCCCATGGCGCGCTCACGAGCTCGACGGTCCTGGTGACTGGCCCCACCGCCCGGTTCGCGGTGGAGAAGGCGGCGAAGCTGGGCGTGGGCCTCGGGGTGCACCTGTGCCTCACCACCCACCTGGAGCCCGCGGCCGACCCGCTGCAGGTCCGATGGTTGGCGCCCGGAGGACGGTTTCGGGCCAACTGGGCCACGTTCTCCGCCGCCTTCGTCTCCAGCGTGATCCCGCTGGAGGAGATCGAACTCGAGTTCCGCGCGCAGATTGAGAAGCTGGAGGGTCTGGGCGCGAGCCCCGATCACCTCGACACGCACCAACACCTGCACCTATTCCCCTCGATCATGGAGTTGGTGGAGCGCCTCGCCGTGGAGCGCGGGATTCCCGTGCGGTGGCCGGCGGAGTCGCCCGACGCGCGCTGGCTGCGACACCCGAGGTCGGCGGCGAAGACCGCGGTCCTCCTGGGTCTGTCCCGAATGCAGCGTCAATCGACCGCACGCCGGGTTCCGGCCATCGGGGTGTTCGATTCAGGGCGCTTGAACACCCGCCGCCTGGTCCGGCTGCTCAAGTCGCTCCCCGAAGGCGAGCCGACAGAGCTCGCCTGCCACCCCGGGCACGACCCGGGGTTCGTCCCCCACGATCCGCTCTGGCGCTACGACTGGGAGGGAGAGCTCCGCGCACTCACCAGCCCCGAAGCCGCCGACGTCATTCGCGGCCGCAACATCGAGCTGATCTCCTACGGGGCGTTGGGCGCCGCGGGCGCGACCGTCGCTTCATAGAGGACGTGCGGCGTGGTGTAGCCGCGGCCGAGCCGAACCGTGTCCCGCAGCCGCAGCCCGGCATCGCTGAAGCTGGCGGCTCGAGCGGCCGCGGTGGCCAGCCCCAACGAGCCGCTGGACGTGGTTCGACCGAGCACCGACACCACCAACCACTCCTGCCACTCGCACTTGGTCTGTTTCCACGAACCATCGGCTTCGGCTTCGTGAACGAGCACCACACCGCCGGGCCGCAGCAACTCCCGCGCGGCCTGAAGGAAGGACACCTGGGCCGCGGGCGGCAGCAAGTACAGCACGTCGATGGCGAGGACCGCGTCGTAGGCGTGAGGCTCGCGCGCCGCCAGGGCTTCAATGGACACGTATTCAAACGTGGCGCGCGCGTCTCGACCGACTGATGCCTTCGCCCACTCGACCTTTCGCGGGTCCACGTCGCTTCCCTT
>CAZFXD010000115.1:7392-14072 GCA_964522795.1 uncultured Myxococcaceae bacterium
CAACAGCGCGGCCATCGCCCCGTGGCCGCAGCCCACGTCGAGCACGCGTCCGGGCGGCACGCGCGGCGCCACGGCGTGGAGGGGAGCCGTCCACAACCGCCCGCGCACGAACGCCCGCTCGCGCCAGGGGAGCGAGTCAAAGCGTTGGAGGACGGCGCTCACGCGAGAATGATGCGCGGCCCGGAGAGCGCCGCCCGGAGTTCAGCCAGCGCGCCCTCGGAGTGCGCTTCCATTTCGGTCTGGCGCTGCATGCACATCGCCCCACCCGTGGCCGACGCAGCTTTCAGCTCGGTGAGCATGATCATCGCGGCGTCGAACACGTTCTGGGCGGTGCCCGCGGGGGCGTCGGGCCCTTTCCCCCCGGCGGCCGCTTTCACGTGGGCGAAGTAGCGCTTGACGAGGTCCTTGGTCTTCGCGGCGTCGAAGGCGTCGAGCGCCGGCTTGAGCGAATCGAGGTTCACCTGAATCATGCGGGCGGGGCCGGCCTTCAGGAAGGCCGGGTGCACCACGGTGAGCTTGTCGGCGGGAATCGCCCCCAGGAGCCCCTGCTCGTCGGGCGCGGGTGTGGTGAACGGGACGGTCTCCAGCATGAGCAGAAACGGGTCGACGCCCTGCGCCACCGCGGCGAGCTCATCGGGCTCGAGCGGCGGGAACTTCTCCGGCGTGCCGATGAGCAGCAACGGCACCAACACGTCCTGCCACAGTTCTTCAGCCGCGGCGCCGGTAGACTTGGTGGTTCCCCAGAGGGAGACGATCAGCTCGCCGACGCGAGGCGCTTTCTCGATCTGCCCGACCACGGGGGCGTTGGGATCCAGCCGGGAGAGCGCGCCGACCAACTGGAGCTCCATCTGCTTCTTCGCCTCGGCGGGCAGCCGAGAACCGGCGCGGCCAAGCGCGTCTTTGATCTCCATGCCCAGGCGGCTTGGCGTCATGGCGAACGCGGCCTCCACCTTCTTGGGGTCGATGGCGAGAAACCGCACGAACCCGGGATCAAAGAGGCGCTGGTAGTCATCGCGGGTCAGTCGCTGCGGGGCACCGCCGGCGCCGCCGAATTTCACCCGCCCGATGGCCGCCCGTAGCTCCCGGGCCACGTCGTCGAGCCGCGCGAGGTTCGCCAGCAGCAGCGATTCAGTCACCGCGGTGAATGGGGAGAGCGTCACCACCGCCTCGGCGAAGCCCAGGCTCACGCCTTCAGCCGACTCGCGGTTCAAGAAATAGAAGCAGGGCAGCTCTTTCTCCAGCCGATGTGCGAACGCCACTGAGAGGCCCAGCGAGAGCATCTGGTGTTCGGGTTTCTGCGGAGTGAACGCCCCTTTGAGCAGCTTGATGGCGGACTTTTCGATCTCCGCCCACGGCGCGGTGAGGAGATCGACTTTTCGACCTTCCACGCCTTCGACAGCGTGCTCGAGTTCTTCAAACGCCGCGGCCAGGTGCGGGGGCAGTTCTAGGGGCATAGAGCCGCGCTCATAGCATGGCGCCCCGCTCCGGAATGGGTCATCGTGGCCCCATGCGGTTTTGGTGGGTGGCGCTGTTGCTCGTCGGGTGTCGCACCACCATGGAGCCCCGGTTCTCCCCCGGCGTGGCGCGCTCCTTCGCGGTCGAACCTGTGCGCAAACTCACCACGCCCACACTGGAGCTGTACTACCCCGCCTCGGAGCGCTCGGCCGCGCTCCGCATGGCCGCTTCGCTCGACGCCTGTGACGCCGCGCTTCGAACCCGTGCCCACCTCGCCCCGCGGAGCCGCCGCATTCTCGCCTACCTGACGGGTGCGCCGTTCGACAACGCCTACGTCACCGGGTTCGAGCAGGGCGAGCCGTTGCACCTGGTGATCCCGCCCGTGCTGCTCAACGAGGAGTTCGCGTACGCCAACACGCTCCCGCTGCATGACACCGGGCACGTCGCCTGCCACGAGATGGTGCACGTGCTGCAAGCCGAGCAACAGGGTCCGCTGTTTCGAGGCGTGAACGGGCTGTTGGGGAATGTGATCGACCCCCAGGCCTTTCTCGAGCGGTGGTTCGCCGAGGGCCTGGCGCAGTTCTACGAAGGGCGGCTTCGCGACGGCACCGGCCGCACCCACAACGCCTTCTACCGCGGGGTGTGGGAGGCCTCGGTGGCGGCGCACCGCGGGCACATCGACTTCACCGAGCTCTCGGTGCTCAACCGCGAGCTGTGGCCGATCACCGGCGCGTACCTCGGGTCCCTGCCCTTCGTGGAGTATCTGGCCGGGCGATTTGGAGAAGACGCGCTGTGGAGCATCGTTCGAGATCAAGGCGACGCGGTGTACGGCCTGCTCGGGGCCAACAACACCTTCCGCGGCACGCTCGAGGTCTCGCTCTCCCGACTGCTCAAGGACTGGGCCGCCACGCTGAGCGCGCGCCCGGCGCGAGAGCGCCCGCTCACCCAACAGGTGCTCGCGCCCAACGTGGGCCCCTGGGCGCGCCTGTCCAGTTCTCCCGATGGGTGGTTGGCGGTCGTCCACGCGCAGATCGACGAGGCGTCCACGCTGACCGTCTACGATCCAGCGGGGACGGTGCGCTGGTCACTCCCGCTGGAGCCGATCTGGCCTGAGCGGGCGTTTGAGCGCGCGCGGCCCCAGGACATCAGCGGCCTCTCCATTTCGCGCGGTGGCCGGCGCGTGGCCTTCATGACCTCCGACCTCGCCGAGACCGGCGAGCACCGAACGGCGCTGGTGGTGGTGGACCCCGCATCGGGCCGCGTGTTGCACCACGTCACAGACCTCAAGGGCATCGGCGGCGACCTGCGCGCGGACGGCGAGCGGTACGTGTGGGCTGAGCTTCGGTCGGGTCAAACCCGGCTGGCGGAGATTGACCTTCGCTCGGCCGAGGTGGTGCCCCTTTCCCCTTGGCAGGAACGCACCCTGCTCGACCCGCGCTACGCCCCCGACGGCGCCCAGCTCGCCTACGCCGCGTGGACCGGTCGCGGTTACGACGCGTTTGTGCGGGATCCTGACGGCCACGAACGCCAGCTGACCTTCTCCGGAGGGTACCAGCACCAGCTGCGCTGGCTCGACGCTGCGTCAATCGTGCTCGTGGCCGAGGTTGAGGCGCATCCGCAGCTTCTCACGTTCGACCTCACCCGGGGGCGGGTGAGCGTGCTGACCGATGCCCCCCACGCCGTTCTGGACCCCGCGCCGCTGCCCGGCGCCCGGGTGGCGTTCTTGAACCGAGAGGACAACCACTTTTCGATCGACGTGGTCTCCGCCATCACCGGCGCCGAAGCGGTGGAGGTGGCGCGCGAGTCGCCGGCAGTGCCCAGCCTGGCGGCGACGCAGGTCGAGTCCGAAGCCGAAGCGTCGAGCGTGGAAGGCCTCGCCTGGCCGCAGCTCCATTCGCCCCGCATCGCGCTCGCCCCGGTGTGGACGCTCGACGGCTTCGCGCTCGGCCAACTCTACGGGTTGGGGTTCGTGGGCCGAGACCGGCTCGCCAGGCACACCTGGACCTTCGACGCCGAGCTCGCGCTCCCCCACGCCACCACCCTGCTTTCGGCGGGCTACCTCAACCAGGCCCTGGCCCCGGTGGCGTTCGACACGCTCTTCTCGTGGGGGCACCAACCTGGCTCGGACGGGTTCCTGCTCTCGTCCTTGATCGAGTCCGTCGCGTTTGGCGCGCACCTCTACGGCGGCATGGACCTGCGAATGTCGCGGTACGACGTGGGCTCGGTTTCGGCGCACCTCGGCCTGACCGCTGGCTTCTCGTTCGCCGCCACCAGCGAGAGTTCGTTCGGCGTGCGGCGCGGCGTCGAGGCGTGGGGCCAATTCTCTGCCTGGCCCCGAACGCCCTTGAACCTGACCGGGCTGGCCGACGCCGCGTTGGGCGCGCGGGTGTACCTGCCGGTGCCGTGGGTGACACGCGCCGAGTTCTCGCTCGAGGGTCGCCTGCGCGCCGTCGTCGGTCCGCCCAGCCCCGCGCTCGTGCTCGGGGGGCTGGAGCGAGGCATCGTGCTGTCTCGTTTCAACGGGCGCCCCGACGACAGTGAGCGGCCCCGCATCACGCTCCCGCAGGTCTTCGCCGAGCCGCTCCGAGGGTTCGAGGATGCCTCCGTCGTCGCCACCCGAGCGGCCATCGGCGCCGCGCGCCTGAGCTACCCCTTCGTGATCGATCGGGGGTTTTCGTCGCTCTTCTACGTGCTCCCCTCATTCTTCATTCAGCAGATCGATCTCGATCTCTTTGGTTCCGTGGCCGCGAGTGATCGCGCGCTCACCCCTGTCCTGGGAGCGAGCGGCGCCGCGATTACCTTTCGCAGCGCGCTGATGGAGGTGGTCCGACTGTCTCTCGGCTACGAATTCGCCGGGCGCTTCGCCGATCGCCCATCCGTGCTCCACACCATCCTGCTGACGGTGCAGTAGCGCGCTACTTCGGGGCCGGGAGGTCTCCGTCGTCGGTGGGCGCGCCGGACTTGCCCGTCGCCGGTTCGAGCGTGTCGCTGCCGGGCGCGTTTTCCGAAGGCGCCGGCGCTCGGCGCTCGGCGGGCGAGAGATCGGCCGCGAACTGCTTGGCGATGGCCTCGACCAGCTTTTCCATCGTGCCGCGGTACGACGCCTGATCTTGCGCCACCCGGAACGGGTCCAACGCCGGCTCGCCGCTCTCCAGGCTGTCGATGTCGAACGCGCGGAACCACATCTTGCCGCCGTCGAGGGCGAACATTCGCCCGTACCCGGAGATGAACACGCCGGCCCGGCCGCCCTTGCTCCTCATCCCGTACTCCTCCACCACGAACTCGACGATGGCGTCGGTGCCGAACGGTCGCAGCAACTCATAGTCCGGCGCGTTGGCGGGAACCTCTTCCACCAGGAAGCTCTGCAAGGCGCTCGACACCCGCGCCGGCGAGACGGTCGCCGTCCACGGGCTGACGCGGGGGAGCCGGCCGTACGTCTGAGCCCGGAGCATCTCGGCGAGCGAAAAGCGGGAGACGCCGTGCTTGAGCTTCACCGACAGACGGCGATCAGCCTCTTTGTCGTCGATGCGCTTCTCCGCCAACCGGGGGCGGTAGGAGCTGTCACTGGAGAACACGAAGGACTTGGGGCCCGCGCCTTCGGCGATGCGCGAAATGAAGGCGGGCTTGCGGGTGCGGTCCAGCGCCGAAACGGAGAGCGGGGAGTGCGCGCAGGAGGCCAGCGTCAGCACAGACACGACGGTCAGAAGTGGCTTCATGGCCCCTATTCTGCACCGTGAACGTCCTTTACCGGAGAACTTGTTTCCGATACGACCTTCGCGCTACCGCGTCGTCTCGCACGAGGTTCCACGACATGACTCACCTGCGTTCTCGGCTGTTTCCGACCCTCCTGAGTTCTCTCACGCTGCTCGGCGCCCTCGCCTGCACCGAAAAGAAGGTCGAACCGCCCAAGCCGGCCGTCGAAGCGCCCAAGCCGCCGCCGCCCGCGCCGCCAAAAGTCGAAGAACCGCGCGCAGATGCCGAGTGCGCCGCCGGCCTGGAACCGGGCCCCGCGGTCGACGCCAAGGTGGGCGATCACGCGGCCAAATCCGCGGGGTACAAGCTGACGATTGACGGCGTGGGCAGCGCCAGCGCGCTGAGCCTCGGCGTGCTCGGACCGGTCAACGAAGACTCCGGCCAGAACATGCTGGCCTTGAAGAAGTACCTGAAGTTCTTCCAGGACGAAAAGGTCGACGCGATCGTCGTCACCGGGGACATCGGCGAAGTGGCCGACGGCATCGGCCGCGTCCTCAACGTGGTGGCCGAGGCGAAGTTGCCGGTGCTGGTCATCATCGGCAACCGGGAGTGCCGCGCCGACTACTCTGATGGCGTGGCCGCAGCCCAGAAGAACTCCACCAACATCATCAACCTGAACAAGTACCGCGTGGTTGAGTTGGGCGCGCTGAGCATCGTTTCGCTGCCCGGCTACCACGAGCCGAACTACATCAACTGCGCCACGGGCTGCCGCTACTACAAGAGCACGGTTGACGACGCAGTTCGGGCGGCGAAGGACTCAAAGGTTCCGGTGGTGCTGGTCGCGCACGGCCCGCCGCACGGCGCGGGCAACGCCGCGCTCGACTACGTGTCGGGTGGCGAGAACGTGGGCGACAAGCAGATCGATCAAGCCATCGCTGACGGAAAGATCCGCTTCGGGCTCTTCTCCAACATCAAGGAAGCCGGCGGCCGCGCGGCCGCGGACCCTGAGGGGACCACGCTGGTCAAAGAGAACACGCCGTCGGACACGCTCTACCTGAACCCGGGCCCGGCAGACACCGTGGGCTGGGAGATGAACGACGGCACGCGCAGCAACGGCATGGCCGGCGTGTTCACCTTCAAGGACGGCAAGGGCTCGTTCAAGATCTACCGGGCCAAGGCGATGACGGCCGCCGAGAAAGCGGAAGCCAAGAAGCTGGACCCGCCCAAGCGCGAAGAGAAGGCCTCTCCCGCCAAGTAGTCGCCAGGCGGCATGCCCCCGCCGGGGCCGGCCGCGTTCAGATCATCACGTCGCCGCTGCGCGTGGGCACGACCTTCAGGGCCTGATTCTTGGCCTTGCGGTCCTCCACCAACTCCGAGACCAGAATCAGAATCTGCGGGTGGCTCATGATCAGCGCGTCGAAGTCCTCTTTCGGCAGGCGCAAGAGCGAGGTGCGCTTGGTCGCGGCCACCGTCGCGGTCGCCTGGGAGCGCGAGAGCAACGACATCTCGCCGAACACCTCGCCCTCCTTGAG
>CAZFXD010000116.1:0-3774 GCA_964522795.1 uncultured Myxococcaceae bacterium
CGGTGCACGAGAAGTCGAACGGCGCGCTCGAAGAGTTCGAAACGGCCGGCGGCGTGGAGACAAAGGCGGTCACGGGCGCCGTGGTGTCGCGAACCGTGCTTGAGCTTGCCGTCTTGGTGAACGGCGTGAGGCCGACTTTGTACCCAAGGGTGGCGGTGTTGTCGTAGCTCCGATCGGTCGGCGTATTGACCGTGAGCGTGACTGATCCCGACGCGCCCGCCACGAGGTTGCCGAGCGTCCAGGTGACCGTTCCGCCGTCGGTGACGCCGCCGCCGGTGTTCGCGTTGTACGTGGAACCTGTCGGGACCGCGTCAGTGATGGTCGTGGTGCGAGCGATGCCCGGGCCCGCGTTGGAGTAGTTGATGGTGTAGACGACGGTGTTGGCCGTGGTGACCGCCACGCTCGTCTTGGTGAAGGTCAGGTTCGGTTCACCGTCGCTCGAGACGCCGGTCCCATTGAACATGCTGTCCAGGAACAGGCGAACGCCGTTGGTCTGAGGGTTCGAGGAGATTGGCTGTGTCGTGGAGTAGTTGTGGCCCGACAGGTACGTCACCTGACCGGCGTCAAGATTGCCGTCGAGGAACCCGGTGAGCGCATACATGTGCGTGCCCGAAGTGCCGGCGTCCGTCTGTTCGAGCAGGATGCTGGTATTCGCGCGCAGCGCCGAGGACGGCGAAGGGCCGAACCAATCGACGCTCCCCGTATCCATGGTGATGGTCCCGTCGAACTGCACGAACAGACTGCCGGCGTTCAACACGCTTGGGCCGGTCAATGGACCATTGGCGACGTTTCGAAGGCCGTTCGTCGACAGGTACTTCCCGTTGCTCGCTTCCTCGAGCGCCTGAATTCCGCGGCACTGGGCATACAACTGGACCGCCTTGCCGCCGCGCGAAAGCCAGGCACGGACTTCCTTTGAGATCTCGCCGACGTCGGTGTCCAACGCTGCGTCGTAGTGCTGGGTCGTGATGTGATCCCACACTGGCACCCCAGCATCGTCCAGCAAGGCACCGTCGGCGTTCGCGCCGTTCGTCGGGCCGCGAATCGTGGCAGAGGACAGAGAGTCAGGAGATCCGGCTGCCCAGGTATTTCCCAACGAATCGGGGATGCCCGCCGCGTTGAAGTAGTTGTACGCAATGGTCTGGTTGTTGTCCTCCATGACCGCCAGTCGCGGGGCGCTGGTGAGGCGAAGCCGTTGATCCGCGTTGAACGCGGCCGTCGCGACGTGCACCACCGTCACCGTGTCTGCCGCCAACCAGGCATCGATGATCGCCAGCGCCGCCGGCGTGGCGTCGACCGAGTCGATCACGAACGGACCCGCCTTGTACGCCACGCTCCCGAGCACAGCGCCCGACTCGCGGTTCGACACCGTGGCCGAGAAATCCGTCGCGGTGTTCGACGTCTTCCCGGTGAGCGCAGTGCGGTACACGGGAACGCCGGCCTTCAGCAGCTTGTAGACAAGGCCGAAGGCCCGGAGCTGACCGCTGGCCTGGGACGTGTTGTCCATGGGGATGATCACCGACCCCGACGCGAACGACTGAACAACGCCCTGTCGGGTGACGCCGACTTGCCCCAGCGGCCGCTCCCACTCGTTGCTGGTGCAACCGACCGCAGCCGCCGTCACCACCGCAAACAACGACTTCATCAGCACACGCATTCGTCACTCCTCAACGCGACTGGAACAAGGCTGCTCGGTGAACCAAAAAAATTCCGCCCGGCGCGAATATTCCGGCCCCGACGCACGCGCCGCAACGGGAATCGATGATTTCACAGCGGGTTGGAGATGCCTACGCGACCTTGACGTTCAATCACCCACGCCCACCCACAGGGCGCAGGAAAACATCGTCGCGAATGCGCAGGGAGCTTGCGAATTTCTAGGGAGGCGATCGTGCTTCAGTCGTCGGTGGGAACCACGAACGACGAGACGGCCAGCGGCGCCGAGGCGTCGGCGTCGTCCTCGCGCGCTTCGACCAACGACGCCGTGCAGCGGCCTTCGGCGGCTTCCCAGTGGTCCGACGCGCCCACCATGAACCGCGCGTTGGCCAGCTTCACGGGGTGCCGAGCCCAGGACACCAGCTTGTCTGACTGAAAGCATTCGACGTCGACTTCCAGCCGCGCATCGGGGGCGTTCTCCACCCGCGCGACGTAGACCCCTTTGAGGAGGTCCGGCGAGACGACGAGCCGCGGAGTGGCCGGAGCGGCCGCCGCCGAGACCGCGGGAGCCGCGTGCGGGGCCATCTGAGTCACGCCCATCATTGCCAGCCCCAACGCCAGGATCGACAGTCGCATCGCACGTCCTCCCACCACGGGTGGTCTGCACGGGAAGAGGTGCGAACTTTGTGCCGACCTCTGGCGGTCGTGGCGCTCAATGACCTCGCTGGGTTGGACGAAGCGGTTGGACGCTGCGCGGCCGGAAGGAGCATGCGCGCGCGGTGCGCATGTGACACCGCGTGGTCAGGCCGACGCACGACGTCGAAACGGCCGCGCGCCGAACGCAGTGGACGGTCGACTTTGACCGCGCGATCGCGCGATGGTCGCGAAATGTCCGCTCGGGCCCTCTTGACTTTCGTCGTGCTGTCCTCGCTGCCGGCCGCGGCGCAGTTGACGACGCCGTACCCCGGAATCCGCCTCTTGCGGTCGGGCGCGGCGGCCCTGGTGGTGGCTGATCTCTGCGCGCCCGGCGTCTCGGTTCGGGCCACCAGGTACGCCGAGCGAAAAGCGACCCCGCGGCAATGGGGCGAGCGCGCCGACGTCGGCGTCCACGTGGCGATCAACGCCGACTTCTTCGACTTTCCGGGCTGGACGTGGGTCATCGGCCGCGCCCGGGGGGCCGGCGAAGACTGGCCAGCGAGCCAGATGCTGCGGGAAGTCCGCCAGTACTGGATGTTCGGAGATCGCGTGGCCGACCTGCAGCCGAACGCCGCCATCGTCCCGCCCGCGCCGCCAGCCGCGACCGACATCGTGGGAAGCCACGACCTGATCATCTTCAACGGCCAATCGCAGGCGCCGAACTTTCCCAACGACCCGACCATTCTCGGGGCCCATCGCCGCACGGCCATCGGCGCCAGCGCCGACCGGCGCTTCCTCTACATCTTCGTCTCCGACGCGGCGATCACCGGCGCGCAGGAGGCCTCGCAGATGATGAGCCTCGCTTCGGCCGCCGGCGCACCGCCCGTGGACGTGGCGACCAATGAAGACGGTGGCGGGTCGTCGCAGCTGTACGTGCGCGGCCTCGGGCAGATCATCGATTCTGGCCGTCAGGTGAACAACCACCTCGGCGTCTATGCGACGGGGTCCGGCCCTGCGCGCAACTGCCCCATCCCTCCCCCCGTTCGCAAGGCTGCCCTGGCCGGGAGCGCGAACGACGGGTGGACGTTGAACTCGCACGGCGCGTTGGTGCCGTTCGGCGCCGCCCCCGCCCTGGGGCCGACCACCGAGCGCTGGAGTTTCGACATCGGCCGTTCCTTCGCGCTGCGGCCGGACAAGCGGGGCGGCTACATCCTCGACGGCTTCGGCGGCATTCACCCCGTCGGCACGGCCCCGCCCGTCACCGGCGCCACGGCGTACTGGTCGGGGTGGGACATCGCCCGCGCCATCGCGGTCAACCCCGACGGTGGCCCGAGCGGCTACGTCCTCGACGGGTACGGAGGTCTGCACGCCTTCGGCGGCATGCCCGCGGCCAAAGGCGGCCCGTATTGGAGCGGTTGGGACATCGCGCGCGAGGTGGTGCTGAGACAAGACGGCAACGGCGGCTACGTGCTCGACGGGTTGGGCGGC
>CAZFXD010000116.1:3874-13804 GCA_964522795.1 uncultured Myxococcaceae bacterium
GGTGGTGCTGAGACAAGACGGCAACGGCGGCTACGTGCTCGACGGGTTGGGCGGCCTTCACCCCTTCAACGGCGCGCCGGCGTTGGCGGGCCCCAGGCCGTGGCCGGGAGACAGCGCGCGCACGCTCCTGCTGTCGTTCGACGGCCAGTCCGGGTACGTGGGCGATTCGGACGGCAACGTCGTTCCGTTCGGTCGCGCCCCCACGGTGCAGGTGGCGGCATTCGGCGGCGGCAGCGCTGGCGGCTCGGCGCTGGCCAACGACGGAGTCTCCGGGGTCATCGTCAGCACGCCGGGCGTCCGGCGGACGTTCAGGAGCGCCCACGTGGCCCGCACGCTCCTCCCGCGCGACGCCACCAGTGGCTACGTCCTCTTCGGCGATGGTTCGCTCAAGGCGTTTGGCGGAGCCCCCGCCGCCACCGGCACGCCGTCGTGGCCCACCTTCGACATCGCCCGCGGCGCGGTGCTGCTGCCCGATGGCGTGAGCGGGTACATCCTCGACGGGTACGGGCCGCTGCACCCGTTCAGCGGGGCCGCGGCTGCCCCGAGCGGAGGGCCGTCGTGGCCGGGCGTGGACATCGGCCGAGACGTCAGCGCCGCGCTCGACGGCGGCGCGCTCTACGTGCTCGATGGATTTGGCGGCGTGCACACGCTCGGCAGCGCGCCGAAGCTGACGGCGGCCTCGTATTTCGGCGGCAATGACGTGGCGCGCAAGCTGGCCATTCGGGCGGACGCCACCGGGGGCTACTACCTCACGGCCACCGGCAGCCTGGTCGCGATCGGCGCCGCGCCCGCCGTCACCGGGACGCCGGCCTGGGGCGGAGACATCGCCCGCGGCCTGTGGCTCAACAGCGACGGCGTGAGCGGCTACATCCTCGACGGCTTCGGCGGGGTGCACCGCTTCGGGGGCGCAGGGAGGCTCGCCGGCCCCGTCGATGGCTACGCCCGCGGCTGGGACGTGTTTCGCGACTTCAAGTTCACCTCGGCCACCACCGCCGCCTCGCTGGATGTCTATGGCCAGCGGCACACGTACATCCTCGACGCCGACGCGGGCACCACGGAGCCGCCCTCGCCCGACGACGACGCCGGCCTGCCGGGCGACGACGGCGGGAGCATCGAACCAGGCAGCGACGGCGGAGACGGGCGGCTGGAAGACGGCGGCTTTCTCGACGACGGCGGCAGCGACCCCGGGCTCGCCCCCGGCCCTCCGCCCCGCCTCACCCCGGTGGGCGGAGGCTGCGGCTGCGGCTCGCTGCCGAGCTCCGCCGCGGCCTGGCTGGCGACGTTCACGCTCGCCTGCCGGCGGCGCCGTCCGCGAGAGGCCACACCTACACCGCCCGACACCAACCGCACCTGAGTGTTTGAACCGACGTCAGTGCGACGCGCCTGGTCATCGCAAGTGTGCAAGGAGCGTTGACAGTTCCGGGGCATCGCCGGATTTTCCCTCGGGCCCGAGGACGGGTAGGCCCGACACCTGACGGCAGGCGCCTTGCAGTGAAGCAACGTTCGGTCGGCCCCGGCCGACGATCAACGTGATGTGCCCCATGCTCAGAAAACTCGCCCTCCTGCTCCCCCTCGCACTTGCGTCATGCGGCCCGTCGTTCATGAACGGCGAGCCCGACGAAGCCGAGCCCGAGCTGCTGGAGAGCTCGGTGCAGCAGGGCATCGTGACGTGCGCTGAGCGCCAGGACACGGGCTACACCAACGGAAGCTCTTTCGTGATCACGGTGGTCACCGCCGACGGGAAACCCGCCGAGCGCGCGACCGCCAACGCCTACGCGGTGATGCAAGCGGCGGCCGCTGCCGACGGCATCAATCTGGTGGTGGTGTCGGGCTTTCGGACCATGTCCGAGCAGCAGTACCTCTACGCCTGCTACGTCAACTGCAACTGCAACAACTGCAACCTCGCCGCGAAGCCGGGCTACTCGAACCACCAGAGCGGCCACGCGATGGACCTCAACACCAGCTCGCCTGGCGTCTACACCTGGCTGTCGAACAACGCCGGGCGCTTCGGGTTCAAGCGGACGGTCCCGAGCGAGATCTGGCATTGGGAGTGGTGGGGCGGTGGCCCTGGCGGCGGCCCGTGTGGCGCCGTGACCGAAGACAACTGCACCACCGAGGAAGCCTCGAACTGCGGCAAGTTTGGCTGCGGCTGCGCCGATCACCAGTGCTCCGGCGGCTTCTGCCCCGGCACCGGCTGCACCGCGAAACACACCCAGAACTGCGGTGCGTTCGGGTGCGGCTGCATCGACGGCGCGTGCAACGGCATCGCCTGCCCCGGCTCAGGGTGCACGGCCAAGGAGACGCTCGACTGCTCGAAGTTCGGCTGCGGCTGCTCGGATCACAAGTGCGCCGGCGGGGCGGCCTGCGCGGGCAGCGCCTGCACGCTCCGCGAAGCGACGGACTGCGGGAAGTTCGGGTGCAACTGCGCCGACCACCAGTGCTCGGGCGGCTTCTGCCCGAAGAACGGGTGTACGCAGAAAGAGACCAGCGACTGCGCGGCCACGGGGTGCGGGTGCGTCGATCACAAGTGCTCCGGCGGCAAGTGCGACGGCAGCGGAAGCACCGCCAGGAACGTGCAGGACTGTGGCGCGTTCGGCTGCGGCTCCATCGACGCCACGTGCAACGGCGGGGCCTGCCCCGGCACCGGGTGCACAGTGAAGCAGACGTCCGACTGCGCCAAGGTCGGCTGCGGGTGCGCCGATCAGAAGTGCTCGGGCGGGGCCTGCATGGGGTCGGGCTGCACCGCCAACCAGACCTCGAGCTGCGCCAAGGCCGACGCCGGTTGCAGCCTGGGCAAGTGCGTGTACCCGGGCCACGACGCCGGGTTCGTGATCGACGGTGGCACGCCGCAGCCGGCGCCCGACGACGGCGGCACGGTGGACCCCATCACCATGAACGACGGCGGAGAGGTGCTGGGAGAAGCGCCGCCCGACGGGCTCGACGCGAGCACGCCGTTCGTCTCCAAGCCCATTCCGGTCGGCAACGCGCTCAGCCCGGTGACGGGCGGCTGCCAGAGCGCCACGCCGTTGTTGCCCTGGGCCGTGGCCGCGTTGGCGCTCCTGCGGCGACGCCGCGCTTTGCGCTGACATCCCGCGCCCCGGGCCGTTACGGTTCGCGCATGGACGCGGGAACGAACACCAAAGCACCGCCAACACTCGCGCCTCCAGGCCGCGGGCTCCCGCTCTGGGAGCGCCTGTCGATCAACTACGTCGCCCTGCCCCGCTTCTTCCGGGCCACCACCTGGGAGCAGCGGGTAGCGATATTCGAGAAGAACGGCCGACGCGTGCTCGAGGTCGCCGCCGCGAACGAAGGGCGGCTGCTCGAGCGAGCGCTGGTGCCCAGACTGCCGGGGCTGGAAGATTCCAGCCGCTACTGGTCGGTCTCGATGGTGATGGAGCACCTGATCACCGTCGGCTCGGACATGGCTGAGCTGATCGTCCAACTGACCCTGGGGCAGGTGCCCGACCGCCTCGTCTCCATCGCCGCCTACAAGCCGAAAGGCGCGAAGACCGCCGAGGCGCAGCGGGCGGAGTTCGACGCGTTCCTGGCCGACTTCCGGCACGCCATGACCACCCGCGTCGGCGACCCGCGCTCCAGGACCACCTTCCGCCACCCCTGGTTCGGCCGTCGGACGGCCGGCGACTGGCTGGGCATCGCCGCGCTGCACCAGGCCCTGCACCGCAAGCAAGCGCAGCTCATCGCGGCGCAGCTGAAGGGCTGACTTCACGACGCGGGGGCGGCGCTGGTTTAACCTTGGGTCGATGGCCGACGACGGGCAGCTCACGGTGGGTCGCTATGCTCTGGGGCCGCGACTCGGCGTGGGCGGCATGGGCGAGGTCTACCTCGCCACCCAGCTCGGCCTGGGGGGCTTCAAGAAGGTCGTCACGCTGAAGCTGTTGCTCCCGCACCTGGGCACCGACAGCGAAGCGGTTCGCATGTTCCTCGACGAAGGTCGACTGGCCGCCCGCATGAAGCACCCCGGCATCGTCGAGATCTACGACATCGCGCAGGCGGAAGGCCGCTACTTCCTCGCCATGGAGTTCGTGGACGGCGCGTCGCTGGATCAGGTCATTCGCGCGCTGGCCAAAGCGGGCCGCCCCACGCCGCCGGCGGTGCTGCTCCACGTGGCGCGGGCCCTGTGCGAAGCGCTGCACCACGCCCACGAGCTCAAGGGCGACGCGGGGCAACCGCTCCACCTCGTGCACCGCGACGTCACGCCGCACAACGTGCTGGTGAGCCGCACCGGCACGGTGAAGCTGACGGATTTCGGCATCGCCAAGGTGAGCGACTCCCACGCCACCACGCGCACGGGAACGGTGAAGGGCAAGTTCGACTCCATGGCGCCCGAGCAGTTCGGTGATGGACCGGTGGATCGTCGGGCCGACATCTACGCCGCCGGCCTCACGCTCTACCGCCTGGCCACCCAGACGTCCCCCTATCGCCGTGACTCGGACGCCGCCACCATGCGCGCGGTTCTGCAGGGCGAGCGGCCCCGGCTCCAGACGCTCCCGCTCGCGCTCCCACCCGAGTTCGTGGCCGCCGTGGAGCGCGCGCTCTCGCCCAACCCGAAAGATCGCTTCGCCACCGCGGCCGAGTTTCGCGATGCAATTCCGGAGGCGCCCGAAGGTGAGGCGCAGCTCGGGGAGATCGTCACCACCTTGTGCGCGAGAGATCTCAGCTCGCTCGCCGAAAAGGTCGAGGCCACGGTGAACGCGCGCGGCAGCTCGCTCAACCGCGAGACGGAGATTGAGACCACGGGGCGCTTCGACCGTCGCCCCTGGCTCTGGGTGGGGGGGGGGCTGGTGCTCGCCGCGGCCATCGCGGCGGTCGTCGTGCTCCGACCTGACCCACCGTCACCCACCATCGAGCTCGCCCTGCCCCGAAGCAGCCCCGAGCCCACGCCCCCGCCGCCCCCCGTGGAAGCCCCGCCTCCGACCGAGCCCGTCGAGGCCACCGCGGAACACCCGACCGAACCCGCGGTGGCTCCGAAGCCCGCCAGAACCGACGCGCGCCCGCCGCGAAAAGGAACCGCGCAGCGGGTCGGCTACCTGAGCGTCGATGCCACGCCCTGGGCCGAAGTGTTCGTCGATGGGAAGCGCGTGGGAGAGACCCCGCTGGACAAGTGGCCAGTCGCCGAGGGCAGTCGACTGGTGGTGCTGAGCCACCCCAGGAACCCACGGGGGTTCACCCGCCGCGTCACCATCTCGGCGGGGAAGACCGAATTCATACGGGCGGACCTCCGATGAGCCGACCACCGCAAAGTCGCGCCGTGGGCACCGCGGACTTGAGCCAGCAACGCCCCACCGCCCTCGTGCCGGTGGTGGTGGAGGCGACCGACGGGCCGGGCCAGGGCGCGCGGTGCGAGCTCGAGCGCGGGACCCTGACGGTGGGGCGCGGCACCGACTGCGATCTGGTGCTCGATGACCCGGCCGTGTCGCGCAAGCACCTCACCCTCGAACTGCTGGAAGGCGCGGTGCTGGTGCGCGACCTCGGGAGCAAGAGCGGCACGCGGTACCTGGGAGCGCGGGTGCACCAGGCCACCGTGCCCGTCGGTGGCGCGGTGGAGGCCGGAAAGACGACCCTACGTTTCCGCCCCCGGCAGGCGGACGGCGCGCTCGACACTCGAGATCGCCTGGGAGAGCTGGTGGGGCGGTCCCCGGCCATGCGACGGCTGTTCCCCCTGATTGAGCGGGCCGCCGCCACCGACACCACGGTGTTGCTGTGGGGCGAGACGGGGACAGGAAAAGACGTGGTGGCCAGAACGCTCCACGCCCTCTCCCCGCGGGCGAACCGCCCCTTCGTGACCCTCGACTGCGGGGCCCTGAGCGCGGGACTGCTGGAGTCGGAGCTCTTCGGTCACGCGCGCGGGGCCTTCACTGGCGCGGTCGAGGCGCGCGCGGGCCTGTTCGAGACGGCGCTCGACGGCACGCTCTTTCTGGACGAGGTGGGCGAGCTCCCGCTCGAGCAGCAGACCAAGCTCTTGCGGGTGCTGGAGGCGCGCACCTTTCGCCGCGTGGGTGAGTCGCTGGAGCGGAAGTTTTCAGGGCGCGTCATCGCCGCCACCCGCCGAGACCTCAGCGCCGAGGTCCGCGAGAAGCGATTCCGGGAAGACCTCTACTTCCGCCTCGCGGTGGTGGTGCTGACCGTCCCGGCGCTGCGGGAGCGGCGCGAGGACATTCCGGTGCTGGCCGAGCTGTTCGCCGCCCGGCGGACCGGGGCTCCTCTCTCGCTCGCACCGGAGACCCTGGCGGCGATGCAGGTCGACCGCTGGCCGGGCAACGTGCGTGAGCTGAAGAACGCAGTGGAGCGGGTGCTCGCGCTCGGCGCCTCAGCACACGACGAGGCGGGCGCTCCGCCCGCTCCGGTGCCCCGGGCCTTTGCCCGGGCGCGAGAACACCTGCTCCTGCAGGTCGAGCGGGACTTCCTCGTCTCGCTGCTTGAGCGCCACCAGGGGAACGTCTCGGCCGCCGCACGCGAGGCCGAGATCTCCCGGCGTCAGCTCCACCGACTGCTCGCCAAGCATCACCTGCACGGTGGCGGCGAGTAGCCGGCGAGACCGCTTTCGCCCTGACGTGGTCTCGGGTCGGCGACGGGATTTTCGTCGAGGCCGCGAAGCGACAACCGAGCGTGCTGGTGGGCACGCGAGCGCGGAGCGACAAAGGCATCGGCGGAAAGACCAGGCCAAACGAAATCATGGCAGGGCGAAATCGGTCTAGGGACACCCGCCGTCCGGCGCCCACCAGACCCGGACGTCATCGAGGTCGAAGCCGGCGTCGGGCACGTTGTCGGCCGACACACGCACGTTGATGCCGTCGCTGTACGGCGCGATGGCGGTGATGGCCGAGCGAATCACGAACCAACCGTCCGTCGGCGGCAACACCTTGGCGGTGGGCAGCAAGACGTCCTCGTACGCCATCGCCTGGTAGCGCCGCATGGTGAGCCGCAGCTCCTGCGAGAACGCGCCGCGGTGAACCCAGGCCTCCGCGCAGTAGGTGCGCCCGGCCTGCACCCCCACGATGGAGGTTCGCCCGAGGATGACGCCCACGAAGGGGTCGGCCGTCTTCGCCACGGACACCCGAGCCGCCCACGTCCCCCCGTGAACCCTCTGGCTCTGCACCACCACCGTGGAGCTGTCGGTGGGGGGCGACCACTGGGTGAGCCCCAATTCAAAGTCGCCGTTGGGAACCAGGTTTGGAGGTCCCGCGTCGGGGCCGCCGCCGTCGACTTCGCCGGCGTCCACCGCGCCGCCATCGGCACCCGCTTCGAGGCAGACCATGGCCACGCACCGCAGCGACCTGGGGCACGGGTGCGCCTCGTCACACGCCGCGCCGACAAGTGGCGGTTCGACCGGGAGACACCCGAACCAAAGCGACGCGAGGCTGAAGCAGACGAGGGCGCGCACACGTCACCGAAGCAAGACGAGAATACCGGTCGCGACCGCGGCGGCAATCGCCGAGCCGATGAGAACGTTCGCGCCCACCGCTTCTCCGTGGGCGGCCTGGTAGCGAGCGTAGCGATCCGAAGCGAAGGGCTGCACGTTGGAGGCCGCCGCGTCGTTGGTAGAGAGCACCGCCAGCCCGGTGCCGACAGCGGCCGAGGCCACCGCCACGCCAGCGGCGGTCCACACCGGCCACCACGCGGGCGCGTCGGTGACGGTCTGCGATGGCGCCCGGGCCGAAGCGTCGCCCGCGAGCACGGACACCACGTAGGGGGCGTCAGCGGTGCCGAGGGAGGCCACGGTGGTGTCAGCGTTGTCGTGCGCCTCGAGGTACCAGCGCCGTGGCGAGGTCGACGGCCCCAGCTCGACGCGGGTGCGATCCTGGCGAGGAAGCCGGCGGCTGGAAAACGCCCCTGTGCCCTCGGCCTCGGAGAAGACCAGCGCCGACACGTTCTTCCATGGGTCCACCAGGTCGAACTCCAGGAACCCATCGGGGGCCGCGCGCTGGAGCAGCTTGACGTGGTTTCGCGGGTAGAGCCGGTTCCGGGCGCGGGTGAAGGCGCTGGCCACCTTGGGCGCGGCCTCTTCCGGCCCGGTGATGTTGGGAAAATTGGAGAGCAGCTCCACGTACACGCTCTCGGCCTCTTCCGTCTTGAGCTGCGCCAGCAGCGCCCGCGCCAACAGGTCGAGCGTCTCCACCCGCTCTGCGGGCGACAGCTCGGTCGAGGCGCGGGCTGTCCGGAGCGCGGCCTCGGCCGGCCCGTACTTCAGCTCTGCGCTGAGGCGGCGCCCGTCGACCAGGCCCGGATGCACGGAGAGGACAAGCGCGAGCATCGACGCCACGGCAGGCATGGTGGCGAGGTTATCAGACGGCCCCCGGAGGGCTCGGGGTGATCCACCCGTGAGACATGGGCCAGAATTACCCCAGGTGGACTGGCGCGAATCGCGAAACCGGCGGGTCCATCGGAGTGAAACACCAACAGTTATCGCCGGTTGAGGCCGGTGCCACGTTTGCAATGTGTCCCGGTGTCCACTCACCCGGAGGTCACATGACGTCGCTCTCCCGTTCACCGCAGCTCTCCCCGCAGTCGGCGCCCCCGGTCGCACGCGCAGCGTTGGCGCTCGCCCTGGCCTTCTGTTCCTGCGGTCCCGGCACCATCATGATGAACGAGGGTTCGGCGCCCGACAGCGCCGAGGCCGAGCTCAACTGTCATCGTCGGCCATGGCGCTGCACCTGGCGCGACGCGGGCAGCACCATCGTGGTCGACGCCGGCGTGGTGGCCGCGGTCGACGCGGGCACGAGCACCCCCGTGGTCGACGCCGGCACCACGACCCCGGTTGTCGATGCCGGGACGGCGACGCCGCCGAAAGACGCGGGCACGGTGACCCCCGTGGTGGACGCCGGTTCGACGGGCGGCGGCTCCCATGAGCGGCCCTATGAGGCGGACTCGCCGTGGAACACGCCGATTCCCCAGAACCCCACGTTGGACGCGAACTCGTCGAAGTACATGCAGGCCATCGCCGACAACAACCTGCCCATCACCAGCGACTGCGACCAGTACGCGCTGCCCATCTACCTGTTCGACGACTCCACGCCGCGCCAGGCCGTGCAGCTGCGTGAGGGGTACTGGCAGTCATACGATCAGGGCGACGACATTCGCGGCGCCCACGGCTACGAACCGGTGATTCAGAACGTCCCCATTCCTCCGGACGCGGCGCAGAGCGCGGGCTCCGACGGGCAGATCATCTTCTGGAACCCGGCCACGGGCGAACAGTGGGAATTCTGGCAGTGGCGCAACGGGCAGAGCACGGACCCGAACGGGATCGACGCTGAGACCGGCCGCAGCAACTACACCACGTTGCCGGGCCTGCACGTGGCCACCAACGCGATTCGGTACCACACCAAAGATCTGACCCGGACCTACAAGTACCGCGGTCGGTTGAACGGCGGTGGTGGCGGCCGCGGCGCGGGCACGCCGTATCTCGCGGGCACCATTCGCCCGTGGGAGATGGCGCAGGGCCGCATCGATCATGCTCTGGCGTTCGCTTACGCCTACCCCGCCTCCGGACACGTCTACCCGGCGACCAAGAGCGACGGAGCGGGAGTGACCGGCGTCGACGTTCCCGAAGGCGCGCGGCTGCAGCTCGACCCCAGCATCACCGACGCGCAGATGACGGCGTGGGGCCTCTCGGCGAACGCGAAGATCATCGCCCGGGCGATGCAGACCTACGGCATGTACGTCATCGACAACTCGGGCTCCTCGAAGATCTACCTCGAGGACCGGCTGACCGCGAAGTGGGACGCCAGCTACACCCGAGACCTGGTGAGCAAGATCCCCTGGTCGGCGTTCCGGGTGGTGGCGCCGCCGACCGCGCCGTAGCGAAGGCGAAAAGAATTCGCCCGGCGGGCCGTGGTGGCTCGCCGGGCGAAGTTGTGTCGAAGCGCTGGAATGGAACCGACTACAAGCCGGTCCCACCGTCGCCGGCCGACG
>CAZFXD010000117.1:0-13722 GCA_964522795.1 uncultured Myxococcaceae bacterium
GAGAAGCGCAAGGAGATCGCCATCCTCAAGGCGCTCGGCGTTCCCGACGGAGGCGTGGTGAAGATCTTCCTCGCCGAAGGGCTGGAGATCGGCATCGCCGGCGGCCTGCTGGGCCTTCTGGCGGGGCTCGCCTGGTGCTCCTTCATCGAGAAGGTCGGCATCAAGCTCGACCCGCAGGTCTATTACATCCCCGCGCTCCCGGTTCGGGTGGAGTGGTTCCAGACCACCCTGTGCGTGCTGATCGCCGTGTTGGTGACGTTCCTGGCGTCGGTCTACCCCGCGCTCAAAGCCGCGGCGGTCGAGCCGGTGGAAGGGTTGAAGGCCGAGTGATGACCGCCTTTCTCTCTCTGCGCGAGGTCTTCAAGTCGTACTTCCTCAACGAGCAGCGCATCGACGTGCTTCGGGGCCTCTCGCTGGACGTGGAGAAGGGCGAGCTGGTGTCGCTGGTGGGCGCCTCAGGTTCGGGGAAATCGACGTTTCTCCACGTGGTGGGGACCCTCGACCAGCCGGCGGCCGGCACCATGCACTTCAAAGGCAACAGCGTCTTCGACTTGTCCGACGCTGACATGGGGCGATTTCGGAACGAGTCCGTCGGGTTTGTCTTTCAGTCCCATCACCTGCTGCCTGAGTTCACCGCGGCAGAAAATGTGGCAATGCCGGCGTTGATCCAGCGTAGGGACCGGGCGGTGGCGATGACCAAGGCCAGAGAGCTGCTGGAGCGCGTGGGCCTGGGTGGCCGCGCCGACCACCGGCCGGGTGAGCTGTCGGGCGGGGAATCGCAGCGCGTGGCGCTGGCCCGAGCGCTGATCCTCGAGCCGGAACTGCTGCTCGCCGACGAGCCGACGGGCAACCTGGACCCCGCCACGGGCCGCGGAATTCAGGACCTGATTCTGCAGGTAAACAAGGACCTGGGCCTGACGGCGATCGTGGTGACGCACAACGAGGACCTGGCCCGCGGAATGCCCCGCCAGCTGCGATTGGCCGATGGGCGCATCGCCGCGAACTCCTGAAGGATTTTGTGGTGGGAAGGGGTAGGGGGTTTCTCTATGGTGCCCGCCCCGAAAACAACCCTGTGACTGCACCGCGAAATTCCGCCCGATCTGCCTTCTTAACCGTCGCTTTGGTCGCCGGTGCGGTGAGTTACGGCTCGGCGTGGGGGGCGACCGATGCCCCGGTCGCTGACGGCTCAAACGATCCGGACCTCATCTCGGAGGTTCGCGTCGAGGGGAACCATCGCGTCGAGGCCGAGGCGGTTCGACGCGCGCTGAAAAACAAGACCGGAGCGAAGTTCGACCAGGCCAAGACCGCGGACGACCTGCGGGCGCTCTGGGCGTTGAACTACTTCTCCGACCTGCAGCTGCTGGTGCAGCGCCTGCCGGGCGGCGGCATCTCCTACGTGGTGCGGGTGGTAGAGAAGCCGAGCGTTCGCGAGGTCACGCTCGAAGGTAACGACGAGCTGTCGAAGGACGACTTCAAAGAGAGCCTCGACATCAAGCCGTTCTCCATTCTCGACCAGGCGCACATTCGCCGGAACGCGAAGAAGATTCAGGACAAGTACGTCGAGAAGGGCTTCTTCCTCGCCGAGGTGACGTACGAAATTCGCCCGGTGGAAGGGGGCAACGAGGTCGACGTCGTCTTCCTCATCACCGAGCGCGCCAAGGTTCAGGTCAAAGAGGTGAAGTTCGTGGGCAACGAGAAGGTGCCCGCCGATGACTTGCGCGCGGTGATGATGACCAAAGAGGGTGGGCTGCTCTCCTTCTTCACCAACGAAGGCACCTATCGCGAGGAGATGTTTCAGCGCGACCTGCAGGTGATTCAGGGCGTCTACTTCGACCGCGGCTTCATCAACATCAAGGTCGACAAGCCCATCGTCTCGCTGTCTCCGGACAAGCGGTACATCTTCATCACCCTCAAGGTCGACGAAGGCGAGCAGTTCACCATCGGCAAGATCGACTTCTCGGGCGACATGCTCGGCACCAAGGACGATCTCTTCGCCAAGATGAGCTCCAAGGCGGGTGACCTGTTCAGCCGCACCACGCTGGCCCGCGACATTCAGGGCATCACCGACATCTATTACGACGACGGTTACGCCTACGCGAACATCGTCCCCATGACTGCGGTGAACGCCGAGGCCCGGACCATCGACCTCACCTTCGAGATCTCCAAAGGCAACCTGGTCACGGTGGAGCGCATCGACGTGGTGGGCAACACCAAGACGCGCGATCAGGTCGTTCGCCGTCAGATGCGCATCTACGAAGGCGAGCTGTTTCGCGGCACCGGCATGCGGGAGAGCAAGGACCGCATTCAAGCGCTCGGCTTCTTCGAGACGGTCGAAGTGACCCAGAAGCCCGGGAGCGACAACACCAAGATCGTCGTCCAGGTCGAGGTGAAAGAGAAGAACACCGGCTCGTTCCAGGTAGGCGCGGGCTTCTCCAACACCGAGAGCTTCATTCTCACCGCCCAGGTCTCGCAGCCGAACTTCCTCGGTTGGGGGCAGACGGTGGCCGCCAACCTGCAGCTCTCCGGACTGCGTTCGTACGTCGAGCTCTCGTACTTTGACCCCTACTTCCTCGACACCAACTTCATTCTCAACCTGAGCTTCTACCGAACGAGCCTCGACTACTTCGGGTTCATCCGCGAAGCGACGGGCGGGAACGCCGGCATCGGGTACCACTTCATCGACGACCTGATGGTGAACGTGGCGTACATGCGCGAGTACATTCGCGTTGAGCCGGGCCGAGATTTCGACGCCGAGATTCCGCTCGCCAACCAGTTCCGCAACGGGGTGACGTCGGCCCTGCGCTTGTCCGCCGTGTGGGATCGCCGCAACAACCGCATCCTCCCGTCGTCGGGCCACATGGAGTCCCTCACCGCCGAGTTCGCGCCCGGCTTCCTCGGCGGAACGTTCAACTTCAATCGGTACACCGCCTTCTCACGCGTGTACGTCCCCCTGCCGTTCGGGATCGTGCTCAAGGGCAACGCGACCATCGGCGTCATCACCGAGCTCGACAACAACGCCCGCCTGCCGGTGTCCGAGCTGTACTTCCTGGGTGGAATCACCTCGGTTCGCGGGTACCTGCTCCGGTCCATCGCGCCGCAGGTGAGCGTGCTCTCCAGCGGTTCGCCCGACGCCGCGGTGCGTCAGTTCCCCGTGGGCGGTGACAAAGAATTCATTCTCAACATCGAGCTGGAATTTCCCATCTTCGAGAAGCTCGGGATTCGCGGCGTGGTCTTCTACGACGCCGGCAACGTCTTCGCGAAGGGCCGCATGTTCTTCGAGGAGCCAAACTACAAGCTCTTCCTCGGCCTGCTGCACTCCGTCGGCTTCGGCGTTCGTTGGTTCTCGCCCATCGGGCCGCTGCGGTTTGAGTGGGGCATTCCGCTCACTCCGCGCGCCGATCGCCAGGATCAGCCGGTGCTCTTCGAGTTCACTATCGGCAACTCGTTCTAGCGCTCGAGCGCTGGGCCACCCGGCGCCGCCCTAGGTTCGCGAGGCCACTCAGCCCGTCGCCAGCACCGCCGCCGCCAGCGAACAGAGCCCGGCCGCCGCGAGCAACAGCGCCGCCGGACGACCTCGAGTCGGCACGGCCTCGGCCTCGTGCGCGGCCGGCAGCTCACTTCCCGCCGCCACCTCGTGGGCCAGGGGCGGAGCAGGCAAAGCGGCGCCACACGCCGTCGATGGCGCGGCGACCCCCGCGCGTTCGGGAATGCGCCGCTCGTCGCGAAAGAGCAGCGACGTGTCGCCCAGCTCAATCACTGAGTCATGCAGCAAGCGGATGGCGGACCGGACGCGTCGGCCGTCCACCGTGACCTCCGCGCCGCCGAGCGGCTCGAGGTAGGCCACGCCGTGGCGCTCGACGACAGTGGCGTGGTGCCGCGACACGCGGCCGTCGTGCAGCACCACGCGATTTGAAGGCGCACGACCGATGGAGAAGGGGTAGGCGTCGAGGCCCCACAGCCGCCCCGCCTGGGCGCCGTGGGTGCACTCGAGGCGTGGAATGCCAAAGCGCGCGGGCTCCACAGCGCCTGTCCCCAGCGCGTGGAGGAGGAGGCGGGTCCCATCAGTAGCAGCGGCAAGGTCGACGACAGGCGAAGCGTCCATGGGCCATCTCCCTGCCAAAAGAGGGCTCGGCTAAGTTCGTGATTTGTCTCCGCCGCGTTTCGTCCCGCTGGGTCTCGATGGCGACTTCTCGTCGCCTCCCTCAGACTCCCGGAGGTGAACGCTCGTGCCCCCGCGCTGTTCCGTTTCGGCCGTTTCGTGGTCCTCGTCCTCGCGCTCGGGCCGTGGGCCTGTGCGCGCTCGGTGGAGCCCGCCGCCGCTGAGGGCCACGCGCAGGTCGAGCCGCTGGTCACACCCACGGAGGCGCTCGATGCCGAGTTGACGTCCGCTCGAATCGCGCTCGAGGGTGCCCCGGTTCGTCTTGGCCTGTTGTGGGACGCGCCCACCGCCGGAGCTGTCGAAGTTCGCCTGCTGCGCGACGCGGGGTGGGGTTCGTGGGAGCGCCCCACCGTGGTCTTCGCCGAAGCGGGCGCGTTCGCGGGCCACGTCGACGCGGAGGGGGCGATCGCGTTTCAGTGGCGGGCGAGCGGGGCGGCGGCCCGGCCGACATACTTCTACGCCGAGGCCATCTTCTCTCTTGGCGAAGGCGCGGCCGCTCCGCCCGTGGAACCAGCGCCGACGCCCGGCGGGGCACTCCGTCAGGCGCTGCAGGCCTTTCCCAACATCTTGCCCCGCAGCGCGTGGGGGGCGCGGGCGCCCAAGTGCGTGAGCAGCACCGCGCCGTATCGCGTGGCCATCCACCATACGGTCACGCCCACCCCCGATGGCCAGGCTCCCGAGGTGCGCCTCCGCGAAATTCAGGCGTACCACATGGATTCCCGGGACTACTGCGACATCGCCTACAACTACCTCGTGTCGCAGGACGGCCGCGTGTGGACCGGGCGTGGCGCGACCGTGCTGGGCGGTCACACACTCAGCCAGAACACGGGCAACGTGGGCATCAGCTACATCGGCACGTTCTCGACCATCGTGCCCAGCATCGCCTCGCGCTGCAGCGGCGCCGGGCTGCTGGCCTGGCTCACCACCAACTACCCCGCGGTGTCGCTCAACAGCACCGACGTCAAAGGCCACCGCGACTGGCCCGGGCAATCGACCGAGTGTCCGGGGAACGCCTTTCACCCCTTGTTGGGCGATCTCATCAGCAAGGCGATCAACGGCTGCGGCCCGGCCAATACCCCGCCTCGGGGCAGCTTCGACCTGGCCAACTGCGACTCGCTGGCCGGCTGGGCCCAGGATCCCGACGTGCCCAACCAGGCGATCAACGTGCACCTCTACTTCGGAGGGCAGGCGGGCAGTGGCGCGCCCGGCCTGTCGATTCTGGCCGACCTCTCGCGCGCCGACCTCTGCACGGCCATCAACTCCTGCAAGCACGGCTTCGATCGTCGGCCCCCGCTCTCGTTGCTGGACGGCGCCCCTCGCGACGTCTTCATGTACGGCATCGACTCCGCAGGGGGCACCAACCCCCTGCTGGCCAAGAAGTCCCTCGACTGCGCGTTCGTGCTCCCCAAGGGCGAGAAGCGCCACGTCTCGAGTCAGACCGTGCTCGACGCGTGGAAGCTCTCCCGCTTCACCGACATCGCGCCCACCACCGATGCGATTCTGGCCGCGCGGGCCGATGGGCTGACCTGGCCCAGCACGCCGCGGATGGTTCGAGGCACAGGGGCCACCGCGGTGTGGTTGGTCGACAACGGCTTCCGGCGACACGTGCAGAGCCGGGCCATCGCCGCCGCGTGGCGGTTGGACCTCGCGACCGTGGTGGAGAAGCCGGCCGCCGACGTGCTCGCCATGCCGTTGGGGCCGCCGCTCCGCGCCGAGCCGGTGCTGGCCAAAGGAACCTCGCCCGCCGTCTACGTCATCGACGACGCGCTGCCGGATCTCGACGCGGGGACTCCGCCGCCCGTGGAACCTGACGCCGGCGTGCTGGAACTCGACGGCGGCGTTCCCCCGGTCGAGGAACTCGATGGCGGCACGCCCCAACCCGAGTCAGACGGCGGAACGCCCCCGCCCGACGGCGAAGAGTCCTCCACGCCTCTGGGCCCAGCCGTTGGCGGGTGCGGCTGTCAGTCCGCGAGCGGCGCGGTGGTGTGGCTGGCGCTGGCGCTGGGCGGTCTGGCGAGGCGCACCCGGCGTGAACCGCGGGTGAGACCGAACCACCTCGGCTGAGGCAGGTGTTGGGAGCCGTCAGCGCGTGGCGCTGGCCGGGAGGGGAGCCTGGCGCGCTGCGCGTGCCCAGTCGATCTCGCGGCGAATGGCCGCCAGCCGCTCGGTCTGCTGACCGCGATAGAAGAGGTTGAAGGCTTCGAAGGGAATCAGCCGCCCGTCGGGTTGAGCCATGTGCACGCACGACTTCTTGAGCGCCCGCAGGTCCATCGAGTGGGCGTCCATGAACTGAACGATCAACACGCGGAAGACGTTGTCGTACCGAAGCGTGGGGGCCGCGCTGACCTGGGGGAGGCAGCAGAGCAGGTCGGAGAGGCAGCGCGCCTGATCGTCCGGGGAGTGGTTGGTGCTGAAGGTCTTGAACACCTCTGCCTTCAAGGTGGGGTCGTCCTCGAAGACGATCGTGCTCCGGTCTCCGCTGAGCAGGGTCTTCTCGTCGAGGTAGCGCGTCAGGGGCAGCACCTGGCCGTCGACTTTCAAGGCGTACGCCATGGCCAGCGTGTCCGGGTTGCACGGCACCGGCAGCACGTCGGCGAGGGTGAAGACGCCGCTCTGCTCCGCGATGCGCCGACGAATCTCGCTCACCGTCAGCCGGTGCGACCGCACGTCGAACCCCTCGTTTCGCCCGGCGTCTTGAATGGGCTGCAGGGTGACGCCGCGCACGGCGGGCTGCTCGAGGCCAAAGCGAATCACCTCGCCCACCTGATCATCATTGAGGCCCCGCTTGAGGGTCATCACCAGGGTGGTCGAGAGCTTGAGCGCGTTCAGCTTCTCCAGCGCCGCGTGGCGAATTCGCGTCAGGTCCGCGCCGCGCAGGTGCTGGTGAACCTCGGGTCGCAGCGAGTCGAACTGAAGGTAGACCTCGAGGCGCGGCATGTACGTCGCCAGCCGCTCCGCGAAGCCGTCCTCGGTGGCGATGCGAATGCCGTTGGTGTTGACCATCAAGTGCCGAATGGGGCGCTTGCGACACTCGTCGAGAATCTCGAAGAACTGGGGGTGAAGCGTCGGCTCCCCGCCGGACAACTGCACCACGTCGGGCTCGCCTTCATTGGCCACCGTGGCGTCCAGCATGGCGCACACCTCGGCCAGGCTGCGGTGCTTGAGGTTGGGGTCGGTCGACGACGCCGCGTAGCAGACCGGGCAGGAGAGGTTGCAGCGATCGGTGATCTCCACCACGGTGAGACACGAGTGCTGCATGTGATCGGGACACAAGCCGCAGTCGTAGGGACAGCCGTACTGCATGGCGGTGTTGAAGCGCTGCGGCAGCTCGGGCGGTTTGATGAAGGTCTCTCGCGCGCTCCGGTAGTAGTCGACGTCGTCGCTGATGAGCACCCGCTCGGTGCCGTGCGCCGGGCACCACTTGTCCAGGAGCACCCGCGACGCCTCGATCACCACCTTGGCCTCGACGGTACGCAGGCAGGTGGCGCAGAGCGATGACGTGGTGTCGTAGAACAGGTACGGTCGAACGCGTCGGTTCACGCGGTGACCATGACAGCTGACGCCATTTTCTCCCACCCACTTTTTGCGCAGCTGGCAGCCGTGGTGGGCCTCGCTTTCCTCGTGGAGACGGCGTGGCTGCTGGCCACGCGGCGCCTCGCGTTCGCCTGGAGCGAACAGGCGGCCAACGTGGCGGTGTTCATGGTGGGAGAGGGGATCCGGCTGGCGATGCGCGGCGTCTTCGTGGCCGGCTTCGTGTTCGCGTCGGGGCTGACGCCGCTGCACTGGGCGACGTCGCCCGTGGCCGCGGTGATGTGCTTCCTCGGCGTGGAGCTGTGCTTCTACGCGTGGCATCGGCTGCTTCACCGAACTCGACTCGGCTTCGCGTTGCACGCCGTGCACCACACCGGCGAGTCCTACGCGCTCGCCCTCGGCGGGCGATTGCCGTGGCCGCTGCGACTCGTCGACGACTTCATCTGCCTGCCCATGGTGCTGCTGGGGTTCGAGCCGCTGCTCGTCTTTCTGTGCATGGCGGCGAGCTTTGCCGTGCAGTTCCTCGCCCACGCCGCCGTGGAGTGGCGGCTGGGACCGCTCGATTGGATCTTGAACACCCCGGCCACGCACCGGGTTCACCACGACCTCGCGGGGCCGGGGCAGCAGCGCAACTTCGGCGGGGCGATCATGTTGTGGGATCACCTCTTCGGCACCTTCGCTCCACCGCGCGCCGTCCCGGCGGTAGGGGTGGAAGGCCTGCACCCGGGCGCCAATCTGTTGGCGATTCAACTCCAGGGCCTGGTGCGGTGGTGGAAGGGCGCGCGGTGAACGCCGACTTCGACCTCGCGTACGCGACCTTCGTGGGCCTGGGGTTGGTCGCCGGCTTCACGGTGAAGACCCTCGAAGAGCGTCGCCTGAACGTGCTCGGGTCGGCGGAGCGACGCTGGGTCGCCGTGGGGGCGCTGGTGGGCGCCATGCTCGGCGCCAAGCTGGGGCTGCTCTTGTACGTGCCGTGGGACGCCTACCTGGCGTCCTTTCCCGGCCTCCTGTGGAACGAGTGGGGCGGCCGCACCATTCTCGGGGCCCTGTTCGGCGGCTTTCTCGGGGTGGAGCTCAGCAAGAAGGCGCTTGGAATCCGCGTGGCGACTGGGGACCCGTACGCCATTGCGCTCCCGGTGGGCCAGGCCATCGGCCGATTGGGCTGCTTCGTCGGCGGCTGCTGCTATGGCCGTGGGTTGGACAGCGAGAGCGTGCTGCGCCGCCTCGGCCTCTCCAGCCACCCGGCGGCCTTGTACGAGAGCGCCCTCGACCTCACTCTGGCCGGGGTGCTGTTCGCCATTCGAAAGCGCCCGCGGCCAGCGGGGCTGCTCTTTCGCTACTACCTGATCGCCTACGCGCTCATTCGCATCGCCATGGACCCGTTTCGGGGTGACGAGCGGCAATCGCTGGGGCCGCTCAGCGCGGCGCAGTGGTTCTGTCTCGCCTGCGCGGTGGCTCTGGCTGTCGACGTGCGGCGCCGATGGAGGGCCCGGTGAGCTGGCGTCTGGCGGCTGGGCTGGCGGTGCTGCTCGCGCAGGTGGTGTGGGCCGTCGCAGGGGGCCGCCCCAGCCTGTGGGCCCCGTTTCACGAGCACGCCGTCTACGCCCTCCAGGTTCAAGTCGGGGGGCAGGTGTTGAACACGCGGCAGAGCCTCGAGCGGTACCACCTAGGCGCGTACCACGCGTCGGCTGAGCGCGACGAAAACTGGGAGACGAATGACCTGGGCTTCGTCACCGCGCGAATCGAGGCCGTGGAGGCCGCCCGGGGGGAACCGGTCGCCGTGGAGTTGCGGGCGATCGTCAACGGGCAGCAGAGGCCATTGTGGCGATGGGTCCGCGAATAACGCACGGCGATCTCCCGGTGGGGCCGCTGCGGGTGGCGCAGAGCCTCGCCGTGGCGTGGCTGGTGACCGGGCAGTCCCTCGTCTGGCCCGGCACACCCGCCTGGAGCGTGCTGGGCGCCGCGTGCTCAACCGCGCTGTGCGCAGCCATCATTCTGACCCGGTGGACCCGGTCGGCCTCGGCCGGGCTCGCCGCGCTCATCGTCCTCGGGGTGGCGGCCGACCCGTCGTGGTTCTCCAACAATCGCCTGTTCGTGGCCGCCGTGCTGTTCGCCATTGGCCTCATGTCGAACGCCGTGCCGGCGCTCGCTCGATGGCAGGTGGGCCTCGTCTACCTCGTGGCCGCGGCGGACAAGGCGCTGGCGCCGGCGTGGCGTGACGGTCAGTTCATCGGCTCGTTCCTCGAGCAGTTGGCTCGGTTTGGCCTCATGTGGTCTCCCGCTGGCCAGGTGGGCTCGCCCAACCCGCTCGCGCAGTGGCTGGCGGCCACAGGTGCTCCGTCGCTCTGGGTGGCCGGAGGCCTGCTGGTAATCGCGCTGGAGGTCGTTCTGGGTCTCGGGTTTCTCTTCAACCTCGGCGCTGTCGCGTGGGTGAACGCGCTCTTTCACGTCGGCGTGTTCGCGCTGACCGGTGGCACCATGGGGCAATTCTTCTACGCGGGGGCGGCCGCCAGCCTGCTGTTGGTGCCCCCGCGCTTTGTGCCGAGCGCCGGAGCGGTGATCGCGGTCACCGCGCTGCTGGCGAGCCCGTGGACGCACCGGTTTCTGCCCGTGCTCCTGTTGGCGGCAGCCGCCGCGGCGTGGTGGCGCCGGAGGCGTTCGAGCGCAGCCACTGCGCCAGCGCCCGAAACTGGATGACGAAGGGGTTCACCCCCGCGTACGGCTCGCTCCACCCCAGCAGCAGTGGACCCGGCTCGCGTCGATAGGTGCCGAGGAGGCGGTCCCACCACATGAAGGTGGCGCCGAAGTTCGTGTCGGCGAACGCGCGATCGCGGGCGTGGTGCACGCGGTGGTTCGACGGCGTGTTGAGAAACCCATCCAGCCACCGCAGGCGCCCGATGGTCTCGGTGTGACACCACAGCTGGGAGGCGTGGTTGAGCTCGATGGCGATGAAGACCGCCAGGGGCGGCGCTCCCAGCAGCACGAGGGGGACGTAGAAGAAGTCGTCGAGCACCCGCTGCACCCACCCCAGGCGCAGCGCCGAGGTGATGGTGAGGTCCACGCTCGAGTGGTGGGGCGCGTGCAACGCCCACCCGAGCTTCGTCGAATGGAGCAGCCGGTGGCGCGAGTAGTAGAAGAAGTCGACCGCCAGAAACAGCAGCACGGCGGACACGGGCGTGACGTTCCAGGTCCAGGGCGCCCAGGCCGCGGCGAACGTGAACACCGCCCAGCGCGCGCTGCCGGTGGCGGTGCGGAGCACGAGCTCGACCAGCCACATGCCGAGGTTGACCGAGACTTCGCGCCTGGACACGGGCCGTCGGTGAACGAGGAGCCGGACCAGCGCCTCGCTGAAGGCGATCAGGATGAGCCCAAGCGCCAGCGCCACGCCCAGGCCGCTGAACCACGCATAGACGGGACCGTGCTCAGCGTTTTGCACAGACGGCGATCACGAAGAAGACGAAGGCCACCGCCACCACCAGAAAGAACGCCAGGACTCCGAGGCAGCCCTTCAGCCAGGGGTTCGAGTCCTTTTCGGGGTCTCGCGGGTCGTACACCCGGGGGAGCGTACAACACCGCGACGAGATTCAGGCGAAATGGCAGCGCAACCGCGAGTGGCGTGGCCGGGAGGCTGCGCGTGCCATCGACCGCCCGTTTCGGTCTAGGGTGCCGCGCCATGCGATTGCTCCTGGTAGTGCTCCTGGTCGGTGTGACGTCGTGCCGCGATGAACAGGCCGGGCCGAAGAAGCGACAAGAAGCCCAGTCGCCTCCCGGCTCGAGCGCCCAGGCTCCCGGCGCTCCGCAGGCCACCGGCGGCCAGATGCAGGTGCTCGACGCGGCGCCCGCCTCGCTGACGCATCCTTCCGGGGCCACCTGGGCCAGCGGCGCGGTCGTGTACCTCGGCTCCAACGTGGTGCCGAAGTCGCCCAGCCCCGGGCAGGACGTCACCGTCACGCACTACTTCCGGGCGGACAAAGAGGCGCCCTCGGGCTGGAAGTTCTTCACCCACGTCGCCGACGCAAACTCGGGTCAGCTGATTGGGAACGCCGACCATGAAATCCAGAACGGCGCGGCCCCGCTGGGTTCCTGGCCCGTGGGAAAAATCATTCCCGACGAGATGCACCTCAAGATGCCCAACTACCCGGGCACGATGCGCTTCATGATCGGGTTCTGGCAAGGCGAAGAGCGCCTGGCCATCGACAACCCCAAGGCCAGCGATGGCCAGGGACGAATGCTGGGGCCCACGCTCGGAGGCCGTGAGCTGCCCGACCTGCAGACGTACAAGGTGAAGCGGGCGGTCAAGGCGCCCACGATCGATGGCGCGGTGACCGACGCCGTCTGGGGGACGGCGACCGAGGTGGAGTTGGTGGCGAGCTATGACGGAGCGCCCACCAAGCGGAAGACGCGCGCCCGGCTGCTCTACGACGATCAGTTCCTCTACGTGGCGTGGACCGCCGAAGATCCCGACGTCTGGGGCACCAAGAGGAACAAGGACGACGACATCTACAATGAAGAATGCGTGGAGATCTTCCTCGACGCCGACGGCGACGGTGCGACCTACAACGAGCTGCAGGTCTCTCCGCACAACGTGCAGTTTGACGCCAGCTTCGTGGCCCGCCGGTCCGATCTGGAGACCGCGAAGAAGTGGGAGTCGGGCATGCAGACCGCCGTGAAGGTGAACGGCACGCTCGACAACGACTCGGACGTCGACCAGGGCTGGACGGCGGAGATGAAGATTCCCCTCAAGAACCTGACCAACGTGCCCCACGTGCCGCCGGAGAAGGGCGACACCTGGCGCTTCAACCTCTACCGCCTCGAACACCACGTGCACGGCAAAGAGATCGAG
This sequence comes from uncultured Myxococcaceae bacterium, assembly GCA_964522795.1. Lineage (GTDB taxonomy): Bacteria > Myxococcota > Myxococcia > Myxococcales > Myxococcaceae > CAZFXD01. The sequence continues at coordinate 12,534 of CAZFXD010000117.1, forward strand.
GGCGAGGCGTACTCGCCGCTCTTCGTGGGCGACTTCCACCACCTGCCGCGCTTCGCCCGGCTGCAGTTCGACTAGGGGTCAGGGAACCATCGGGACCGGCGCGATGCCCCAGATGTCGCGGGCGTACTCGCGAATGGTGCGGTCCGAGGAGAAGAAGCCCATCTGCGAGACATTGATGATGGCCGAACGCCACCACGCCCGCGGGTCCTGATAGCGCGCCGCGAGCGACGCCTGCGCGGCCCGGTAGGCCTCGAAGTCCGCCAACACGAAGTAGCGATCGTCGTCGAGGAGCGAGTTCACCAGCGGGTGGAAGAGGGCGGGGTCTTCGGGCGAGAAGAACCCAGAGGCGATCAGGTCGAGCACCGCGCGCACGTTGGCGTCGCGTTCATACACCGCTCGACCGTGGTACCCCTGTGCCCGCTTCGCCGCCACCTCGTCGGCCGTCAGCCCGAAGAGGAAGAAGTTCTCGGCGCCCACCAGCTCGCGAATCTCCACGTTGGCGCCGTCCAGGGTGCCGATGGTCAGCGCGCCGTTGAGCGCCAGCTTCATGTTCCCCGTGCCTGACGCCTCCATGCCGGCGGTGCTGATCTGCTCGCTGACGTCCGCGGCGGGAATGATCCGCTCCGCCAGTGAGACCCGGTAGTTGGGGACAAACCCGACCGAGAGCCCGGTGCGCTTCGAGTCGCTGTTCACCACATCGGAGATTCCGGTGATGAGGCGAATAATCAGCTTGGCCATCTTGTAGCCGGGAGCGCTCTTGGCGCCGAAGAGGAACGCCCGCGGCACGCCGAGCGACGCGGGGTCGTTCCGGGCGTTCATCCACAGGTGCACGATGTGGAGCGCGTTGAGGAGCTGACGCTTGTACTCGTGCAGGCGCTTGATCTGCACGTCGAACACGGCCGACGGGTCGAACGGCACGCCCAGCAGATCTCGGAGGTGGTTGGAGAGGTCGCCCTTGTTGGCGGCCTTGGCCTTCTGAAAGGCGCTCACGAACGCCGGGTCGTCGGCGAAGCGCTTGAGCTCGGTCAGGCGGTCCAGGTCCGACGTCCAGCTGGGGCCGATGGTGGACGTAATCAGCTTCGCCAGGCGCGGGTTGCAGGCCAGCAGCCACCGTCGGGGCGTCACGCCGGTGGTCTTGGTGTTGAAGCGCTCGGGGTACATCTCGGCGAAGTCGGGCATCACGTCGCGC
>CAZFXD010000118.1:0-13508 GCA_964522795.1 uncultured Myxococcaceae bacterium
CCCTCGACGTGAATCTTCATCTCGCGCGGCCGGCTCATGAAGAGGTCGGCCAGCCCGGAACCCTTGAAGCGCAGGTCACCTGTAATCTCCACGTGCGCGACTTCGGCGTTTCGACGAATGAAGTTGGCCCACTCCTTTCGGCGGGCCATCGGTTTGGTGACGAGCGTGACGTCTCTGCGAACAACCTGATTGGAAGTGGTCATGGTGAGCAGATTGTCGAACGCGTCGGGCGTGAGTTTCGCGAAAGCGACCAGCTCGCGTCGTTCGGACGCGCGCGTGGTCGCGAGTGAAAGTGCGGACCGACACCTGGACTGCGCGCGCTCCGGGGCGGACCTACGCCGCGGTCGGGAGCGCGGCCTTCGCTTCGTTCGCCGAATTGGGGCTCGCGGTGCCCGGCCGGCCGAGCAACAGCGCTCCGACGACGTACGCGCCGAGGCCGCAGAGGAGCGTGGCGGTGAAGCCGAAGTGCATGGAGATGATGAGCGAGAGCGTCGAGCCGACCACGCTGGTCGCGCCGTTCAGGCCCCAGCCCCACGGGACCATGTCGGCGCCGAGCGAGACGGCGGCGCGAACGCCCAGCGGGAGGCAGATGCCCATCAGCGTGCCCAACGCCCCCACCAGAACGACGCAGGCGATGATGCGCGCGGCCAGCGGCAGCCCGAGGAGCACGCCGAACAGCGGCCCCAGGCCCACCGCGTAGATGAGCAAGAGCGCCCCGAGCGCGATGATGGTGCGGCGCACCGCGCCGTGGAGGCCGAACTTCTCCAGCAACCGCGGCGACAGGGCGCTGCCCACGCCGGACGAGCCGAGCAGCGTCGCCAGCACCACCGCCAGCGCGTACACGGGGTGCCCGAGGAAGAGAATGAAGCGCTGCATCAGCCCCAGCTCCACCAGAATGAAGCCCATGCCGAGGCAGAGAAAGTAGCCCAGCACCTTCAGCTTCTCCGCGCGCTGCGAGGCCAGCGCCTCTCGGCGGAAGATGAAGAGCGGCAGCACCACCAGCAACAGCGTGAGGGCGGTCGAGACGAGCAGCACAATCTGCAGAATGACCAGGCCGAGGTTGTTTCGCTTGTCGGCCCGCTGGTCGAGTTGACCGAGGTTGAAGAGGAGCGAGACGAAGTCGCCGCCGCGCACGTTGTAGAAGAAGAACGGGCGCGCGTCGGTGACCGGCCGCAGGTCCATCGGATTCTGTGGGTCGTTGTACCGGGCGCTGAAGTACTCGTCGGCCGACATGGACATGAAGCGATTCAGCTCGGGCCACGGCCCCTGGGGGCGCGTCGCCGAGTAGAGCGTGTTCAACTGCGACGCCGCGATCTCGGCGTCGAGAATGGCGATCTCCTCCGCCGTAAACGGCGTCGGCTTGAGCAGCATCGTCGACATGCGGTTGTCGGCGCCGATGTAGAAGTGTGACGGCTGCTCGGCTTCGGGAACGCCGCGTCGCCGCAGGGCCTCGCGCCCCAGCCCCAGCAGCCGGATGAACTCGTCGCCCGCCCACCGCGTCATCGAGAGCACGCCGTTGGGTTTCAGGTGCCCCAGGTAATCTTCGAACGCGTCGGCGGTGTAGAGGTTGTTCTCGGAGAGGGTGAAGGCGCCCGCGGCCGAGGCGGCCCAGGTGTCGACCAGCGTGGCCTGGATCGAGGCGAACTGCTCCGGCGCGCGCCGAATGAAGCTGCGACCGTCGTCGACCACCACGTTGATCGACGGCTGCCGGTAGAGGTCGCCGTTCCACTTCACGTAGGCGCCGCGCATGATGCTGTCGGCGATGATGGGGTTCACCTCCACCCCGATGATGCGGGGCACGCCGTTGCGCAGGGCGGAGATGACGTCGGGCCCGCCGCCGGGGCCGATGATGACCGAGGGGCCTTCTTTCTTGAGCGCGTAGACGAGCCCCGCCACCAGGGTCTCGGAGAAGCGCTTGGGCGCGACGTAGCCGTCTTTGGCGATCTCACCCGAGTACATTCGGGTGGCGGCGTCGGCGTCGATGCCGAGCCACTTGTGATCGGTGTCGCCAGGACACACGGTGACGCGCGAGAACGAGTTCCACTTCTCGAACTCCACGTCGCAGGCGCCGAGGAACTTGGATGGGTTCTTCGCCAGTGCGAAGGCCTGGGTGCCGGGGTTTCCGAACAGCGCGTAGCCCGAGAGCACGATGGCGGTGGCGACGCCGCCAAATCCCACGATGGAGCGCATGCCCGAGGTGGCCTTGGAGGAGAGCGCCAGCACGCCGCCGCCGAGCGCGGCCATGCCGCAGACCACCACGATGCTGGCCTGGCCACCGAGCTCCGGGACGAGGGGCACGATGGCGATACAGCCCAGGGCCGCCCCGATGAGGTCAAACGCGTAGACGCGACCGATGTGCTCCTTCGCGGCTGAGATGGCGAGGGAGATAGCGAACCCCGAGGCGAAGAAGGGCAGGGCGGTGGAGAAGTAGAGCTTGAGCAGCTTGGTGGTGTTCTCTGACGAGAGGTCCACCGAGAGTGGGTTGGACACGGCGGTGGAGAGCGCGGCCAGGCCGAGCGGAGCCATCAAGAGCGCGAACAGCCCTGATTGCCAGGCCAGTCGTTCGTCGGTGAACGTCTTCGGCAACAGGTAGATGGCGACGCCCGCCACGGCGATGCCGAGGAGGGCAAGCGACACGAGGAGAAACGCGAAGTGGTAGTACATGGTCACGCTGAAGATTCGCGTGAACAACAGCGACATCGAGAGCGATGCCGCGCTCACCAGACCAACGCCCAGGCAAAAGCGATTCAGTTGCACTTAAGTCCCCTGTCGCGACGAGGCGGCGTCGGTAGCAGCGGGAGTTTGAGGGGTCAAGCGGAGTTCCGGACACCGCCGCCTCACGCTATTGGCACAGGCCGCTGGCCTGACACGTCATGCCGCTGGAGCAACCGCCGCCCGGAGTCTTGCAGGAGGGGAAGCACGCGCCGCCCACCGGATTTCCGTTCGCGTCCTTCAGGGTTTCACACACGTAGTTTGTGCGGCAGTTCCCCTGACCGCCGTCGGCCACGCAGGCCTTGAAGCACGCCGCGGCGGTGGAGCTGACATCGAGGCAGTACGCGTCGGTCCCGCTGGGAGAGCAGTTGCTGTCCTGCGAGCAGGAGGCGGTGCAGTACCCGCCGGGGAACGGTTGGCCGCCGTCGGCCGTCATCTGCACGCCGCCGTCGCTGCTGTAGCCAAAACAGGCGCCCTTGTTTCCGGCCGGGGGATTCTGGCACTGGCTGTGGGCGGTGCAGGCGTTGCCGATCTTGTCGGCCGCCTGACCGTAGGGCGAGGGGTAGATCCAGCACACGCCTCCGAGGCTGCTCGTCTGGTACGAGTAGCAGGCGTATCCCGAGCGGCACTCGGCCGCGGTGACCGAGTTCGGCGAGCTGCAGTCGTTGACGCAGTACGCGACCGACTCCGCGCCGCTGTTGGTGAAGCTGGCGCACGAAGCCCCGGCGCCACAGTCCGCGGCGGAGGTGCACTGCTTGGTGCAGTAGCCGCCCTGGTACACCCCGTTCAACGCTGAGGTCTGAGTGCGGCAGGACAGCCCGGTGCCGACCCCGCACTGGAGCGAGCTGGTGCAGGCCGCGCCCACGTAGTTCACCGCGCTGCCGCCTCCAGAACCGCCACTGCCGCCGCTTCCGCCGCCGGAGTTGCTGCAGGCGCCGAAGTTGCACTGCTGCGTGGAGCCGCACGCCGAGCACGTCTGGCCGAAGTCGCCGCAGTAGAACTTCGATTGGTTGCCGTAGTTGAGGCAGGTCCCGGCGTAGCAGCACCCGGAGCTGCAGTTGGTGGAGTTGCAGGCGCCTGAGCCGCCCGACCCACCAAACCCGCCTGAACCCCCGAAGCCACCTGAGCCACCGAACCCGCCAAAGCCACCGGACCCGCCGGCGCCGTTGCCGCTGCCACCAGAGCCGCCGCTGCCGATGCCACTGCACAGGCCGAGCACGCAGGCCTTGCCGATGCCGCACGCCGTGCAGGCGTTTCCGGTGGAGCCACACGCCGCCAGCGTGTCGCCGGGGAGGCAGGTTCCGTTCGGATCGCAACAGCCGCTGGCGCAGTTCGACGCTGAGCAGGGCTTCTTCGGGGTGCCGCCGCAGCCGGGCGCGGCTGTCACTGAGAGGCCGAGCGCGAGTCCGATGAACATCGCGTACGTGGTGTTTCGGTTTCGTGTTGCCATGTGCCCCTCTGGAACGGCCGGTTGGTCGTCGGGTGGTGACCGACGCGAGACATCATTCGCAGAGGGAGCGCGCGATGTCTGTTCGACAGCCGACGAGACGTCACTTCTGGGTGACCAGACGCGCCCAGGGGGACGGCCTCGAGCCCAGTACCGCCCGCGGTGCATGTCACCCCGGTGGGACAGGCAGCCACGCCGCCGGGGGCGTTGCAGTTGGGCAGGCAGATCTCCTGATCACACGCATAGCCGGTGCGACACGACCCCTGACCTCCGTCGGCCACGCAGGCTTTGAAGCAGAACGCGGTGGACGCGCCCACGTCCGCACAGCTGGCGGTGCCCGAGGCGGAACAGCCGGGGTCGCTGTTGCAGTAGCTGGTGCAGTACCCCTTGGTGTACCCGGATGATCCACCGTCGGGTTCGGTCGCCGTGATGCAGGTGCCCGTCGGGTTGGCCGTCGTTCGGCATTGGCTGTCCGCCGTGCACGGATTCCCCACGAGCCCGGTGGGGGGCGGATTGGGGATGGTGGACGGGTAGAGGTATTGCTGCCCCGGCGTCGAGCCGTAACAGGTGAACCCCGGGCGTGCCGTTCCACTGCATTTGGCGATGCAAATCGCCGTCGGTTCCGTCGCGAACTCGGGGTAGCAGAACCCGTTGGTTCCGCATTGCCCCTGCGCCGTGCAGGTCTTGGTGCAGTACCCGTTCTGCCAACTCGCGCCGCCGTAGGTTGAGTTCAACTTGCAGGTGTACCCGCTGACGCAGTTCGCCGACGACGCGCACGGACCTCCGAGGTCCGAGAGCGCTGAACCGCCACCGGAGCCGCCCGCGCCGCCGCCAGAATTCGTACATGCGCCTGCCACGCACGTCTGCGTCGACCCGCAGGACTGGCAGGCAAACCCGTAGTCACCGCAGAGGGATTTGGACTGGCTGCCGTACGCCACGCACGTTGAGCCTGCGCAGCAGCCCGTCGGGCAGGTGCTCGAACTGCAGCCCGCGGTCCCGCCGCCTGAGCCGCCGAACCCTCCAGCGCCACCTGAGCCGCCGAAGCCGCCCGAGCCGCCGAACCCTCCAGCGCCACCGGAGCCGCCGAAGCCGCCGAAGCCGCCTGAGCCACCGAAGCCGCCGGAGCCTCCGCTGCCGCCGAATCCACCCGACCCGCCGCTTCCACCTCCGCCGCCGCACGTTCCGGCGGTACACGTCTGCGAGCCGGGACATTCGACGCAGGTGGCGGCCGAGTGTCCGCACAGGAACTTCGACTGCGCCGCGGGGGCGATGCAGGTGCCGTTGAGGCAGCACCCGGTCGGGCACGTGGAGAGGTCGCACGTTCCGCTGCTGCCCCCGCTTCCGCCGCTCCCGGTGCTGGTGGTGCACTGCCCCAGGGTGCAGAGCTTGCCGAAGCCACAAGCCGAGCAGGCCTGACCGGTCGAGCCACAGGCCGCGAGCGTGTCTCCGGGCAAGCACGCGCCGGAGCTGTCACAACACCCGAAGCAGTTGGAGGACGAGCATTTGCCGCTGTTCCCGCTGGTTGTGCCGCCGCAGCCAGGCGCCGTGGTGAACGAGAATCCGAGCAACAGGCCCAGGCACAGCCCCAGGTGGTTGGAGTTGATTGTGAGGTTCATGGGGGCTCCTGATCAGTGACACGCGCCCGTGCCGGTGTCGCACGTCAGCGCCTGGGTGAGGTGGTAGACGTTGGATTGCGCGTCGCCGCAGAAGAACGAATCGTTTCGGCAGTCAGGAAGGCAGATCGACCCCGAGACACCGTCCACCCGCGGGGAACAGACGTAGCCCGCGCGGCAGTTGCTCTGTCCGGTTCCAACGCAGGCCGTGTAGCAACGGGACTTCACGCAGCTGACGGTGCCGGCCGCCCCTGGGCAGGTGCCCGTGCTGCAGCTCGCGCTGCAGTACCCGCCCGGTGCGTCGAAGCCATCGAAATAGGTGTTCACACACAGGGCTCCAGACGTCTGGAAGATGGCCGGCGCGCATTCGCCCGTGGTGGTGCACGCGGAGCCGGTCGGCCTGGTGCCCGTTCCTCCGCCGGAGCCGCCGGAGCCGCCCCCGCCACCTCCGCCGCCGCTGGCTGAGCACACGCCGGTCTTGCACACGTCCGAGCCGGTGCAGGGCGCGCACGTCGCCGCCAGGAGGCCACACGCGGATTTGGTCTGCTGCGACGTGAGGATGCAGGTGTTCGAGATGCAGCAACCACCGAGGCAATTCGAAACATTGCAGACGGCCGCGCCGCCGCCTCCGGAGCCGCCCGCGCCGCCGGAACCCCCGCCTGCTCCGCCTCCACCACCGCCACCCGCTGCGCACTGGCCGTTCGAACACACGTTCGTTCCGCCACAGGGCAAGCAGGCGTTGCCGTAGTCGCCGCACACCGACTTTGTCTGCTGCGCATAGAGGACGCAGGTTTTGCCGAGGCAGCACCCGTAGTCGCAGTTCGAGGAGTTACACGTTGCGGAGCCGCCTCCGCTCCCGCCGGAGCCGCCGAACCCTCCAGCGCCACCGGAGCCGCCGGAGCCGCCGAACCCTCCAGCGCCACCGGAGCCGCCGAAGCCGCCGGAGCCGCCGAACCCTCCAGCGCCACCTGAGCCGCCGGAGCCGCCGGAGCCGCCGGAGCCGCCGGAACCGCCGCTGCCATTTCCGGAGCCGCCCGCGCCGCCGGGCACCAGGCATGTGCCCAGGACGCAGGCCTGACCGAAGTTGCACGCCCGACATTGGTTGCCGGTTGACCCGCAGGCCGACGTGACATCACCCGGCTTGCAGGAGCCGTCGTCGCCACAACACCCCGTACTGCAGGTGGCTGCTGAACATGAGCCGTGAGTTGAGGTGGGCCCACATGCTGGCGCCACCGCCCCGAACGCGCCCAGCACGAAGCCGAGCGCGAACGCGGAAATCTTCCGTTGTTTTGAAACCATGATCAGCAGCCCCCCTCAGAGCTGTTCGCTACTGCTGTCGAAACTGAAGCGTTACGGCGAAGTCGGACCGACTACGGTGCCGCCGTGAAGCCGGCGACGCCCGTCGGGTTCAGCACCTGCATCGCCGGCGCGTCCACGCGGCGGGCGACGAAGGTCAACTGAGAGTCACACGAGGCGGCGTCGCCGCGGGAGCCCGGGTTCTGCGGAGGGCAGTTGCCCTGGCAGGCGTAGGACGCCTTGAGCGTGATGGTGCCGGTCGGGTTGGCGCCGGTGTCGCTGAACGACACGGACACATCCTGCTTGCGCGTCTCCGACGTGTTGGCAATTCCCGGGTACGGGGTGGTGGTGGTGCGCGAGGCCACGAACGACTTGCCGTCGCCCTCAATCACGTCGGTGATGGCGATCGACGGGGCGTGCCCGAGGCGAAGCGTGAGATTTCCCACGTCGAGGTACTGCTTGTCGGTGCCGTCCCAGACGACCCACTGCGCGTCGGCCTTGAAGTTGGTCTGCTGGGTCTGCCCGAGGTCGGTCGGCAGGTTGTTGTTGCGGTAGCAGCTCGGGTTCGAGATTCCCAGAATGGGCGTGTAGTCGAGCGCGACCCGGAAAATCCGAAGCACCGAGTTCGAACCCCCACAACCCGACAACACCACCACCGTCAGTGCAGCAGCTACCAGTGTCGAACGACGCATTGTCCCCTCCAGGGCAAAGTTGATGTGCCGGCCTTGTCGTTGAAAGCCGCAGATTGATCAAACGCGGGCCCTGGCGGCTGTCACCACGTGCGGACACCTCGGGAATTTCCCTGCCGGTCACGGCGTTTGCGCGAAACGGCAGGGAAGCCTCGACTCCTCGGCCGCCCCGGCTATAAGCGGCGCCTTTCAGGAGGTCTTTGTGGCGTCAGAATCGGAAGCTGCCGACGACAAAGGGTTTCTTCAGTCGATCTTCGGTGACGATCTCGTCCCCAAAGCGCTGAGCCGCGTGCGTTTGGAGGTCGTCGCCGCCTGGGCGGCCGTGGGGTTCGCGAGCCTGGTGCTCATTCCGTACCTGGGCGCGGTCGGCCTGTGGGACTGCTGGGAGACGCACTACGGCGAAGTCGCGCGCGAGATGATTCAGCGAAACGACTACGTGTTCCCCTGGTGGGAGAGCGCGCCGTTCTTCTCCAAGCCGGTCTTCACCATGTGGATGCAGGCGCTCGGCATGCAGATTGTCGGCACCATGCGCACGTCGCCGGACGCGCCACTCTCCATCTACAACGAGTGGGGCTTCCGCATGCCGTTCGCGGTCTTCTCCATCACCTCGGTGGGCTTGTTGACGTACGCCCTGTCGCGGCTGGCCAGCATTCGCGCCGCGCTGGCCACTGCGTTCGTGCTGGTGACGATGCCCTTGTTCTTCCTGCTCTCGCGCCAGGCCGTGACGGACACGCCCATCGTCTCCGCGCTCACGGCCGGGATCGCCTGCGCCATGGTGGCGCTGCTCGACAAGGAGACGCGGCACCGCACCGCGTGGTGGTACGCCTTCTACGTCTTCATGGCGATGGGAACGCTGGCCAAGGGCCTGCTGGGCTGCGGCATTCCCGGCGTCATCCTCATTCTCTACGCGGCGCTGCAGCGGTTCGAGTGGACGCTGAAGTCGTTCAACGCGCACATCGATTGGCTGATCAAGCGGGCCGTGTCTCCGCTCAGCATCGGCACCGCGGTGGGCGCGGTCTGCGGCGTGGTGGCCTACGGTGTCACGCGCAGCGGTCCGGCCTCCGGGTTCTGGGCGGTGATGGGGTTCGTGGCGGCGTTCACGTACTTGATCGGCACCGCGGCCAAGGGCACCACCGACATGCCCGTGTTGTGGCGCGAGATGTTCTCGATGCGCTTTGGCACCGGGTTCCTCCTGTTCTGCGCCCTCGCGCTGCCCTGGTACTACGTGATGTTCAACACCGAGACGGTGGACGATGAAGGCAAGCGCTTCTGGTTCCGCTTCCTCATTCATGACCACTTCAATCGGCTCGCGGGCGGGGTGCACACCACCACGCCGGGCGGCTCGTTCACCTACTTCATCGAGCAGGGCGGCTACGCCATGTTCCCCTGGGTGATTTTGATTCCCGGGGTGGGTGTGACGCTGTCCAGGCTGCGGCTGCGCAGCGGCGACACCACCGACGAGGTCGGAATCATCGCCTCGCTCTGGCTGGCCTTCACCTTCGCGCTCATCGGCTCCTCCGCCACCAAGTTCCACCACTACCTGTTCCCGTGGCTGCCGCCGCTCGCGATTCTGATGGGCTTGTTCGTGGACCGGCTGTGGAAAGAGGGCATTTCGCGGTACGCGCTCACGCTCGCAGCGGGCGTGCCGTTGTTCTGGTTGGTCGGCAAGGACCTGGCGCAGAACCCGAAGAACTTCACCGACCTCTTCGTCTACAACTACGACCGCGCCTACCCCGACTATCTGACCAAAGACGTGGTGAAGGCCTGGGCGACCCGCCCGCTGTGGATCGGCGACGCGCTCGCGCTCTTATTCACGGGCCTCGGCAGCACGATGCTGGGGTACGCGTATCTGCTCAAGCGGCGGGCCTGGCTGCTGGGTGCGGCAGTGCTGGCGTTGGTGATCTTCGCCATGGGGCTGCGCGAGCAGGTGAGTTCGGCCTGGGGCATCACCACCAGCTGGAGCATCTTCCCGCTGCTGTACGGCGCCTACATGTTGGTCTCGGGACTCGCCGGGACCTTCAACGTGGGCAACCAGAAGCGAAGCGAGCTGGGCGCGCTCTTCTCGCTCATCAGCGCGGCCATGGGCCTGGCGCTGCTGGCCATGACCTTCTCGCTGCGCATGGAAGACCCGTGGGGTGCGGCGGCGCTGAGCCCGAACACGGCCGCCATTCACCCGTGGAAGCTGAACTTCGCCTACTTCATCATCCTGGCCCACGCCGGGGTGGCGTGCGCCATGTCGCTTCGCCCGAAGGCCGAGCGGACTCCGCAGCGCATCATTCCCGCGCTGGGGGTGCTGTTCGTCTCGCTCGGCATCGCGCTCACCTTCCACGTGGCGGGCTGGAGCTTCCCCTCGAAGCCCTTGACCGGTTCCCAGAGCGTGGGGCTCGGGCTGCTGTTGGGCGCGGCCTTCATGTATTGGCGCTCTCGCGGAGACCCGGAGGCGAGCAACATCTGGAGCGTCGGCGCGGCCGCGGTCGGTGTGGCGGGCGCGTTGGCCTTGATGGCGGGCACCCGCTACCAATCGTCGAACCCTGAGGGAGACCCCCTCAACGCATTTCTCCGCGACGAAATGAACATGCGCGAAGTGATGGGGCTGGGCTTCATCACCACCGGCGTGCTGGGCGCGTTCATGGCCATGGCGCAGGCGAAGAAGGTGCTGTTCGCCTTCGCGGCCTCGGCCGTCACGGTGTGGGTGTTGTGGTTCAACTGGTCGCACTGGGTGGACCTGTCGCACCACTGGTCGCAGCGAGAGCAGTTCGCCGAGTACTACAACAACCGGAAGCCGGGAGAGCCCATCACCTCGTTCTTGATGAACTGGCGTGGTGAGACGTTCTACTCGCGCAACACGGTGAAGCAGATCAAAGACAACCCGCTGCTCACGTCGTACGCGCAGCAACCCGGGCGAAAGTGGGCGCTGGTCGAGCACTACCGGCTGGGAATTCTCAAGGGCGCGGTGGGGCCGGACAAGAACATCACGCTCATCAAGAAAGACCTGAACAACAAGTTCGTCCTCGTCACGATCGAGTAGCCGTTGATCTCAGTCGACGGGCTGCACAAAGCATTCGGCGCGCGGGTGGCGGTCGAGGGGCTGACCTTCAGCGTGGCGCGGGGCGAGGTGTTCGGGCTGTTGGGGCCGAACGGCGCCGGCAAGACCACCACCGTTCGCATGCTGGCGGGCCTGCTTCGGCCGAGCGGAGGGCACGCTGAGGTCGCCGGCTTCCGGCTCCCCCTGGAAGGCGAGGGGAGCGAGTTTCGAAAACACATCGGCCTGCTCACCGAACAGCCCGGGCTGTACGACCGCTTGTCCGCGCGGGACAACCTGCGCTTCTTCATCAAGCTGCATGAGCTCGACGAGCGCGCGGTGTGGTCGCGCCTGGAGATGTGGCTGGAGCGGTTTGGACTTTCGGGGCGCGCCGACGAACCGGTGGGCGGGTTCTCCAAAGGCATGCGGCAGAAGCTCGCCATTGTGCGTACCCTGGTGCACGAGCCGAAGGTGCTCTTTCTCGACGAGCCGACCAGCGGACTCGACCCGGAGTCGGCGCGGGTGGTGCGAGACTCCATCGCCGAGCTGGCCAGTGCCGGCGCCACGGTCATTCTCTGTTCGCACAACCTCCCTGAGGTGGAGCGGCTGTGCTCGCGCGTGGCGGTGGTGAAGAACCGGCTGCGGACGGTGGCCTCGCTGACCGAACTCAAGAAAGAGGGCGTGGCGCTCGACGTCCAGGTGGAAGGTGAGGCCAGCCGGTTTATCTCGGTGGTGACGGCGCTCCCGCACGAGGCGCGGGTGCACGCCGAAGGCTCGAAGTTGCGCGTGACGATGCCGAACGACGCGCACACCCCCGAGGTGATTGCGGCGTTGGTGGCGGCCGGGGCCCGCATTCACACCGCCACGCGCGCCGCGCGCCCGCTGGAAGAGGCCTACATCGAGCTGGTGCGCGAAGAGGCGGAGGCCGCGTGAGCACCTTCTCGTTCGCGCGCGCGTGGGCCGTGTGCTGGAAGGACCTGCTCGACCTCCGAAAGAACCTGGCGCTGCTCGGGTCGATGACCGCGCTGCCGGCCGTGCTGGTGGTGGTCCCCACGCTGCTGTTGCTCGCGTACACCAAAGATCCGCACGACCCGAATCTGAAGGTGATGGCGATGTACTACGACCCGACCGTGCCGGCGGCGAACGCGGCGCGGTTCCTCATCGACAAGGTGCTGACCGATTGGTTCTCGGTGTACCTGATGATGCCCATCTTCGTGCCGATCTTGATTTCGTCGCACTCGGTGGCGGGCGAGAAGGAGAAGCGCACCATCGAGCCCCTGTTGGCTTCGCCGGTGACGCCGCTGGAGATTGTGGTGGGCAAGAGCCTGGCCTCGCTGGTTCCTTCGCTCATCATCTGCTGGATCGCCTTCGCGCTCTTGTGCGTGGGCGTGGACTTCGTCACCTTCGCCACCGTCGACCAACTGCTGCTCCCCAACTCGATGTGGACGTTCGGGGTGCTGGTGATCGCGCCTCTGTTCGCCTTCTTCGGCAACGGGATCGCGGTGCTCATCTCCGCTCGGGTGGGCGACGCCCGGTTGGCCCAGCAGTTCTCCGGCCTCTTCGTGCTCCCGGTGGTGGGGCTGGCCGGCGGCCAGTTCGCCGGGTTCCTGAAGGCTGGCCCGGGGTACTACGCCACGCTGGGGGCGGTGGTGCTCTGCCTCGACCTGCTCATTCTTCTGCTCTCGGTTCGGCTCTTCGACCGCGAGCGGCTGATGACGCGATGGGGCTGACGGCGCCCACCCTCCAGACCTCCACGGGCGATTTGGTACGCTGAGCGGCTGATGCGTGGTGGCTGGCAAGCGCGGTGGTACGCCGACAACTGGCCATGGCGGCTCTACGCCCTGGCGTGGGTGGTGGGGGGCCTGCTCGCGCCGGTGCTCCTTTCCGGGGTGGGGACCGCCGCGAGCGGGGACTCCCGGCAGCTGCTCGAGCTGATGAAGCTGATGGCGCTGGGCGCCGCCATCGGGCTGCTGGTGGCGCTCGCCTCCAGCCCGTGGACGCTCTGGCCCACCTACGAAGCCCGCATTCGTGCCAACGGTGGGCCTTTCTCAGTGGGTGACGACGTCTGCGTTCTCTCCCGGCGGCACCGGGGGCACGTGGGACGGGTGTACGCGACCTGGCAGCAGGGAATGTTGCGGGTCGAGCTGGGCGACCGCCGCGTTCGCGAGTTCGACGACCTCTTCGCTCCCATCGAGCTGCGACGGATCCGCCCCGGGGAACCACCGGCGTAGACCGAGGTTCACTTGCGCGACGGCCGCGACGTCCGCACATCTTGGAGTTGGGTAGCCAAGCCCCCGGAAAAGTGAAAACGTGCGCCCCCGGGGCACGCACACGAGGAGACCACATGGGACTTTTTGACACCGTCAAAGCCGAAGCGCAGCGCAACTTCATCGCGCGGGCGGACGAAGCCAAAGACGACATCATCTACAAGTATCCGGAGCGCAATATCCGGATGCTGACGCAGCTCACGGTGCAGGCCGATGAGGTGGCGCTCTTCGTCAAAGACGGCGTGGTGGCGGGAAAGCTGGGGCCCGGGCGGCACAACCTGGACACCAACAACATTCCCTTCCTTTCCCGGTTGCTCGAGAAGGTGACTGGCGGAAACCTGTTTGTGGCCGAGGTCTATTTCGTCTCGGTGCGCGAGTTCCCCAGCATCAAGTTCGGTGGGCCGATTGGCGAGATGCGCGATCCGGACTCGGGCCTGGGCATCGGCACCATGGTGTACGGCG
>CAZFXD010000119.1:0-13443 GCA_964522795.1 uncultured Myxococcaceae bacterium
GCCCCCCGCGCCCGCGTCGACCACCGCGCTCCCCACGGCGCCACCGCCCGCGCCGGCGTCGGCCGCCGCTTCGCCCTGGGCCACCAGGGTGAGGTTGTCGACGTAGAAGGCGTCGCCGCTGACGGCGCCCAGCTGCGCCACGTACAGCTCGAGGTGGCTGCCCGACGCCGCTGACTGCATCTGCACGGAGATCTTCACGAACTGATTGGTGAGCGCGTGCGCAGGAGACGCGGTCTGCCGCATGCTGCCCGAGGGCGAACGCTCGCGGAGCTTGGCCACCACCGTCTTCCCCACAGACGTTGCGCTGGCCGCCTTCACGTAGACCGTCGCGGTGTACAGGCGCCCGCCGACCGTCGAGCTGACCGTCTCGGTGTTGTCGTCGATGGTGAAGGACGTGCCGGCCGTGCGCGTGACTTTCGCCACGTAGCTGCCGTGCGGCGCATCGGCCATGGCGAGGCGGCTGAGCGAGGCGTTGTACCCGGCCCACCCGCTCAGCCCCGACTCGAACGACGGGTTCACCGCGCTTCCGCCGACGAGGGCGGACTCCCCTTCGGCGACCAAGGGTTCGGCATCGCCCTCCACGCCCATCGAGGCCCCGCAGGAAGCGACCAGCACAGCAACTGCGGCAGACAGAAAGTTTCGCATCGCGTTCTCCTTTGAACGAGTTGAGACACCACATCGCAACCGGCGTGCCGCGGCGGCTCGGGCGAACAATCGGCGGCCGACGCCGAAACGCGCTCGCAAGCGCGCGGCGCCACACGACCGTCTCACCGACGAATCATGAAGTCTGTTGTGGGGTGAGCGTCGCTACGGAGTTTGCGCGCGCGAGCCGACTGCTCACTGCACTCAGCAACACGCGGCGTCGTTCGCTCGGCTCAATCGAGCCCCTGCCTGGAGTGCTTCATCGGCGAGACACCGTCGCCGGGGACGCAGAGAGGCCGGCGCCGCGATGGCGGAAGCGTCGCTCGCGGCGCTCAGTGCACGACGAACGCGTCGAGGTTGAGGTACCCGCACGGCCCACCCGTGGTGTCGCACGCCACGTTCACTTTGCTGGCGCCGACGGGCAAGGTGACGGTGGTGCTCACGGTGCTCCACACGTCCCAACTGGTGGTCGCGGGCAAGGGCAACAGGGTGCCGGCGCTGATGCCGACCGACACGCGGCGGTTGGCGGCGCCCGCCCCGGCCGCGTAGCGCAGGTCGAGCACGTGGCTGCCGCCGGTGGCGACCGTGACGGTGAACTGCGCTGTCTGGTTCGGTTGGTTCCAACCGGCCAGGTAGCCGAAGCCGGTGAAGCCTGGGTGCGTGTCTTCGAGGCCGAGGCCGACCAGCAGCGCTTCCTCGGCCTCCAGTCGCGTGGCCGATGGTTGAACCGTCGACGGGCCCAGCATCGACGCGTAGGCCGAGAGCGCCATCGCGGCGGCGAGGTCGGAGTTCAAGTTGATGGTGGTGGGAGCCGCGGCCCAGTCGATGCCGAAGTGCACCTCGCTCCCTGAGCGCGCCACGTTCCACACCGACTCCGCGCAGGAGGCGACGAGGCTGGCCACGGCGGGCGTGGGGTGCGCGCGGTGAAACGCGGCGAGGTATCGGACGGCGATGCCTTTGAACATCGGGCAGTCTCCGGTGCACGCAGCGCTGGTCCCGTCGGACAGGACGTCACCCCGGGGCCCCGGCTTCGTCTGCGCGGTGACGAGGGCGTTGGCGAACCCTTCGGCGTCGGTGCGGTACTTGGCCGCGCCGGTGGCCGCCTCCAGCTCGAGCGCCGCGCCCAGCATCAGGCCTTCGTTGTAGGTGAACCGCCAGGTCACCACGGTTCCGTTGGTCTCGAGGTGATCCCACACGCGGAAGGTGCCCGACTCGACCATGCGCGAACGCCAGAAGGCGTAGGTGGCTTCGGCCCAGGTGACGAGCGCCGGCGTGTTGGTACGGCTCGCCAGGCGCACGGCGGTCAACACTGCGCCCGCGTTCACCGCGGTGGCCTTCTGGGTGTGCGCGCTGTCCCACCACAGGCCGCCCTTGGGGGTCCCACAACAGGTCGTGTCGGCGGCGTTGGTCTTGATGTCGTTGAAGATGAGCTGCGCCCGGTCGAGGTACTTCTGCTGACCCGTGAGGTCGAACGCGCGAATGAGCGCCAGGGCCATCCAGTTCAGGTCGTCGAAGTAGCCCGGGTTCCAGCCGCGCGCGTTCTGGGCGAGGAGCATGGTGTCGATCCACCCGGCGTAGCGGCCGTTCGAGGCCGCCACGTTGTCGAGGACGAGGTCGTAGGCCTGG
Organism: uncultured Myxococcaceae bacterium; assembly: GCA_964522795.1. GTDB lineage: Bacteria > Myxococcota > Myxococcia > Myxococcales > Myxococcaceae > CAZFXD01. The sequence continues at coordinate 2,269 of CAZFXD010000119.1, forward strand.
GCGAAAATCCAGAAGCCGGTGAGCGCGCCCGTCTTCGGGTGGTCGCGCTCGAAGTAGTTCTGGCCGCCGTTCCAGTAGTCGACCAGCACGGCCTCGAAGGCCTGGCGGGCGCGGGCGTGCCAGGGCTCCGGGTCGACGCGGCCAGCGTCCGCGGGACCTCCGTCAGGTTGGCCCGCATCTTCCTGCCCGGCGTCAGACGGCCCGCCGTCGGTGGCCCCTCCGTCCTTCTCTCCTCCGTCGCCAGCGCCGTTGGGGCCGGTGGGACAGCCGGGGAGCGCCACGAGTGCGAGGACGGTGAGAAGGCGACGCATTCGTGCTCGCTTAACACGCGGGGGCCTCCAACGCGCTGGCGCTGGCCAGGTGATGTGGGTCAACGACGGCGGCCACCCCGGGGGCGTACCGATCTGTCGCCATGAGTCTGGTCACCAAGTGGTTCCTGGGGCAGATGGGGCGGCTTCGCGCCGCGGCGCTGGAGGGAGAAGGCGCGGGAGAGCTCATCGCACTTCCCGCGCCTGCGCGCCGGGGCGGCATGCCGCTGATGGAGGCGCTGGCCCGCCGTCAGTCGGGTCGCGAGTTCGCGCCCACGCCGATCGATCGCCAGCACCTGTCGGACCTGCTGTGGGCCGCCGATGGCATCAACCGCCCGCAGCTTCACGAGCACACGGCGCCCTCGGCGATGAACGCGCAGGAGATCGACGTGTACGTCGCGCTGGCCGATGGCCTGTATCGCTACGCCCCGGAGCCCCACGTGTTGCAGCTCGTCGCCCACACCGATGCGCGCCGCGTGACCGGGCTGCAGGAGTTCGTCGACATGGCCCCGCTGGACCTCGTGTACGTGGCCGACTTTCGCCGGATGTTCACCATGCCTCCGGCCCGCCATGAGCCGTACGCGTGTGTCTGCGCCGGCGCCATCGCGCAGAACGTCTATCTGTACTGCGCGTCCGAAGGGCTCTCCACCGTGGTGCGCGGGCTGTTCGACGCCGACGCGCTCGGTGTGGCGCTGGGGCTGAGGCCGCACCAGCGCGTCATCCTGGCGCAGACCGTCGGTTGGCCGGCGAGCCCGGTGGGCCCCGCGTCGACCCATCGCGCGTGACGCGGCGCGGTTCGCCCCGTGCGCGCCGAGGCCTCAGGTGTCACTGGAACAGGACAGGCGAGCGAGCGCGGGCGGCGCGCTAACACCGTGAAGCGCGTGGGCTTGAGGGGGGCATGTCGATTGCTCTGTCCTGGGCATGCGCCAGCTTCAAGCGACACGTCAGCCGGGATGGTGGTGCTGGGTGGCCCTGGTTCAGCTCGCCACGGCCTGTGGCCCGGCGGTGGTGGAGCTCGGCGGCGCGGATGAGCCGGAGGAGTCGGCCGACCAGCACCTCTACGTGACCAACGATTGGAAGTGGAAGACGAGGATCATCCCCGTGTGCTGGGAGCCGCGGGCGGACAGCGCCGAAGACGCGGCGCTCAAAGCGGCCGCGCGAGATCAGATCGCCCGCACCTGGCAGGCCAACTCCACGCTCACCTTCACCGGCTGGGGCACCTGCACCGCGTCCTCGGGCGGGGTTCGAATCGCCGTCGCCGACGTGCAGCCTCACGCGTACGTGGGCAGCTCCATCGACGGGGTGGCGGGGGGCATGGTGCTCAACTTCGCCTTCAACGCGTGGAGCCCGGTGTGCCGGACCCAGAAGGACTTCTGCGTGCGCACCATCGCGGTGCACGAGTTCGGTCACGCCATCGGCTTCTTCCATGAGCAGTCGCGGCCAGACACCCCGTCGTGGTGCGCGCACGACAGCGCGGGCGCGCCGGCCACCACCATCGGCCCGTGGGACGCGACGTCGGTGATGAACTATTGCAACCCCACCTGGAACAACAGCGGGCAGCTGAGCCCGGGCGACGTCGCGGGCGTGCAGGCGGTGTACGGCGGACCGCAGCGGCGCGTGAAAGCGGTGCACGTCAACGCCGCGGGGCAGGGCGTCGAGCTGCTCGGCTCGGGTGAGCTGCGCGTGGGCGGGCCCAACGGCGCGCAGCTGCTCGGCGCGATGTGGAACTGGGACATCGCGCGCGACTTCATCTTCCGCAGCGACGGCACGAGCGGCTACGTGCTCGACGGCTTCGGCGGCATTCACCCCTTCGGCGGTGCGCCCGGGGTCTCGGCCACCGCCTATTGGCCGGGCTGGGATATCGCGCGCGGCATCGTGCTCGCGTCGGACGCCAGCGGCTACGTGCTGGACGGCTTCGGCGGGCTGCACCCGTTCGGTGGCGCGCCGGCCGCGCACACCAGCGGCTACTGGGCGGGCTGGGACATCGCCCACGCGGTGGCCATGCTGCCCAACCACAGGGGCGGCTACGTGCTGGACGGGTTTGGCGGCGTGTGGCCGTTCTCCGTCGGCTCCAACGCGGCGCCGGCCAGAGTCACGGGCGCGCCGTATTTCGGTTGGGACATCGCGCGCTCCATCGTGGTGGCCGACAACGGAACGCAGGGCTACGTGCTCGACGGCTTCGGCGGCATTCACGGCTTCGGCGTCGGTGGCACCTCGAAGCCGCCCGCGGTGCGCGGGGGCTGCTACTACGGCGCTGACGTCGTTCGCGGCGTGTCGCTCAAGGCCGGGAGCACCTCCAGCGGGTTCAGCGGCGGGCCTGACAAAGCGTGCGCCTTCGCGCCGTGAGGGCGCCTCGCGCGCGGAGGCGCGGGATGCCGTTTCCAGAGAGACCGGGAATGCGCCTCGGCGATACTGCCGCGATGAATCGCGCCCCCCGCAAAGAAGTGTTTCGGACCCGGGAGTACGAAGTGCACATCCTCGGCGCGCCGGCGCCTGGGCTGGGAGACCTGTACCACGCGATGCTGCGACTGCCGTGGTGGGCGGCCGCGGGAGTGGTGACGGCGGCCTACCTCGCGCTCAACGCCGGGTTCGCCGGGCTGTACCTGCTCACCGGAGGGCTCTCGAACGCCCAGGAGGGCTCCTTCGCCGACGCTTTCTTCTTCAGCGTTCAGACCATGGGCACCATCGGCTACGGCGCCATCGCACCGGTGAGCCGCGCCGCCAACGCCCTGGTGGTGGTGGAGTCGGTGGTGGGTCTGGCCTTCACGGCCCTGGCGACCGGGCTGGTGTTCGTGCGCTTCTCGCTCCAGCGCGCGCGCCTGATGTTCTCCCGGCACGCGGTGATCGGCGCGCTCGACGGCCGGCCCGCGCTGATGCTGCGCATCGGCAACGAACGCCGCGGCCGCATCGTCGACGCGCGCTTCCGTTTCAGTTTCACGCGCACCACCACCTCCAGCGAGGGGGTGACCATGTACCGGTCGGTCGATCTGCCGCTGCTCCGAGATCACGCCACCGCGCTCAGCCGCTCGTGGAACGTGGTGTGCCCCATTCTCGAGGGCAGCCCGCTCGAAGGTGTGACGCCCGAGTCCCTGGCGGCGATGGAGGCGGAGTTCGTCCTGCTCGTCACCGGCATCGACGACACCACGCTCCAGCCCGTGCACGCGATGAACACGTGGATGGCGAGCGACGTGCTCTTCGGGCACCGCCTGGCTGATGTGATTCGGGAACGCCCCGACGGAAACATGGAGCTGGACCTGGCGAAGTTTCACGCCGTCGTCCCGGTGGAGAAGGCCGCGTGAGCCGCGCCTGCCTCGCGGTGGTGGTGCTCTTCGCGTCACTCGGGGCTCAGGCCGAGACGCCCGGGGCCCTGTCGCCAGCGCCCACCGATCCGCCGCTCACCCCGGCGCCCTCCGCCGGCCCCGAGGTCACCGGCCCCGTGGCGTCAGCCGCCAGCTCGACGGCGACGGGTGAAAGCACGGGCCTGCTCGATCGCTTCGCACCCACGCTGACCGTGATGCTGATCGGCGTTCCGCTCCAGACCAACCCGCCGCGGGTGGGCATCGGGTTTCCGAGCGTGCGGGGCGGCGTCCGCTTCGCGCTGCTGCCGCGCAGCCTCTCCAACTACTCGATGAACTATTTCGCCTCCCTGGAGCTCGGGCTCGAGGGCATGCAGACCGCCACCGGCGACAGCGTGCACGGATTCGGCGTGACGCTGCGCGCGGGCGCGGCGCCGGTGACGCGCGGGGGCATGTTCATTCCGTTCGCCGAGGGCTACCTGCTCGCCACCTTGAGTCGCTTTGACGTCGCGGGCTTTGGCGCCACGCTCCCTCGGGTGGGCTTCGGCGTCAGCTTCAACCTCTTCAGCCTGCTCAGCGTGGGGGACTCGCCTGCCGTGGCCGCGACGGTGGCCGACCTGTCGAGCGGGAGAGACGGCGTGTTCTACGTCGCCTTCGCGGCCGTGCTGGTGACGCCTCGGGCGGAGCTTGTGTGGACGCCCCCGAGCGCCTTCTTCCCCGGCGTGCACACCTTCGAGCTGCGGCTGGGCGCCGGGTTCTGAGTCGCGGGCAGGGCGCGGCGTCAGCGCGCGTACCAGGCCACCACTTTGGGGTGCGCCTTCACCGCCTGCACCAGCGCGATGAGCTTCGGGAACGGCTTGAAGGTGTCGACGGCGATGTGATCAATCTTCCCCGTGAAGAGCGGGCTCATGGCCACGTACAGCTTGAGGTCCGCCACGCCGAGCTCGGCGCCCCCCACAAACGGCCCCGTAATCTGCTTCTCGATCTGCCCGCACCAGGTGGGGAAGTAGTCGGTGGCGAGCGCCTCGCGGGCGGCCTTCTTCTCGGCGGGGTCTTTCATGCGGCCGCTGGGACGGAGCGCCGCGCGCATCTCCTCCACCGCGCACATCACCGCTTCGTGCCGCGCCGACTCCCAGGCGTCTTTGGGGAGCAGGCCGTGCTCGCTGCCGATGAGTCGGAGAATGGCGTTCGACTGCGCCAGCGTCGGCTTCCCCTCCTGGCTGAAGAAGGGCAGGGCCCCAAACGGCGCGGCGGACTTTCGCAGGGCCCACTGGGCCTGGGTGAGGCGCTCGTCGGTGAAGGGCACGCCGGCGATGAAGAGGGCGAGGCGGCACTCTTCGCCGCGGCTCACGGGGGCATCGAAGTAGGTCAAGGTTGGCTTGGTCATGGCGCGGAACGTATCTGGAATTCTCGCGCGTCGCTTCACCCACGGCCGGGACGAGGGGCGTTGTCGATTGTGAGGCGCACGCCCTGCGGGTAGGAACACCGGCATGCGCACTCAGATCGCGGCGGCGGTTCTTTTGGCGGTGCTCTCGGCCTGCGCGACGACGGTGTCGGCGAGGGCGGCGGCTCCGGCGGCGAACGCCGTGTCTTCCGGCGGCCAGGACCTGCAGGCCCTGGCACTGGAGGCCGCCCGGGTGGAGCCGCTCGACGCGTGTTACTCCGGCCCACTCCTCGCGGTGATCGACGACGCGTTCGCGGGCGCCCGCCTCGACGCGCTGCTGGCGAAGTTGGAGGTGAGCGCCGCCTCGCGCGACCAGGTGTGCGCGTGGGACGTGGCCGTCTCGCGCATGGTTCGGCTGCGGAGGCTCAAGGCGTACGACCTCGACGCGGAGCTGCGCCACTCGTCGTGGCTGGTGCGGGCCGTCGTGGCGCGCGCGGTGGCGTTGCGGCCGACGCCGGGGGCCGCGCCGCGGGTGCGGGCCCTTCTGGCGGACCCGAAGGCCGAGGTGCGCGCCGAAGTGCACCAGGCGATCGTGGCCGGCAACGACCGCGAGGCGATTCCGGCGCTGCGAGCGATGGTGGAGGCGACGAGGCCGCCGGAGTCCGACGTCTGGCCGCGGAGCACGCTCTGCAAGCTGGGCGAGAAGGCGTTCTGCGAGGAAACCGGCGGTGGGCTGGGGCTCATGGGCTCGGGGCTCGGCTTCAAGGATTACTGCGCAGAGGCGCAGGGCAACGTGCGCGCGGCCGCAGTGCCGGCGCAACTCCAGGGCCTGCGCTTCTTCGTGCGAGAGGCGATGGAGCCTTATCGGCGGCCGTTCGATCGACTGGTGCGCGGCTCGTCGCCGAAAAATCTCTGCGAGCTCGACGCCGGCGTCCGCGACGCCCTGGTCGCTTCATCGCCCGCGCCGGCGGTGCGGGGCGTCGCCGCCGTCGTCGCGCTGTGGAAGCAGCAGCCGCCGCTCGGAGACTTGAACGCGCCCTGGTGAGCGCGCGCTCCTGGCACTCGTCGCAGGGACTGGTTGCATCTGCGGGAGAGTCTGGCACCTTGGAACCGAATTCCCGCCCGAGCGGGTGATGGACTTCGGAAAACGAATCGCCTCGAGGTGACCACATGTGGTTCGTGCTCGCGATGGTGGTGACCGCAGCGCCGGACAGTCCGCCCAGAGATCTGCCCGCGTGCCCCACGGCGAGCGAGGCGCCCGACGTCGTCCCGCTGATGAAGCGCACCGAACAGGTGCTCGAGGGCCGTTCCTCGGTCGCGGTGCTGAAGATGGGCATCAAGACGAAGGCCTACGAGCGCGCGATCAAGCTGAAGATCTGGTCCCGCGGGCGCGACTACGCCCTGGTGCGCGTGCTGGAGGGCGGGCCGCGCGAGATCGGCATGATGACCCTCAAGCGCGAGAAGCAGCTGTGGAACTATCTCCCCCAGGCCGGCCGCGTGATGAAGCTCCCCAGCGGCATGCTGGGCGACAGCTGGATGGGCTCCGACTTCACCAACGACGATCTGGTCCGGGGCAGCTCGATCGCCGACGACTTCACCGCCACCGTCGACAAGGCGGCGGATCACGACGGGCGGAAAGCCTGGTTCATCACCTTGAAGCCGAAGCCGAGCGCCAAGGTGGTGTGGGGCCGGGTGGAGCTGGTGCTCGACCGCGAGACCTGCATTCCGCTCGAGCAACGCTTCTTCGACGAAGACGGCGCGCTGGCCCGCCGCCTGGCGTACTCGAACCTGACGAAAATCGGGTGGCGCCACTTCCCCATGAAGCTCGAAGTGTTCCCGGCCGAAGCGGGCAAGTCGACCACCATGCTCTACGAGTCGATCGAGCTCGACGGCGAGGTGAGCGAAGACACCTTCAGCCTGCGGCGCCTGCAGCAGGGGAGGGACTGAGGTGCTCGCGGCCATCGCCTGGCGCAACGTGTGGCGGAACGCGCGGCGCTCGCTCATCACCATGAGCGCGCTCAGCGTGGGCGTGGCTGGCATCGTCGGCCTCTACAGCTATCGGGAGATCGCCAACGAGGCGATCGTTCGCGACCTCACCACTGGGCTGGTGGGCCACATTCAGGTGCACGGCCTCGGGTACCAGGAGGCGCCGTCGATCAGCACCGTCATCCCTCACCCCATGCAGGTGGAGAGCGCGCTCCAGGGCGCCTTGCCCGGGGCGAAGGCGGAGCGCCGGGTGATCGGCGCGGGCCTCGCCGGCGCGAAAGATCGCTCGGCGCCGGTGATGGTGCTGGGCGTCGAGCCCGGGGGCACGCAGCTCTACCGCCTCGTCGCGGGGCACGGCCTCACCGCGCCGGGCGAGGTGCTCCTCGGCCGGGAGCTGGCGATCGATCTCGGCGTCGAGCCCCAGGACGAGATGATCCTCGTCAGCCAGGCCGCCGACGGCTCGGTGGCCAACGATCGCTACCTCGTGGCCGGCACCTTCACCTCCAGCAGCGCCGAGATGGACTCCAACGCCGTGGCCCTGGCGCTCCCCGACGCGCAGAACTTCTTTGGCCTCGGCGAAGGCGTGCACCAGCTGGTGGTCCGGCTCCCCACCGACGAGGAAGACGTGTCGACCCAGGTCAACGCGCTCCGCAGCGCCCTCGACCTGAAGACGCTGGAGGCGCTCTCGTGGAGTGAGATGTTGCCGGAGATTCGCAGCTCCATGGCCAGCAAGCGCAAGAGCCAGGGCTTCATGGACTTCATCATCTTCCTCATCGTGGGCCTGGGCGTCTTCAATGCCATGACCATGTCGGTCTTCGAGCGCACCCACGAGTTCGGCGTGCTGGCCTCGCTCGGCACCCGCCCGCGCCGGCTCCTGGCGATGGTGATGCTGGAGGCGCTCTGGCAGGGCGCCATCTCGTTCGGGGTGGGGGTGGCGGTGGCGGCGGCGCTCCTCTACGGCATCGGGGTCGTCAACCTCGGGGCGCAGATGGGCGGCGACGTGATGGGCGTTCGGCTGCCCGATCACCTCACCCTGGGCCTGTTGCCCTCGTCGCTCCGCGGCGCCGCGCTCACCGCCTTCATCACCGCGGTGCTGGGCGCGCTCATCCCCGCGCTCCGGGCCGCGCGCCTCAAGCCCGTCGAAGCGCTGAGGCACACATGATCGGGACGCTGCGCCTCGCGTGGCGAAACATCTGGCGCAACCGCCGCCGCACGCTCTTGAGCATGAGCGCCATCGGCGTCGGGCTGATGATGGTCATCTTCTATTCCGGCATGGTGGGCGGCGTGATGAGCGAGGCCCGCAACCAACTGGACGACGCCGGCATGGGCCACGTGGAGATCTTCGCCAAGGGCTATCGGCCGAGGCGCGACGTCACCCTGGCCATGCCCGACGAGACCTCGTGGCGCGGGCAGCTCTCGCTCCCGCCCGGCTCCGACGTCAGCCTGCGCGTGCTCAGCCGCGGGCTCGCCACCAGCGCGCGGGGCAACGAACCGGTGCAGGTGTTCGGCGTCGATTGGCAGGAGGAGGCGCAGGTGGCCTCGCACCTCCATCGCCTCACCGCCGGCGCGCTCCCCGGGGCGGACGATGCGCACGGCATCCTGATCGGCGAGCAGTTGGCCGAGCGGCTGGCGCTCAAGCCGGGCGCGAAGCTGCGCCTGATGGTGCAGCGCGCCGACAGCGAGATGGGGGCCGACCTGTTCCGCGTTCGGGGGATCTTCCACTCCATCGCGCCCAGCATCAGCCAGCGGCAGGTGTACGTCTCCCGGGCCGCCGCGCGCGCGATGCTGGGCGTGGAGGGCGGCTCGCACCAGCTGGTGATTCAGTTGAGCGATCCCGCCGGAGCAGACGCGGTGGCCGGTGGGCTCAAGCGCGCGCTGGGCGACACGTTCGACGTGGTGACGTGGCGCGAGCTGCTCCCGGTCCTGGTGCGCATGGAGGCGCTCACCAACAACGTCATCTTCGCCCTGGCCTTCTTCGTGTACCTGCTCGTGGGCCTGGGCGTGCTCAACACCATGCTGATGTCGGTGCTGGAGCGGACGCGGGAGTTCGGCGTGCTGATGGCGCTGGGGACGCGGCCGTCGCGCGTCATTCGCCTCGTGCTGGCGGAGTCTTTCTGGATCGCCACCGTGAGCGTCATTCTGGGAGCGGCCGCCGGCAGTTGGCTCACCTGGCACTTCTCCGGCGCCGGGCTGCGCTTCAACTCGGCCACCGAGTCGTTCCAGATGGGCGGCGCCACCATCTCCACGCTGATGAAGACCCGCTTCAGCGCGGCCGACATCTTCAAGGCCAGCACCTTCGTCTACCTGATGGCCCTGGTGGTGGGCCTGTACCCGGCTTCGCGCATCACGCGGCTCCAGCCCTCCGAGGCGCTGCGCCGAACCTGAGAGGAGCAACCCATGGCGGTGGTGGAAGTCGAGAACGTGACGCGGATCTACGAAGAGCGGGGTACCGCGCCTGCGCCGGCGCTTCGCGGCGTGTCGCTCACCGTGGAGAAGGGCGAGTTCATGGCCCTGGCGGGACCGAGCGGCTCGGGCAAGACGACCTTGCTCAACATCATCGGCGGCATCGACGCCGCCACCAGCGGAGAGGTGCGGGTCGACGGGCGAGCGCTCTCGGGCCTCTCGCGCAATGAGCTGGCCGACCTGCGCCGCGACCGAATCGGCTTCATCTTTCAGGCGTACAACCTGGTGCCCGTGCTGAGCGCGGCCGAGAACGCCGCCTACGTGCTCGAGCTCAAGGGACTGGGGGCTCAAGAGCGCCGCGCCCGGGTCAAGGCGCTGTTCGAGCGGCTGGGGCTGGGCGATCACCTCGACTCCCGCCCGCTCAAGATGAGCGGTGGCCAACAGCAGCGCGTGGCGGTGGCGCGCGCCATCGTGGCGGAGCCCGCCGTGGTGCTGGCGGACGAGCCCACCGCCAACCTCGATCAGGCCACCGGCGCCGCCTTGATGGACCTGATGCGCGAGCTCAATCGGGAGCGCGGCACCACCTTCATCTTCTCCACGCACGACCCCATGGTGCTCTCTCGCGCCGACCGCGTCGTTCACCTCGTCGACGGAAGAATCGAAACGCCCGCCCCGTGAGGTCCGCGCTCACCTGCCTCGCCCTGGTGGCGTGCGCGAGTGAAGCGCACGAGCTCGCGCGCTGGGAAGGCGACCGCGTGCTCGAGGTGAGCGGCTTCTACAAGAACGGGGTCTCGGCCTTCGCGCTGCAGCCGTCATCGGTGGAGGGCGCGCACGCGCTCTCGCTCCTGGCGGGAACGCCCGACGTTCCGCCCGGGGGCGTGACCGACGCCAATATTCTGCGACTGGCCTCGCGGTTCCGGTTCGGCGGCGCGTTCGAGCTCGACGCGGCCTGGCAGCTGACGTTCCTCGGGGCCAGCTCGCCGGTGTTTACCTCGGGTGCTTCGCTGAACGGCACAGTGGGCGCAGCGGGCTCGGGGCCGCAGCGTCGGTTGGTCGCCCTGGGCGGACCGTTGGCGTCGGGCGGCCTGTACCGGCTGGAGCACGATCTCGATCGGCTGGCGCTCAAGGTGGCGCTGCCGTTTGGCGACCTCACCGTGGGCCGCCAGGTCTTGAGCTGGGGTACGGGCCGCTTCTGGAACCCCACCGACGTGCTGAGCCCGTTCGCGCCCACGGCCATCGACCGGGAGGTGCGCCGCGGGTTCGACGCGGTGCGACTCGCGGTCGCGCTCGGCGAAGTCACCCAGCTCGACGTGCTCTACCTGCCGCAGCCGCGCGCCGTCGACATGGGCGGGGTGGTGCGCTTCCAGACGAACGTCGAAGGGTGGGACGGCTCGCTCTCGGTGGGCAAGTACGTGGACGACCTGGTGTTCGGGTTCGACCTGGCGGGCGACGTGGGGGCCGTGGCCGTGCACGCCGAGGGCGCGTACACGCTGCAGCTGTTGGGGCTGGGCACGCCGGTCAGCGCCGTGGGGGAGCACTTTTTTCGCGGGGTGGTGGGCGCCGACGTGAAGCCGCGGGAGCGCGTGGTCCTCACCGCGGAGTACGCCTACAACGGCTTCGGCACCAACGAGCCCGACCGCTACGCCGCCGTCTTGAGCTCGGCCCGGGCCCAGCGGGGCGAGGTGTTCGGCGCCGGCCTGCACACGCTCGCGCTGGCGGCGTCGTGGAGCGCCAACGATCTCTTCTCCACCCAGCTGGCCATGCTGTGGAACGTGTCGGACCCCAGCGCCCTGGTGCT
>CAZFXD010000120.1:0-13427 GCA_964522795.1 uncultured Myxococcaceae bacterium
CAAGGGCGGCTCATCGCCACAGACCGACCTCGACTGTGACGTTGCCGCTACGGTGAAGACCATCGCTAACCTGACCGACGCGCTAGGCGGGGTCGGTTACTCCGAGGCCATCGCCACCAAGCTCAAGGCGGAGGAGGACCGCCTGAAGCGCCTACGGACCCGGAGAAGGCCCGCGTGCCCACCATCCCCACCCCGGACGTGCTGAAGGCCTACCTCGTGGCCCTGTTCAAGGCCTGCGAGTTGGACCCGGCGCGGGCTCGGGTGCTGTTCAAGGCCCACTTCGAGAAGGAGCCGCTGGTCCTGACGCCGATAAGCGAAGGCCCCGACCGCTTTTACGAAGCGACCGGGGCCTTCTTTCTTTGGACTTCCGAGGTACTCGGTAAGTCTAGTTGCGGGGGCAGGATTTGAACCTGCGACCTTCGGGTTATGAGCCCGACGAGCTACCTGGCTGCTCCACCCCGCGTCGATGTGCGCGACCAGATACCGCACTCTCCGAGAATTACAAGACCTGATCAGCGCGCGGAGGGGGGCGCGGGGCGCGTCAGAACCACCGCAGCACGCCCGTCGTAACCGCCCCCACAACCGAGGCCAACGCCCAGGGGAGCGGGGACTTCAGCGCGTTCCCGACCGGCGGGTGCCACGCGGCGCGCCTGGTCCACATCAACCCCTGCAGCACGGCAGCAAACACCACCCACGCGACCAGCGCGACCAGCGCGGCCTCCACCTTCGCCCAGGCGGTAAACGCCGCGATGATGACGCCAATCACGCCCACGCGGGCCTTCAGCTGCCACCCGATGGCGAGCGAGAACACGGGAAATATCCACACGGTCTGGCGAGTGCCCTCGATGCCGGCGATCGTCGCGCCGAGGACGACCGCCACCGGCACCGTCACCCACGCCAACAGGTGCGACAGGAACACCGGCACGGTCTTCACCCGGAAGAACCAGAACACCACCGGGACCCACGCGGCGGTCACAATCGCCGCCAGCGCCACGCCCGGCCCGGGCGACGAGAGCGCGAACGCCAGCGCGCCCGCGGCCACGCCCGCGCCGAGGCTCCAGCGCCACGACTCGAGGAGCAGCGCGTTCACCGGGTACACCCAGTATTCCCACAGGTAGTTCGCCCGCCGTCCCCACGCCGAGAACGAGGCCAGGCTCACGTTGCGCAGCGTCCGCAAGAACGGCTCTCCCTGCGCCGCCGCCAGGCGAGGCGCGCACCAGAGGAAGATGGAGTGCGACAGCCCCCAGAACCGCGCCTCGTTGTGGGCCCACACCGCGAACGACTCAAAGCGATCGAAGAACTCCGAGAACGCCAGCTCGTGCTGTTCGCGGGCGAGCAGGGGAATGTGAGAGAGCGCCGTCCGAAACGCCAGCGCCGGCTCCCAGAACCTCGCGTCATCCACCTGGCGTTCCCCGCGGAACATGGTCGCGCCGCCCTCGGCCAGGCGCTCCGCCTCTCGCAGCGCGAAGTCGGCGGCGGTCATCGCCTTGCGCGCTTCGGCCTCCATGGCGGCGCCCACCCAGCCGGGCAGGCGCAGCGAGGTGAAGCGCTTGAAGTTGGAGTGCTCGGCGAAGCGAATCACCGGCCCCAGCGCGTCCATCAACTCCTGTCCGAAGAGGTCTCGCTCCGGCGTCTGGGGCGCGGCGGCGATCGCGGCGTCCAGCGCCGCCGCCATGGCCGCGAACTCGGCCATGTGCACGCGACCGGGGCGCGCGGCCATCTCGTCCACCGCAGCGAGGAGGGTGGTGGGCTCGGTCGCCAGCTCGGCCGCGTGCGCCGCCCAGGCCTGACGAAACAGCGGCCAACAGCGAACTCTCCGCGGCGCGAGGAGGTAGCGCGCCAACAACCCCCAGCGCGTCAGCCGGCGCTCTCCGGAGAGCGCGTCGCCCACCGCCCACAGGAACGGCAGCTTGCGCGAGAGCATCGGCCGCCACGCCCACCGCAGCGCATCCGCGGCCGCGTAGTCGCCCGCCTCCAGCGCATCGGCGACCAGGAGCTCCAGCGCGCGCGCGATGGCGAAGCGAGAACCCTCGAGCGACCCCGTGAGCAGCGTGTAGTGCAGGGCGGTCTCGCTCTCCGCTTGTCGCCCGGCGAGCCGCGCGATGAGCGCCCGCGCCAGCAACGCCCCCGGGCTGAAGGCCACTGCGTACGCCGCGGACTTCGACTCCAGCAGCGCCACCCGCATCTCCAGGTCGGCCGCCGGCATGCCGCGCGCCTGCTTGAAGAGGAGCGCCGCCGCCTGCTCCGAAATCGGCCACACCAGCTTGTGGTAGCGCTGCGTGGCGACGCGTGAGGCGCCCACGATCCACGCGGTGCGAAACATGCCCCAGGGAATGAAGAAGGCCTCGTTCCACACCCGCGCCGGCACGCACATCGCCCAGGCGAAGCCCAGGAACGCCGCCGTCCACAGCGATCCAGAAACGCTCGCCGGTTCACTCGCCCCCGCGCGCTCCGCGGCGACGGCCAGCGCGATGAGACAGCTGAGCAGCACGAAGCCCAGGGCCACCCGGGCCAGGCCCCACGGGGTGATCTCGAACTCCGTCGTTCGGGGGTCAGCCGGCTGTCTGGTGCGCATCGCCGCCGCGGCGACGATGCCGATGGCGCCCACGGGAATCATGGCTCAGTCCCGCCTCGGAGGGGCGATGCCCAGGGCGCGGTACACCGAGACCACCGGCCTCGGCCGCCGCGGCATGGAGAAGGGAATGGCGGCGAGGCGAAGCATGAGCTCCGCGTCGCTCCGGGCCCGGGCGAGCTTCTCGGGATCTCGAAGTTGCCGCAGCGCCTCCAGCACGTCTGACTCCGTGCGCGTGAGCGGCCCCACCGGCGTGTCGATGCGCGCCGCGCTCTCGAGGCCCAGCTTCAACATCGAGAGCAGCTTCTGCCCCTCGCGCTCCGCCTCGGTGAGGTCGGCGTCGATGGCCAGCCCGAGGACGAGAAAGGCGTTCTGCTTCGCCCGCGCGAGAATCGGACCGACCGGGGCCGAGGCGCTCATCGCACGCCCGACGAGTGGCTGAGCCGCCGCAGGCGCTCTTCGGCCGGCAACAGGTTGTGCAGCTCGGTGCAGGTCTTCTTCAGCTTCTCGAGGTCGCGTGGCATCGAGAGCGCGCGGCCCTGCGCCACCAGCTCGTTGGCCCGCTTGATGTCCGAGGCCTCCGACACGCGGGAGGCGAGGTAGTCGAGGAACTCGACCCACGCCTCGGGGGTGCGGTTGTTGATGGCGCGGCGAAGCAGGCGGATCTGGCGGAGGCGGCGCTCGAAGTCGACCACGTTCCGGGTCTCGTGCGCCCGCTGCAGCGCCTCGGCCGCCTGCTCGAACTGCCGGCGCTCGTACTCGGTGCCGCCCGAGGAGATGTCCACGTTGGCCAGGCTGAGCAGCTCGTTCCCTTCGTTGGCGAGCTGCGGCCACTGGCCTTCCAGCTCGACCGACTCCAGCTCGCGCTCCAGGTCCTGCAGCGCGCGCCGGGCCCGCAGCGCGGCGTCTTTGTCACCGCCCACCGCCGCGGCGATGTCGCGGTCGACTTCATCCAGCGAGTCGCGCGCGTCGGACAGGCGCGACAGGCCAATCGCGAGGCCGAGCGTCGCCGCCGTCTTCAGGCCGCCCTCGAGGCGCTCCTCCAGCGATGCGCGCGCCGCGGCGAGGAGCTTCGGATCATCGCTCGCCACCACCAGCGCGTCCACCCGGTCGAAGATCTGCCCCGTGGCCTCAATGCGCGCCGACGCCACCAGCCGGCCGCCGCGGTCCAACTCCACCGTCACCTCCAGCGGGGAGCCCAGCGGCAGGTCCTGCGTCAGCTTCGCCGCGGAAATCTGCAGGTGCCCCACCAGCCGGCACAGGTGCGCGCGGGGAAACTCGCCCTGCACGATGGGAATTCGCAGCACGCCGGTGCTGTCGCCGCGGATCAGCGTCTCCACCGCCACGTGACGAAACGACCGCTTGATGGGGAGCGGCGAGCCGCGCTCGAAGTAGACCTGCACGTCGTTGTCGGCCAGCGCCACGCCGATGCTGCGCGAGAGGGGAGGGTCGTGCAGCGTCACGCCCTGCACGATGGTGAGGGTGCTGGGGTGCACCGGCACCGCGTTTCCCGCCGCGTCGAAGCCCCGCAGCGAAAACTCGTTGGGCGAGTGGGACTTGAGCGTGACCGAGGTGGCGAACGCGCCCTCATCCGAGAGCGGGGTGCGCTCGCTGGTGAAGCCGCCGTCGGCCCGCGCCAGCTCCACCGCGGTCACCCGCGCGCTGTCGTCGGCGCGTTTGCCCACCACGTGGGTGATGCGGTCGGCGCTCATCGCCGGGTGCTGGAGGAAGAAGCGCACCGCATCGCTCGGCGCCGCTGCGGCCTGGGGCGCCGCCACCACCCCCGCCGAGGCAGCGAACAGCGCCGCGCCCTGCGCCACCAGCGTCATCGGGTCGAGCCCCTCGGCGAAGGGAATGGCCAGGGCCTCCTTCAGCCGCCCGCGCAGGCCCGGCATCGCCGTCGGCCCGCCCACCAGCACCATGCGCGCCACCTGCGCGGCTTGCAGCCCGTGGGTGGTGAGCAGGCGCTGCACCACGCGAATGGAGCGATCGATGAGCGGCGCGCACAGGCGATTGAGCTCGTCCGCCGTGAGCGGGACGTCGACCTCGATGCTCTGGCCGTTCACCACCAGCCCCTCGGGGAGGAGCAGGGCAGAGCTCGAGGCGCGCGACAGCTCAATCTTCGCTTCCTCCACCGCCCACTTGAGGCGCGGGAGCACGCTCTGCACCGCGGGATCATCGCGGCGAAGCGAGACCCCCGAGCTCTTGGAGAGCAGCTCCAGCACCGCGTCCACCACCGCCCAGTCGAAGTCGCGACCGCCGAGGAAATTGTCGCCGTCGTGCCCCACCACCGTCAGCACCCCGTCGCGCGACTGCACGATGGAGGCGTCGAAGGTGCCGCCGCCCAGGTCGTACACCAGCCACGTCTCGGTCGGCGCGTCGCGAGTCCACCCCGCGGCGATGGCGCTCGCCACCGGCTCCTGGATCAGCTCCACCCGCTCGAAGCCGGCCTGCTCCGCGGCGAGCGCGGTGGCCGAGCTCTGCGGCAGCTCGAAGAGGGCAGGGACGGAGATGACGGCCTGCGTGGGGTTGAAGCCGAGCTGCTCCTTCACGTCGAGGCGCAGGCTCTTTAAGACTTCAGCCGCCAGCTGCTCAGGGCGCCGGGTCTGCCCTGACGCCTTGAAGGTGAGCGCGTCGGTCGTCCCCATCAGCCGCTTGAACTCGCTTTTGGTGTTGGCGCCATCGGTCTCGAGGAACCGCCGCGCCTTCGCCCCCACGGTGAGCTGGCCGCGGGCGTCGATGCGCACCACCGACGGGGTGAGGGGAGAGCCCTGAGCATTGCGAATGACCTGCACCGCCCGGCCGTCGAAGACCGCCGCGGACGAATTGCTGGTGCCGAGATCGATGCCGAGAAAATGGTTCGCCACGTGCCCCTCGCCTGCGCGGTGCCTTGAAGACACGGGGCTCGTAGCACGCTCGCGCGGCGCAGCACTCGGGGGGGGCGTGCGTCGGCACCCCGCGGCGACGCCGCGCTGGGGCGAGGCTGTCTCGGGGGCGGGGGCTGGCAAGTCTCCTACGATGTCGTTACAATGTATGCCGATGGCGCTGAGGTTTGAGTGGGACCCGGCGAAGGCGCGCGCGAATCGCCGGAAACACGGCGTTTCGTTCGAGGAGGCGACATCGGTGTTTGTTGACGATCACGCGTTGCTGATTGGCGACCCCGACCACTCTGATTCAGAGGATCGGTTCATACTCCTCGGCGCCAGCGCCGAAGCAGGGCTGCTGGTCGTGTGTCACTGCCACCGAGAGCCCGATGACACCATTCGTATTATTTCGGCGAGACGGGCGACTCGGACCGAGCGCCAATCCTATCGAGCGAGGTGGAACCCATGAGAGCTGAGTACGATTTCGACGAGGCCAGGAAGAACCCGTACGCTGGCCGCCTCAAGAAGCAGGTCACGATTCGTCTTGAAGAAGCGACGTTGCAGTACTTCAAAGCCCTGGCCGGGGAGCTCGCGATTCCGTACCAGACCCTGATCAACATGTATCTGCGCGACTGTGCGCTCCAGCGAAAGCAGCTGCACCTCGCGTGGCGACCGGCCGCCAGCCGCTGATCAGTCGGCGCTGATGTCCAGCTTCGCGAGCTTCTTCGCGTTGAGGCGCAGCTCGAAGTTGTCGCGGTACGCCGACTTGGTGGCGTTCGGCGCGCGCAGGTCGTTCAAGTCGTTGACCAGCTCCTGCTCCGAGACGAGCCCGATGCCGTGGCCGAAGTACTGACCGTCGCCGAGGTAGATCACGTTCTCGCCCTGGAAGGCGCTGTTCGACGGGTCGAACTGCGGGTTCTTGAAGTAGGTGTGATCGCCCGGCTGGTACCCCGGGAGCTGGCCGACCTTCTCCGCCGCCAGGAAGTCCGCGTCTTTGATCTGCCAGCGGAAGAGCTTGAAGTGATCGAACTTGGCGTCGAAGTCCTTCGGGCCCACCACGTCCAGAATCGCCTTGTGCAGAATCACCATCGTGGCGGTGGCGCACTCGAACGCGTACTTGTCGCCGTGCTTGAAGATGTCGGTGATGGCTTCGGAAGGTGACTGCCCCATCCGCACGCCCATCTTGCCGCTGTAGTTCTTCCACCAGAACTGGTCGTTCACGCGGTCGGTGTTCCACTTGCCCGAAAAGTCCACGCCCGCGTTCCAGAAGTCTTTCGCCGCTTTGACGATGGCGAGCTGCAGCTGGCCCTGCTCGAAGCGCGTCTCGCCGAGCGTGGTCTTCACGACCTTGCCCTTGCTGTTCTTGTAGACGAGCACGTCACCCGGGTCGGCGATGCCCTTCAGCCCCTTCTTGCCGTCGACGAGCGTGGCCGACGCGCCCAACGTCTCCTTCAGGTACTTCTGAAAGTCGTTGGTGCTGAACTTCACGCGATCCAGGGCCATGTGCATCTCCTTGTGCACAGTTATCGTCGGAAGACCCCGAAAGTTGCGTGTGTGCGACGCCGTGCGGCAAGCCAGATTCCCAAGCCAATCCATAGGGTTGGGAGTGTGTCGACGCCGAAGCAGCCGCATCCCAACGAGTAAGAATGTGGAGCCGAACCCCCGTCTGGAAGGCCGCCGTCGGACGATCGGAGTCCGCCGTCATCGAGGGGGCCCGCGTCAGGAGCGCCAGCGTCATCAGCGCCGCCGCCGGATCCTCCGGCGCCTCCCGAACCTCCCGTTCCGCCCGCGCCCCCCAGGCCGCCACCGCCGCCACCGCCGCCACCGCCGCCACCTCCAAGCCCGGCGTCGAAAACGGGCGGTGAGCCGGCGTCGAAGAACCCTCCGTCGATGAACCCTCCGTCGAGCGAATGATCAATCCACGCCGTCGGGCCGCCGCTGATGAACTGCACCGGGCCAAACACCAGCCACTGGCCGCCCCACAGCACTCCCGTGCCGCCCGCCGGCGACGTCGCCAGCATCACCGGGTTTACGAACGGGGTGGGCGACGTCACCACGTCGACGAACGAGACCGGAAGCTGCCGCCCGCTCGTGGCGCGTGACTCGCCGGTCGTCTCCAGGTCGACGCCGTTGAAGCGCGACGTCACACGCGCGCGCGGACCGATCACACCCAGGTCCGCGGTGCCCAGCATGAAGAACGATTCGCCCGGCGTGAACCCGCCCAGGGTGGTGTTGGCGCCGATGACCGCGGGCGTTCCCGCGTCGAATGTGAGCGGAAAGCCCGGGTAGATGGTGCCGCCCACGGGACTGCCGAGCGCCGCGCTCGGAATCAAGGCGAGGCGCGCGTGGGAGATCAGCGCCGTGGGGCCTGAGACCGTGCCGCCGTCGTTCCGCGGCTGAGCGATCGCCTGAATCGACACCCCCGCATCGGCTTGCAGCAAGCCGAACCAGGCGTTCGTCCACGTGGTGCGGCTCCCGTCGTCGCGCACGTAGAAGCCGCGGTTGCCCGCGTCGAGAAACGGCAGCGGCTGGGTCCCGTACGCGGAGACACCGCTGAGCCGCAGCCCCACGCCCTCGGCGGCGGCCCCGGCTTCCACGCTCCACAGCACGAGGTGGTTTCCCGTCGCGTTCGCGCGCGCCGTCAATACCGGGCTCCACGACGTCGCGTTGGCTGTGAAGGTGGTTGCCGGCCCGAACTCGGTGAACACCACGCCCGCACCCGGCGGCATGGGCAAGACGAAGTACTTCAGGTTGCTCACGGTCGCCGAGGTGCCGCCGTTGGACGTCTGCACCACCGTCCGCACGGTGCTGCCGGTGTAGTTGGTGAAGTCGAAGTTGAACATTCTCGAGGCGCCGGTGCCGGTGAGCGACGACGCCTGAAAGTGCGCCCAGTTTGAACCCGGGAGCACCTGCAGCTCGGCTTCAGCGCAGGGATCTCCGTTTCCGACGCACGACAACGTGCCCGACACGAGCAGCAACGCGCCATCGACGCCGCCATCGAACGGCACCGTGCTGCCGGGAACCGGGTCCCAGGTGCTCGAGGAGGTGGTGTAGTCGGGCGCGGCCTGCGTGAAGACCGGTGTGCCGGCGAGCAGAGGTCCCGCCCAGAGCGCCGCGGCGCTGGCGATGAGCCACGCCGTGCGTGGAGCCATTGCGAGGGCGGCGTTGGGGTGGACCAACCTCCGAGGGGGCGTTGTCACGCGGCCCTGATGCTACCCCGGCGGCGCCCGAGACTCGTGTCGTCGTCGGCGAAATACGCCGCGCGCCGTCAACAGCGCGAGCCCGCAGAGCGCCGCCGCGGGGTCCGAACCGCAGCTGCAGTTGACCGAGAGTTCATGGCGTCGCGCCGGGCCCCCGTCCGGGTTGCCCCCGTCGTCGGTGGGGTCGCCGCCATCCTCCTGCGCGCCTCCGCCTCCGCCTCCCGTTCCCGCTCCGCCGCCGGATCCTCCACTGCCGCCGGCCGCCCCTCCGCCGCCGGCTCCTCCACCACTTCCTCCGGCGGTTCCACCGCCTGCGCCTCCGCCTCCGCCGCCCGAGCCGGCGTCGAAGACCGGCGCGGCGCCGCCGTCGAGCGTGGTGGTGACCTGGAATGAGGGGGCGACCGCGGCTGAGGTCATCAGCCCCAGCACGATGGTCTGCGGGTCCCACACCTGGCCCGCCGTGAACGCGCCAGCGCCCACAACGCGAACCACCGGCCGAATCATTGGGAACTGGGTCTGCACCACGTCCACGAAGCCGAGTGACACCTGGTGCTGAGGGTTGAAGCGGCTCTCAAACGTGAGGTCGTTGATCTGGCCGTTGAAGTACGACTCCACCTGAACGAGCGGGCCGAGCACGTTCACCGCCGCGCTGCGAATGATCAACAAGGTGTCCGTCGGCGCGTAGGGCCCGAACACCGTGCCGCCGAGCACCACGGGCGTACCGCCGTCGTACGTCTGCGGGGTGCTTCCCTGCGTCACGTGCACCGGGGAGATGAAGAGGTCGCCCGGGATGACGATGATTCTCCCCAGGCGAATGGTGGCGAACCCTGCGCCTGCGCCGCCGTCAATGCGCGGGTTGGCGACGCCTTCAATGCGGGGGCTGGCCCCCTGCGCGAGCGGCCCATACCAGGCGAGCATCAGCGTGGTGCGCGTGCGATCGTTGCGCAGCAGATAGCCGCGATCCCCCAGCCCAGGCAGCTGTTCCGGCTCCTGCGCGCCGCCCAGGCCTTCGAGCCGAAACGCCACGCCCGAGCCAGGGCTGTCGGCGTCGACCGTTCCCAGGACCAGGTGATCGCCCGCGCGCGCCGTCGTCGCTGTGGCCAGCGTGGTGAAACCCGCTTCGGTGATGATCATCGACCCGCCCACGCTCTGGCCGTACCGCGTGCCGGAGTCGGGCGGGAATTCGATGGTGACGAACTTCAGGTTGTTGACCGACGCGATGGCCCCGGCGTCTTGCGAGCGCACCATCATGTGAAGCTCGTCGGAGGCGTTCACCGTGTACTGAAAGTTGAAGATGCGGGCGGCGCCGGGCGGGTTGACGGCGTCCGCGTCGAACTGGGCCCACACCGCGGGGGTGGGGGAGGTGGTCTCCAGGCGCGCTGTCGCGCACGGGTCGCCTCGGCCCGTGCAGCTGACCGTCCCCGTCACGAGGAGGAGCTTTCCGCCGGGGCCGGCGTTGAAGGTGAAGCGGCTGCCGGCGATCTCCGTGTCGACCGTCGTGCTGGAGGTGGCGCCGGAGGACGAACTCCAGGCGCTCACGTTCAGCGTGGCCTGCGCCCGCGCCGCCGTCGCGCCGGAGAGGATGAGCATGATCGCCAGCCGCCCGCGGGCGCTCACGCGCGCGGCTTCCTGCGCCGGCCGCCCCAGAGCGCGAGGGCCAGCGCAGTCCACGTCGGCAGCTGCCCCGAGTCAGCGGTGCAGCCACAGCCGACGAGGTACCGGTGGGCTTTGAGCGTGCCGGGCCCGTCAGGTCCTCCGTCGGGGTCGCTGCGCCCTCCGTCGCCCGCGGCGCCAGCGTCGCCTCCGCTTGAAGTGCCGCCTCCACCGGAGCCGCCAGCGCCGCCCCCGGCCCCCGAGCCACCGTCGAGCAGCCCTCCGTCGATCGCGGTGGTGACGTTGAGGGTCGCTCCGCCGCCCCCGAGTGAGCTGGCCAGCGGCCCGAGGAGAATCACCTGCGTCTCCCAGACGAAGCTCTTGATGTCCGGCCCGAAGCCGCTGAAGCGCAGCGCGGGGACCATCAACGGTGACGCGCTGCGCACGATGTCAGCGAAGGCGATGGCCAGCTGCGTCTGGGACGTCGCTCGCGTTTGTCGCACCACCTCGGTGAGCACGCCGTTCACCACCGACTCCACCCGAACGCCCTCGCCGACGACACCCACGTGGGCGGAGCGAAGCATGAGGTAGCGATCGTTCGGGGCAAAGACGCCCAGGGTGCTCCCACCCACGGTGGCCGAAGCGCTGGTGCTGAAGGTAACGTAGTTCTGGTTGTGGAGGTTGCTGATCCCAGGGCCCGCGGTCGCGAACAGCGTGCTGGGCACCAGCAGCAGGCGCGTCTCAGGGACCAGGACGCTGGACTGGGACGCGCCGGCATCGACGCGGGGGTTGGCGATGCCCTGGACCGTCACGGTATCGCCGTTGGTGAGCGGGCCGTACCAGAGGAACGTCCACGAGGCGAATTGCCCGTCGGACCGGAGGAAGTAGCCGCGGTTCCCTTCGTTGGGGAGCGGCGTGGGGAGAGACTCGTTGCCGTTCAGGCCGACCACGCGAAGTCCAAGCCCGCTCTGTGCGTTCGACGCCGTCACCGTGGCGAGCACCAGGTGGTCATCTGTTCGCCGGGCGTGTCCCACCATCAACGGCTGGTAGCCGGCCGCCGTGAGCGTGACCGGGTTCCCCGCGGCCGTCTCCTGAAACTCCACCCCGGAGTCGCGCGGGAAATCGAGGGTGATGAAGTGCAGGTCCCCCACGTCGACCATGCCGCCCTGGCCGGCCGCGCGCGCCACCACGTGCAACCGGGTCAACCCGGAGTTGGAGTAGTCGAAGGTGAAGGCCCGCGCCGCGCCAGGCGGGTTGGCGGCCGACGCCTCCACGTGCCCCCACTGCGACGCAGGGGTGCCCACGGTCTGCAGCTCCAGCTGCGCGCATGGATCTCCCGTGCCGCTGCAGGCGAGCGTGCTCTCGAAGAGAAACATGGACCCGTCACCGGTGCTGGGCGAGCCGGCGTCGAAGTCGAACACGCTGCCGGGGACCTCGGTCCACGTGGTGCTCGAGGTGGACATGCCGGCCACCGACCAGGTGTTGACGCGAACCTGCGCCCAGCCCTCTGGCGCGAACCACACGGCGAGAAGAAGTGCCGTGACCCGGCGCACGTTCAGCCGAGCTTCAGGTTCTTGAACTTGTCCGCCAGCGTGCCGAAGCCTTTGCCGCCGCCCATCTCCTGCTTCTGGGTCTTCTTCCACGCGTCGAGGTCGGCGCGCTCTTCGGCGCGCTTGGCCGCGTTGATGGACAGCTTCAGCTTGTCGCCCTGCAGCTCGATCACCTGCGCGGTGACCTCGGTGTTGAGCGGGAACACCCGGCGCAGGTCGGTGCCGCGCTCGGTGCCGGTCTCGCTCGCGGGAATGAGGCCCTTGCCTCCATCCCACGAGATGAAGATGCCGTACTGCTCGATGCGCTCGACCTTGCCGGTGACGATGGAGCCCATGCGCGACTTGGCCGCGCGCGGCTTGCCGTCGGTGGCGCCTTCGGCCGGAGCGGAGTGACCGCCGCCCGCTTCGCCGACCAGCGCGCCGTCTTTGACGAGGCGAAGGCCGATGCGCTTCTCCGCCGGGTCCAGCTTCTCGATCTGGACTTCGACCTCTTCGCCCGTCTTGAGCACGTCGCGCGGGTGCGCGATGCGGCGGTCGGACATGGCGGAGACGTGAATCAACCCGTCCACGCCGGGCTTCAACTCGACGAAGGCGCCGAACGGCTGCAGGCGAACCACCTTGCCCTTCACCCGCTGGCCTTCCTTCAGCTCTTCCATCGCCACCAGGAAGGGATCTTTCTGGAGCTTGCGCATGGACAGGGTGATGCGCTCTTTGCGCTTCGACTTGTCCGGCGACTTGGGCTCGGCCGGCTCCATGCGGAGCACTTCGACTTCCACGTTG
The DNA here is from genome assembly GCA_964522795.1 of uncultured Myxococcaceae bacterium. Classification (GTDB taxonomy): domain Bacteria; phylum Myxococcota; class Myxococcia; order Myxococcales; family Myxococcaceae; genus CAZFXD01. Next base: position 12,560 of record CAZFXD010000120.1, read on the forward strand.
TCGCCCGGCTTCACCACGTCGGTCGCGTGCGCCACGCGCACGTGCGACATCTCGGAGACGGGGATCATGCCCTCGAGCCCACCCAGGTCGACGAACGCGCCGAAGTCGAGCACGTTGGTGACGACGCCCTTCAGCACTGCGCCCACGTGGAGGGTGGCCCGGGTGACCTCCGCCTTGGCCTTCGCCTCTTCCTCGAGAATGGCGCGGCGGGAGAGGACGATCTTCTTCTCCTTCACTTCCTGCACGCGGAACGTCATGCGCTCGCCCACGTAGCTGTCGAGCTTGCCCACGAAGCGCAGGTCCACCTGGCTGGCGGGGCAGAACGCGCGCGTGTCGCCCACCGCCACTTCCAGGCCGCCCTTGTTGACGGCGATGACCAGACCTTCGACCGGCAGGCCGCTCTTCTGCGCTTCCTGGAGGAGCGACAGCGAGGCCGCGCCCTTGGAGACCTTGCGGGTCAGGTAGATGCCCTTGGCGCCGGCTTCGGAGACGAACGCGTCGAACTCATCGCCCACGCCGAAGCGCAGCACGCCTTCTTCGTCCTTGAGGGCGTCGAGCTCGATCATCGCCTCGACCTTGCCCACGGTGCAGAACACCATCTCGGCGCCGAGCTGGAACACCTTGGCGCGGACCTTCTCGCCGGGGCGCAGGCCCTTGCGGCTGGGCAGCCCGTCGGACTTGACCGACTTCTCGAACATGTCGCCGAACGACTCGGCTTCCGGAACTTCGTCAGCCACCGACGGACCCCTGGGGGCGGGAATGGCCTTGATGATCGGGCCCGGGGCCTCGGCGGGCGTGGCCTCGGCGGCAGGCGCGGCGGCCTCGGCGGGCGCGGGCGCCTCGGGTTTGGCCTCGGCCGCGCTCGGCG
>CAZFXD010000121.1:0-13412 GCA_964522795.1 uncultured Myxococcaceae bacterium
GATTTCGCCTACTGCGCCCGAGGCGTGCGACGCGGGGACGGGTGGCGGCGGCGGCTCCGGGGGCGGAGGAGGGGCGCTGGGCAGCGACGCCGGCGGCACGGGCGACGACGCGGGCCTGGGAGGCAGCGGCGGGTCGATGCCCGACGGTGGCGGCGGCGTTGGCGCGGGCAAGGGGTGTGGCTGTGCCGCGACGCCGAGCGAACTCTGGGTCACGTGTCTGGTCGCGCTGCGCGCCGCCCGACGCAAGCGGGGGGCCGCATGAAACGTTTGACGTGGGTCGGGGTGTGGTTGTCCGTCGTCTCGACGACGGCGTGGGCCGACAACGTCGACGGCGGAATTCCGTTGGCGTTCTCGACCTACGTGTCGGGCGTCACCAACCTCACCGATTTTCAGTTCCTCCCCGACGGCCGGGCGCTGATGCTGGAGAAGGGCGGGGCGGTCAAGTTGCGGCTCGACGACGCCGGGGTGAAGACGATCTTCACGTTCGCCGTCGATACGGCCAACAACGAGCGGGGCTTGTTGGGGGTGGTGGTGGACCCCAGCTTCGCTACCACGCGTCGGCTCTTCTTCTACTACTCGCGCGCTGACGCCGACGGCGGCACGGCGCTCGACCGCCATCGGGTGGTCTCCATCAACATGAAGAGCGACGACACGCTCGACCTGGCGACAGAGGCGGTGTTGGTGTCGGGGCTGCGCGGCCCCGCCAACCACAATGGCGGGGGGCTCGCGATTGGCCCCGATGGCAAGCTGTACATCGGCGTGGGCGATACCGGGAACAACTGCAACTGCTCGCCGGGGACGAACACCAACAACTACTTCGGCACCTGCCTCACCAACGGCAACGGCAAGATTCTGCGCGTCGAACTCGATGGCGGAATTCCCACCGACAACCCGCTGGTGGCCGTGGGCAGCACCCTCACCTGCGGGGCGGCGCCACAGAACCCGCTCGACGCCGGCGTGTCTGCACCGCGCAAAGACATCTTCGCCTGGGGCTTTCGGAACCCCTTCCGGTTTGGGTTCGACCCGCAGACCGGAAACCTGTGGGTGGGCGACGTGGGCGAAGTGACGAATGAGGAGCTCAACATCGTCACCAAGGGCAAGCACTACGGCTGGCCCTGGCGAGAGGGCGCAGCGGGGCAACCAGTCACCACCTGCGTCGATTACACGCCCACGTCGGGCAACTGCGTGGACCCGATTTATTCGTGTGACCATTCGTCCAGCGTGACGAGCGGCAACTGCACGTCCATCACTGCGGGGACCTTCGTGGACACTTGCTACTGGCCCGCGACGCTGCGGGGGCAGTACTTCTTCGGCGACGGCAACAACGGGCGCATCTGGTCGCTGGCCATGAACGCTGGACGAACCGCCACGGTCGGAGCCAACCCCCGCACCGACATCGGCACCGTCTCGCCCAAAGTGGCGACGGCGATTCGCCTCGGGCCGGACGGCAACCTGTACATCGGCACCTACGGCACCAGCGCCGGCATCTCCCGCTTGTCACCCACTTCTCCGGTGCTGTGCGCGGACGGTGGGCCCGGGTGGCTGGTCGACGCGGGCGTGGACGCTGGCGTCGATGCGGGAAAACCCGACGCTGGCGTTGACGCGGGAAAACCTGATGCGGGCGCGGTCGATTCCGGCGCTGGCGGCGGCAGCGGTGGTGGAAGCGGCGGAGGCATGGGTGGTGGTGCCGGGGGTGGTGCCGGGGGTGGCGCTGGTGGCGGGAGTTCAACCGGCGGCGGCAGCGGGGGCTTCGGCGGTGGAGATGGCGGCGGCACCGGAACCGGCGGGGGTTCTACGGGCGGCGGTGGAGGCAGTTCGCCCGTGGGTGACGCAGGGAGTGCTGGCGCAGGCGGGGCGGGGGGCGGCGATGGTCTCGCGGCTCCGGGCTGCGGGTGCGGCGCGGTGTCGCCCGTCACGCTGGCCTTCGCGGTGTTGGCGCTGGGCGTGCGTCGCCGGCGCGCGAGGTCCTGACCGTGGGTGGGCTGGCCGCAGTGGTGTGGGTGGTGCTCGGGCAGATCGTCCCGCCGGAGTTGGGCTCACAGCCGGGCTGGTTGAACGGGGCGACCCCGATTGAGGGCGCGGTGGCGCGCTGCAAAGGGTGCCACGACAAAGACATCACCGACCCGGAGCCGCTCTACCTGCCGTTCGACGGTTGGGTCTCGACGATGATGGGCAACTCGATTCGAGATCCCCTGTTCCGCGCGGCGGTGGTGGTGGCCAACCAGGACGTCCCGGGAGTGGGGCAGTTCTGCCTGCGCTGTCATGCGCCGCAGGCCTACGTGCGAGGCCACACCATTCCGACTGACGGCGGCGCGCTCGACACCATCGACGCCGAAGGCGTGACCTGCGACGCGTGTCATCGCTCCGTGCTCGCGCCCCCGGACGCCGGTTTTCCCAACGACGCCGGCGCCCCCCCGGTGATTGGAAACGCCAACCTCTACTTCGAGCGCGGCGTGGTGAAGTTCGGTCCGTACGATGCCGGCTCCTCGAGCGGGCACGACATGGCGTACGGCTCACTCGTCACTTCGAGCGAGCTGTGCGGTCAATGCCACCAGGTGTGGAATCCTCTCGTGCCGTGGAGGCGCGAGGACGGGGGCCTCATCGGGCCGCGGTTCCCGCTCGATACGACGTACGACGAGTGGAAGTTCTCCGCGTACTCCGCCGCGAGCGGTGGCCAACGGTGCCAGGATTGCCACATGCCGCAGTTCATCAACACGGACGGCGGCGTCGCGTACCCGGTCGGCAAGCTGGGGCCGCTGCAGAACAAGCCGCGCCGCCACGTGTTCGTGGGCGGAAATCTGTGGGGTCTGCGCGCGGTGCAACAGGCGAATCCGGAGCTCTCCATCTACGCGGAGCAATTCGCGCTGACAGAGGACTTCACGCTCGCGTCGTTGCGCGCGGCTGCGCAGTTGGAGATGACCGCGCCCACTTCAGCGCTGCGAGGTGGCGCGTTGCAGGTACACCTGAAGGTGACGAACCGCAGCGGGCACAAATTGCCGACCGGCTACGCGGATGGGCGGCGTGTCTTCGTGCAGGTCGCACTCAATGGGGCGCCGGTGTCGGGAGCCTTCACCGACGCGGGAACGTTGGTGGTCGACTCGCAGCTGCGCGTCTACGAGGCGCGGCACGGGCGGGTCGGCGTGGGTGAAGAAGAACACCTCGCGCAGCACGACCTGATTGTGAAGGACACGCGCATTCCTCCCACCGGGGCCAGGGCCACGCCCACCACCGCGCCGGTGGGGACGAACTGGTTCACGCTGGCCGATGGTGGGCTCGCGGACTTTGACTCGTTCGACGTCACGGTGCCGAACCTGCCCACCACAGGGGGCGCGACCGCCACCGTGACCGCGACACTCTACTACCAGTCGACCACGCCCGAGTACGTGCACTTCCTGGCGAGCGAGAACCACACCGACGACGCCGGGCAGAAGTTGCTCGGCATCTTCAACGCGCTCGGCGGTGCGCCCCCCATCGTCATGGCGACCGTGCAGCGAACCGTTGCGCTCACCGCCGACCCCGATGGCGGCGCGGGCGGTGGCGCGGGAGGAGGTTCCAGCGGCGGAGGCGCCGGTGGTGGGACCGCGGGGGGCCCAGACAGCGGCGCCGCGGGAGCAGGTGGCGCGGGTGGAGGCGGCGCCCCGGCGTCCGGGTGTGGCTGTCAGTCTGTTGAACTGTTCAGCGGCGCAGCGATGGCGCTTGGGGGGCTGCTGGCGCGCCGGCGCCGTCGCGTATGACCTTCTTCCGGCGACTGTGGTCGATGTGGGCGGTGCGGAGCATGGCCGTGGGGGCGGTCTGCACCGGCCTCGACCTGCTCATCGCCCAGACGATTGTGTTCGCCGCGCCCGACCAGGCGCGCGTGGCAGCGATGACCGGCACGTTGATTGGCTCGGCGGTGTCGTTCTTCGGGAACCGGCGGTTCGCCTTCAAGGCCACCAATGACAGCCTGGGTGAGTCAGCTGTGCGCTACCTCATCATGTGGACGACGCTCTGGCTCATTCACGGGCAAGTCGTGGTGCTGCTCAAGCCTGGATATGAAGTCTGGTTTGAGCAGACCCTGAAGCTCTCGAAGGACCTGGCCTTCGCGGCCTCGAAACTCTCGGCGGACGTGCTGGTGTTCTCGGTGGTTCAATTGTTGTTGCTCCGGTACTTCGTGTTTCGAAAAAAACTCAGGGCCCCGGCAGCCGAGCGCGAGGAATCTCGCGACACGGCGTGAACGCACCCCCCTGCGAGGGCGCTGCGTTCGACTTCGCGAAGCAGGACAACGGCACGTGACTCAACCGGCTGCGCGCGCTCGGTCATCGCTGGGGACCAACACCAGCGCCAGCTGCCGGGCTTGAGCCTCGGTCGCACATCGGTATTCCTGCACTTTGCCGTTCTCCCGCTCAACGCGAAGCACCCAAACGTCGCTCTCCTTCGTCACGACTGGCTGCCGGGTGCCCATGCACAGACAGAGAGCACGGCGCGTGCCGCCTTGAACCCCGCGTTCTTTGGACGCGTGGCTGCGGGGCCTACACCGCAGACCACGACAGCTTGCGCAGGTCACCCCGCAACGATTTCAGGTGAACGCGGGTAGGTGTCGGGCGTCCACTCCCACGCGGTGGTGTAGGCCCCTGTGGCTTGCGCGTGATCAATCAACCGCGCGTAGAACGGGTGCCCGGTGAGCGTGGCCGAGTCGCCCACGATGAACAGATGACGGCGGGCGCGGGTGATGGCCACGTTGATGCGGCGAAGGTCCGCGAGAAACCCAACCGACTGCTCGGGGTTGGAGCGCACCAGCGAGAGCAGCACCGCGTCCTTCTCGCGCCCCTGAAACGCGTCGATGCTGTCAATCTCCACGCTGTCGTCCGGGAATCTCTCGCGGAGCAGGGCCGCTTGAGCCGCGTACGGGGTGATGAGCGCGAGCTCCGATGGGTTCAACCCCAGCGACAACAGCCGCTGCGCCCAGGCGAGCACCAGGTCCGCCTCGCCCTCGTTGAGGGTGGACTCAGACGTCTGGCGAACCGCTTCGTCGAAGCCCTTGCCGGCGGTGTCGATGAACTGAAACACCGGAATCGGGCCGACCTCGGGTGGCAGCACATCAGCCAGGGTTCGCTGGGCCACGGCGGGGTGCGCTCGGAGCGCGCCCTGGTACATCTGCTTGGAGGGGAAGAACATCAGGCGCTCGTTCATGCGGTGCTGTTCTTTGAGCAGACACCGTGAATTCTCGGGCGCGGTCTCGAGCAGCCGCTCAAACAGGCTGCGGGCCAGCCCCTCGCGAGCCGCCTTCTCCGAGATGACGGTGGGCGGCAGCTGCATCGGATCTCCAGCCATGATGACCCGAGGCGCTTTCAGAAACGCCAACAGCGAGAGCGGCTCGGTGGCCTGCGTCGCTTCGTCGAACAGGGCCACGTCGAACTTTTCACCGCCCAGGGTGTGGCCTTCGAGCGTCGCGAGGGTGGAGCACACCACGTCGGCGTTGGAGAGAATGCCGGCCACGACCTTGCGTTCCAGGGCCCGGGCTTCATCGAGCAGCTTGCGCGCCTCGGCCTGCGCCTCACGCGCGTTGGCGAACCTTGCCCGGCTCCGCCCGCGCTCCTTCTGATTTCGCGCGTACCCCAGAAGGTCGAACGCTTCGTCCATCAACTCGCGGGCGATCTTCCGGTCCGGGTGGTTCTCGACCAGCTCGTCCAACGTGTGTTGCGTCAGGTGCGGCAGCACGCGGGCGGGGTGTCCGACCCGCACCGCGCGCAGGCCGGCGTCGAGACACAGCTCCAGGAGGTGATCGACCGCGGCGTTGCTGGCGGCGGTGCACAGCAGTCGAAGGCCCTCCGCGCCGAACCGGGCCGCCAACTCTTTCAGCACCGTGCTCTTGCCCGTGCCGGGTGGCCCGTGCACCAGCGCAAAGTCGGTGGCGGACAGCCCCATGGCCACCGCCGCGCGCTGTTCCTCGTTGAGGGCCGGAGCGTCGGTGAGGCTCCGGCGGTGGTCAAAGCGCGGCGGCTGGTTGCCGAGAAGAATCTCGCGTCGCGTGCGCTCGACGCCCTTGTCCATCGCCGCCACCCGCGCCAGCGCGTTTCGGGCGCGCTCGAAGGTCGCGTCGTTGGGCACCACGTCGAGGCGCAGGCGACCCTCGAAGACGAACTCAGCCGGGCGATCAAACGCCACGGTGATTTCATGGCGGGTGCACGACACCACCACCCCCGACGGCGGGTCCTCCACCGGCGTCTTGCGGGGAGAAGCGGTCACCACGTCTCCCGACCACAAGCGGCTCTTCAAGGGCGCGCGGTCAAAGCGGACCAGCTTCAGAATGGACCGGCCCCCGAGGCCCGCGTGAGAGTCTTTGGTCTCCACGTCGAGGACCACCAGCCCGCGGGCTTCGAGTTCTCCCAGAGGCAACGTCTTTGCTTCCGTGCTTCGCCGCTCGCGCTCGGCGGCGCGCTCCAGCTCGAGCAGGCGTCGAAGCGAATCGAAGTGGGCGAGATCCAGGCTCACCCGCCCTTTGTATCGAAAAGGAGGGCGGGGCTCGTTAGCTTCTGGTGTTCCATGACGAACGCCCACCCCGCCAACCGCCTCGCCACCGCGCGGTCTCCCTACCTGCGGCAGCACGCGCATAACCCGGTCGATTGGTACGAATGGGGCGACGCGGCGTTCGCGAGAGCGAAGGCGGAAGACAAGCCGGTGATGCTCTCCATCGGGTACTCGGCCTGTCACTGGTGCCACGTGATGGCCCACGAGTCGTTCGAGGACGACGAGACCGCCGCGCTGCTCAACGCGAACTTCATCAGCATCAAAGTCGACCGCGAAGAGTGGCCGCAGGTTGATCAGCTCTATCAGGGCGTGGTGCAGCTGATGCGGCGCGGGGGCGGGTGGCCCCTGACCGTGTTTCTGCTTCCCGACCGTCGCCCGTTCTACGGGGGCACCTATTTCCCGAAGGAAGAGCGCTACGGCATGCCCTCGTTTCGCCGCCTCCTGCACGCGCTCAACCACGCGTGGAAACACGAGCGCGCCGAGTTGGAGGCGCACGCGGGCGAGTTCGTCGAAGGGCTGGGCCAGCTCGCGACGCACGCCCTTCGTCCGGGACAGGAGAGCCTGGGCGCTGCCGACGTGGTGGACGCGGCGAACGAGCTGGCGTCGGTGTGCGACCCGGTGCACGGCGGTTTCGGGGAGGGAGGGCCGAAATTCCCCAACCCCATGAACGTGGCGCTCATGCTGCGAGGCTACCGGCGAAGCGGCGAGCCGCGCGTGCGGGACCTTGTGCTCCTCACCCTGGACCAGATGGCGCGCGGCGGCGTGTACGACCAACTGGGCGGCGGGTTTCACCGGTACTCCGTCGACGGTCACTGGGCAGTGCCCCACTTCGAGAAGATGCTCTACGACAACGCCCAGCTCCTGCACCTGTACGCCGAGGGGTTCCTGATTTCGAAGTCGCCGCTCTACCAACGGGTGGTGGAGGAAACGGTCGCCTACCTGGCGCGCGAAATGACAAGCCCCGACGGCACCTTCTTCACCGCGCAGGACGCCGACAGTGAAGGCGAGGAAGGACGATTCTTCGCCTGGACGCCGCCGCAGTTCGTCGAGGCGCTGGGTGAAGCGGAGGGCACGGCCGCCGCGGCATTCTTCGGGGTCACCGCGTCGGGAAATTTTGAGCACGGTGCGACGGTGCTGTCAGCGCGCGAGGTGGAGCCAGCGCCGGAGACGCTGCGGCGGTGGAAACAGTCGCTGCGGGAAGTTCGCCAGAAGCGCGTGGCGCCAGGGCTCGACGACAAGGTGCTCGTCGGCTGGAACGGCCTGCTCATTCGCGGGCTGGCGTTCGCCGGGCGGGTGTTTGCACGGCCGGACTGGGTCGCGATGGCCTCCAGGGCCGCGGGGCGTTTGGTGGAGCTTGCGGTCGCGCCCGATGGCAGCGTGGCCCGCAGCGTGGACCAGGGGGCCCCTCGCTTGAACGGCGTGCTGGAGGACGCCGGGGGCCTCGCCGTCGGCCTCACCGCGCTGTACCAGTCGACGTTCGAACCCCGGTGGTTGGAGGTGGCGCAGAACGTCTGCGCACGCGCCCGAACGCGCTTCTGGGACGCGCGCGCCAACGCCTGGAGGACGGCGGCCCTCGACGACGCCGACGCCGTGGTGCCGCAGTATTCGCTCCATGACAACGCCATGCCGTCAGGCGCCGCGATGTTGACTGAAGCGCAGTTGGCGCTGGCCGCGTTGACGTCGGACGCCGAGGGACTCCAGACGGCCGCCGCCTACGTGTCCCGCATGGCGGCGGCGATGCGCGAGAACCCCATGGGGTTTGGGCACCTGTGGTTGGTGGCGGACGCGTTGGTCGACGGCGCAGCGTCGGTCCTATTGGACGGCGACGCGTCGGTGGTTCGTGGGTTGGTGGACGAGGTCAGCTCGACGTGGTTGCCCACGATGCATCTGGCGCGCGGGCCGGGCACGGGTGAGAGGGCTCTGGAGCAACCGTTCGATGGCAGGGCGGCGCGCGCGTTCGTGTGCCGAGACTTCGCGTGTGGGTTGCCGGTCACGAGCGTGGAGGAATTGCGCGGCGAGCTTTCACGATTCACGTCGGCTGCGAGACAGAGTTCAGAACCCTGAATCTGGAACTGTGGCCGCGGGCAGTCGATAGGTGACCACCGCGCTCATGGCGTCCGTCTCGAGGCGGGCATACCCGGGGCCGTTGACGCCCAGAGGTGCCAGCCTTGCGTGAAGCTTGCCCCCGATTCCGTTGGCTCGCGTGGACCAGCCGGCCACGAGCACGACGGCGGTCTCGCCACCATCAACGCTGCTTCGAGCAAGTTCGTCGGCCCAGTGACCGTCGAGCCAGGGGGTCAGCGCGACGCCGGGTTGTGGCGCCCACCCTCCATCGGCCATGGGGGTGAACCCTTCACCTTTCGCGGTGGCCTGGAAGGTCAGCCGGGTGAGTTCAGCGCCCTCGGGAACGCCGCTGGAAACGAGGTCGGCTTCAAAGATGTGCACTGGGCGCCGGGGCGCGAGGTCGAACTCCCACAAGTCGGGCAGGGTACCGCCGAAGAGCACCGCCCGGCCGCGCCGTTGATCGTAGACCCAGCGAAAGCCGGCTCGCCGCCCCGGCGACCCCAGTCCTTCAGCGTCTGAAACGCGCGTTTCGCTCCAGCGCACGCCGTCCCAATCGAGCAGCGTGCTGGAGGTCACGTCGTCGAAGACGTTGACGACGGCTTGCGCGACGCCGTAGTGCAGCGTCCGCTGCGCGCGCGTGTCGTAGATCAGGTTCTCATACGAGCGATGCGCCGGCAGCAGGGACGGTCGAAGTTCAGACCAGGGGCCACCAGCCGCGGGCCGTTCGTAGACGGCGGGCGTGTACTGAAGGAAGAAGCTGTCATACGTGCGTCCGGGGAAGGCAATCTCCACCCCGCGCGTGCTGTCGAACGCCAGCGCCGCTCCGCACAGGTTGTTGGCCGCCGACGGCGCACTTTGCCAGGTGGTGCCGAGCTCCCACGTGTCTGCGAACCGCGAACGAAGCCCGTTGAGTCGAAGTTCGTGGGCGGAGTAGGCGAACGTCTGACCGCCCACCAGGGTGATTTTCTGGGAGATGGGATTCCACTGCATCGCGTGGCCGAAGCGCGCTGGCGGCGACTGAATCGACAGTCGGGACCAACCGCCGTCCGGTGAGCCGAACCACGTTCCAGCGTCGACAAAGACCGACCGCACGGTCGCTGTTTCAACCTGGGTCGAGCCCGGCTCATCGGTTCCACCGAAGAGGATCATGCCTCCGCGCTTGTGATCGTAGGCCATCGCATGGTGCGTTCGAGGCCCGGCGTTGGGCACCGGGCCCCCGTCGGGACTCAGCCACATCGTGGCGCTGCGGCCGTCCCATTCGAACGTGTCATCGAGTGTGTAGGGGCCATATTCGCCCCCGTTGACGACAGTGACGCCGCGAGCGTCATCCCACGCCATGGCGTGGTTGACGCGTGCACTGAACTTGAAGACCGACGTGATGCCGTTCGCGCCGACCTCGAAGAGTCCGCCGGGAGCACGCACCAGAGTCACCAGGTTCTTGCTCAACTGCTGCAGCACGGTCGCCAGGTTTCCGGCGTCCGGGGTCAACTCATCGAGGGGCTGGCCACCGATGATGGTGGTCGCGCTGCGGGCGCGATCGTAGAAGGCCATGCCGTACGCGTGTGCGTCGTGCGGTGACGCGGCCGATGTGGTGCTGCGTGACAGCAGTCCCCCGTCAGATTCGAGCCAGTGTCCGCCGACGTATTCCCACACGTCGTTCCACACCCCACCGTCGGGCTGGCGACCGCCCTGCACGAAGTAGCTCCCACGCGCGGCGTCGTAGACAAACGCGTGTCCGGAGCGCGGTGGCACCTTGGGCGCGAGTGCTTCGTCCGGCCTCCAGCCGTCAGCGTCGAGCACCCACGGGTCCCACTGCACGCCACCGGGAGTCTCACCGCCGGTGAGGGTAACGACTCTGCGCGCGTCGTCCCATGTCATGCGATGGTCGGCGCGCGCCACGGGGGACTGCGGCGAGCGCAGCTGTGACCAACGGTCGTTCGTCCAGACCCAGGTGTCGTCGAGAAAGCCACCGTCGGCGCGCCGGCCTCCGAACAACACCACGCCACTGCGGCGCGGGTCCCACACCATCTGGTGACCTTCTCGGGCCGGTGGCCGGAGCGGAGGGGATTTTCGCGTCCAGCTGACGCCGTTCCAGGCCCAGAACTCGTCGCTCACGCCGGTCCGTGTTCTCCCCCCAAAGACGAGCGTGACGTTGGCTCGCCCGTCGTACGCCAACGCGGCCCGCATCGTCGGCGGCGCGTTCCCATCGCCCTCGGGGTCGAGTGGATCTCGTTCCACCCAGTCTTCGCCATTCCATTCCACGACTTTCGAACCCGGCTCGTCGTAGCTTCCGGGCCAGCAGAAACAACCACCCCACGCCACGGTTCGTGCCCGAGCCTCGTCATAGGCCATGGCTGCGAAGTGCGGCGGGACGCGCGAGGAGGGAAAGCGCTCTCGCCACATCCCCGCTCCGATGGACGAGTACGCGGTGTTGTCGACGGCCGCCACTCCGTTGGGTGCGGTCAGCGTTGTGCCGGCGTGCGGCGCGAAGCCCGCGGTGTCTGCGGGGGAGGCGGTCAGGTGCGTCGCGTTGCCGGGACTTCCTGCCGGTGTCCCGAGCGACAGCGTGAGCTCGAACTCCCGAACAGCGACGCGCGAGGTCTGGTTTCCGGCCCGATCGACGTACGCGAGCTCCAGGGCGGTGGCATCGACGACCGGCAGCTCGACGGACAACGCCCCTTCAGCGCCAACGGCGATGGGGGTCGGCGTCGATGGCCGGTACGCGATGATGCGTTCGTCGGGGTGCATGCGGTTGACCGTCACGTGCACCCGAGGGGTTTCGGGTGAAGCGAGCGAGCCCCAGGGCTGGCGGACGACGAGTATCGCCCCGGGCTCGTCCACCGGTGGCGGGGTGGGGGCTTCCACGTCGATTCGGAGGAGCGCAACCTCCGGCACGGTCGAAGCGTTGCCTGCTGCGTCGCTCATCGTCCAACGCAACGGACAGCTTGAGGGCGGCTGGGCGCCCGGCTGGGTGTGGCACGAATAGGTAAATGACGGGCTGTCTTCCTGCGTGAGGTCGCAGCGCACGCCGGCGCAAGCGCGAAGCTCCTGAGAAGCGAGCGCCTCGCTGGACGTAAGGCGCACGACGGCGACCGACGCTGGTCCGAGCGCCGTCGGCCGCACGGCGAGCGAAGTCAGACGCGCTTCGTAGGTCAGCTCCGCCGCGCCGACCTGGGACGGCGTCAGGTCGTCGAACGCCTCGGGGCGAACACATCGATGCGTCGCGGGTTGGCAGTTCCAGGGCGCCGGGCAGTCGGACCCTGACTGGCAGATGACGTGGCTGGCGTCCTCCACGGTCGAGTTGAACGCGCAGCCGGCAACCGCCGTCACCCACGCCGTGGCCCAGCAGCTGTGCGCGAACCGGCTCATGGGCGGCGAAACCACGCTTTCAGCTCCACGGTGTCGGTTGAGATCGACGCCGTGTCGTTGCCGTTCCCGCCGCGAGGGGTGATGGCAAACCGCAGGTGGCCGCTCGCATCGAGCATTCGAGGCAACACGTTCGCCGGCACGTTGAGGCGGAAGCTGACGGCCGCGCCAGCATCAGCGGCCGGAAGCGACGCGAGCGGCGACCAGGTGGCGCTCGCCCATGCAAAGGTGCTGACGCCGTGGACCGCCTCCCAGCCGGCGTCTGAACTGGCGCGTTGTCCGCGACCGCTGGCCACCACCTGCAGTTCCACCGAATCGACCGCGGCGCCTGCGCTGGCGCCCAGGCGCTCGGTATTCACATCGAAGATGTGAGCCGGTTGATTGTCCGAGACCCCAAGCTCCCAGAGGTCCGTGGTGATGCCGCCGTACAGCACCGCTCGGCCGCGCCTGCGATCAAAGCTCCACCGAAATCCAGCGCGCTTTCCGGGAGACCCGAACCGCTCCGGGTCGGCGACCGAAAGAGCCCGCCACCCACTGGCCGAATATTGCCAGACCCGGTCCGAGTTGAAGTTGTCGATGGTCGTTGCCGGCGCTCCGTAGGTCAGCACGCGCTCGGCGCGCGAGTCGTAGAGGAGGTTCTCAACGGTCCGTGGGGCCGGGGCGACCGGGTAGGTGAACCCGGTGAAGCCCCCGTCGGTATCGGCCTGGCGCTCGTACTGCGTGCGGCCCAGCTCGAAGAACCCAATCGGCACGTAGCCGGGCCACAGAATCGTCGCGTTTCTCGATTCATCGACCGTGGCGGCGACACCGACTTGCAGGGCGCCCAGCGCGGGAATCTGTCGCCACGCATCGGTCAGGCTCCAGGCGTCCTCGAAGAGGGCGCCAGGCGAGTTGATGACCACAGGCCTCGTCCCGTTCAGAATCGACGTGCCCCCGTAGAGCTCAATGCGCTGCGCCACGGGGTTCCAGAGCATGGCGTGAATGAACCGCGCCGGGGGCGAGGCGATCGCCAGCCGCTCCCAACCCGTCTCGATGCTGCCCACCCACGTCCCCGCGTCGAGCGAGAGGAACGTGACGTTCCCCGACGTGGTGGAACTCGAACCGGGTTCGTCCGTCCCGCCGAAGAGGATCATCTTCTTGCGGGTCGGGTCGTACGCCATGTTGTGAAGTTGGCGCTCGCCCGCGGTTCGTTGAACGCCTCCGTCCGGGAGTGGGTACGCACCCCAGAGGGCCCACTGGTCGCCGTCCCATTGATAGGTCGTGACCTGACTGATGGTGCCGTACTCACCTCCATTGATGACGGTCACGCCGCGATCCGAGTCGTACGCCTGCGCGTGGTTCACGCGAGGCGTGGGGTAGAAGAAGGGGACTGAGGCCTTCCAGCGCCAGAGCATGGGCAACCCCACCCGGAGCGCGTAGAGCTGCGGCACTTCGTAGAGGCGCTGGAACGGATCGAGCGTCGGGATGTTTGGCCC
>CAZFXD010000122.1:0-13403 GCA_964522795.1 uncultured Myxococcaceae bacterium
CCTCCCGTTCCTCACCGCCGACGCCACCGGTCCCAAGCACCTCAACGTCAAGCTGTCTCGGGCCAAGTTCGAATCGATGATCGCGCCGCTCGTGGAGCGCTCGCTCGAGCCCTGCCGCCGCTGCCTCAAGGACTCCGGGATCCAGGTGAAGGACCTGAACGAAGTCGTCCTCGTCGGCGGCACCACGCGCATTCCACGCGTGCAGGAGGCGGTGAAGGCGCTGTTCGGCCGCGAACCGAATCGCACCGTGAACCCGGACGAAGTGGTCGCGCTGGGCGCGGCGGTGCAGGCGGGCGTCCTCGCCGGCGACGTGAAGGACATTCTGCTCCTCGACGTGACGCCGCTCTCGCTCGGCGTGGAAACCCTGGGCGGGGTGAACAGCAAGCTGATCGAACGGAACACCACCATTCCGACCAAGAAGTCGCAGGTGTTTTCGACCGCGGCGGATGGTCAGACCCAGGTCGAGATTCACGTGCTGCAGGGTGAGCGCGAGATGGCTGCCGACAACAAGAGCCTGGGCCGCTTCCACCTGACCGGGTTGCCGCCGGCGCCTCGTGGCGTGCCGCAGATTGAGGTGGCGTTCGATATCGACGCCAACGGCATCTTGAACGTCACCGCGCGAGATCAGGCCACGAACAAGGAGGCCAAGATCACCGTCACCCACTCCTCGGGTCTGGCCAAGGATGAGGTCGAGCGCATGGTGAAAGACGCGGCGAGCAACGAGGCCGCCGACAAAGAGAAGCGAGCGCTGATCGAGCTCAAGAACAAGGCCGAAAACCTCACCTACCAGATGGAGAAGTTGGTGAAGGAGAACAAGGAGAAGCTCTCGGCCGAGTCGACCAAGCGGGTGGAAGACGCCATTGCCGCGCTCGGCAAGGTTCGAGACGGCGACGACAAGGCCGCGATCGAGTCGGCGGTGAACGAGCTCGAGCAGGCCAGCCACAAGGCCGCCGAAGAGCTCTACAAGGCCGGAGCGGCGAAACCGGGCGCTGGAGCTGAGGCGCCTCCGCCGGGCGCGACCGACGCCGGCGGGAAGGGCAACGTGGTCGACGCGGAGTTCAAGTCGAACTGACCTGATTGCACGTCATGCTGTGCGCGCACGCCGCGCGTCGAGAGCGAAGCTGGCTCCTCGACGGGCGGCGTTCGTGCGTCTGGGGTTCGCAGCGCCCAGGGCGAGAGCCGGGCAGGGCGGTTTCCCCTCGAGAGAGACCGTCGATGGGCCCGTTCGTTCCGATCACGGACTCCGCGGCGCGGGGATGATGCCCCCGCTGGCCGATCGGAATTCCGATCACGGCCGCCCTCGAGGCGCCCCGCTGTGCACTGGAGTGAACTGCTCGGTTCTGAATCGGTGAGACATCGACGTCGCAGCAGGGGCGAGGGCCTGGGCGCCCCCTGACGCGCCCCCGGGGCGCAAAAACGGGCGAAATCGTCTCCAAAGACGGCAACTGAGGCGCGCGGGATCCGCCCGGTGTCGTTTTTCTGAACACCTCGGGGCCTGGGTGTCTCGGCAAAAACCACAATCGACAATTTCAGTTCACTTTGTGCTTGACGCCTA
Source organism: uncultured Myxococcaceae bacterium (assembly GCA_964522795.1). Taxonomy (GTDB): domain Bacteria; phylum Myxococcota; class Myxococcia; order Myxococcales; family Myxococcaceae; genus CAZFXD01. The sequence goes on from CAZFXD010000122.1 coordinate 1,556, forward strand.
TTTTCAATATTTGGTACTCATTGTTCACTACTCAAGATGATCTATTGAGTGGATTATTGGAACGTGACCTTGGAAATCCTCCACCCTGAAGAGATCGAACGGATCGAACGCGACTACGCGAACGGCCTCTCGGCGCGTGCGATCCTCGGCATTTTTCAGCCGCGCGGCGTGCGACTTTCAGAAGCGACGTTTCGCAAGTACGTGCAGGCGGGGCTGCTTCCGCGATCGGTGCGCGTCGGCCGCAAGGGCAAGCACCGTGGCAGCCAGGGCGTCTACCCGGTGGAAGCGGTGCGGCGCATCAACGCGATCAAGAAGATGATGGCTGAGGGCCACACCCTGGAAGACATCCGCGGGTCCTTCGTCGTCTTCAAGAATCGGATCGACGCGCTCGAACGCGGCCTGGCCGCGGTGTTTGGCGATTTTCGCGCCGAGCTCGACCGGCGCCTCTTCAGCGAGCGCGCCAAGAAGTCTCTTGGAGAACAGCTGTTGTCGCTCGAGGCCCGCGCCTCGGAACTTTCATCAGAACTGACGAGATTCGGAAGCATCGTCACAGCACGCAACGGAATCAGCACCTGATTTGACCTGGACACGTCCTCAACTCACCACGCAGTGAACGATATTGAATGGAGGGGAGCATGAACGAGCTGGAACTGGAAAGCCCGCCGCTGAAGGATGACGCCGAACTCGAGCGACGACGTTCGAAGACGATGTCCCGCAAGGAGATGGCCCGCGAGCTTCGCCGCCGCCGTCTGGCGGGCGACGTGGATCCGGAAGAGGCTGCGCTGCTGTCAGAAATCCAGGCCACCCGTCCCAAGACCCGATCTGAGTGCGTGACCGCCGCGCGCCCGTGCCTCTTCGTGTCGTGCAAGTACAACCTCTTCCTCGACGTGAATCCCGAGACGGGCTCGATCAAGCTGAACTTCCCGGACAAGGAAATCTGGGAGCTCGAGCACACCTGCGCGCTCGACGTGGCAGAGCAGGGCGGCATCACCCTCGAAGAAGTGGGCGCGATCATGAACCTCACCCGCGAGCGTATTCGCCAGGTCGAAACGCGCGGACTGCTCAAGCTGCGCGAAGCAACTGATCAAGAGCCGAACATTCCTCCCGCGCGCTAGCGCGTCGGGGGCGAGCGGCGCCGAACTCCACGGCCCGCGCTCCCGGAAAAAAAACGCGGCGGCCCGGGGCAGGGGCGGGTAGGCTCACCCCCCTGCGTACCCCTTCGGTGGGCACGCGAAGCGGCCATGAAAATCGTCTGTCAGAAGTGTTCTGCGGCCTACTCGATCGACGACAAGTTCATCACGCCCAAGGGCGTGCGGGCGCAGTGCCCAAAGTGCAAGAACCTGCAGATGGTGAAGAAGGAAGGCGGTGGCTCGGCGGCGCCCGCCGCTGCGAAGCCGAAGGCCTCGGCGCCACCCAAGCCTGCGCCGGTTCAGGCACCTCCCCCCCCGGACGAAGACGCACCCGCGCCGATCCCCCCTGCGCCGCCCTCCGTCGCGCCGCTGGGCGCGTCGGCGCCGGCGCTGAAGCTCCCCCCGGCGGTCGCGCCGAAGCCGGCTCCGGCGCCGCACAAAGCGCCCAGCTCATTTCCTTCGCCGGTGGCCTCGGCTCCGGCTGCGAGCTCGCCCTTCGGCGACCTCGCGTTCGACCCGCTCCCGCCAGCGGGGGCTGGCGCCCCGTTGGGTGGTGGGCCTCCAGACCCGGCGCCATTCTCGTTCGATGCGTTCGCCCCGCCGTCGCCGGGCGGCGGAGGCTTCGCGGGCGCGCCGCTGGCCGCCCCGGCCTCCATTCCGAACTTTTCGCCCCCACCGCCCGCGGCGGCGCCGTCGTTCGACGGGGCGTTCTCGTTCGATGCGGCGCCGACCGCTGGGGCGCCCGGCGGGCCACCCGCTCCCGCGGCGGGCGGTGGCTTTTCGCTCGATTTCGCCGACAGCCCCACCCGCATGGACGCGTCACCTCCCGGTTGGGATGCCGCGGCAGGTGCCACCCAGGCAGTGAAGTCGCCCGTCGGCGCCGGACCGGCGCCGATGTCATGCAAGTCGTGTGGTAAGGCGCTCACCGACCCGTTTGACCAAGCCCTGGGCATTTGTGACGACTGTCGAAGCAACGAGAAGCCCGCGGGCGCCCAGAGCCCGTCGACGTCGACGTCGCAGCCCCTGGCGCGGATCAGCCTCGCCTCGATGCCGGCGGTTCAGGTCACGCCGCCCCCCGAGCCGGAACCGGTTCCGGAGCCCGAACCCGCGAAACCCGCCCGCAAGGGCACAGGCATGGTCATCGGCGGCGAGCGCAGCGAGGGCCTCGGGCTCAAGCTGGGGCTCGCGGCGGCGGTGGTGGTGGTGGTGATGGCCGGGGGCGCCTACCTGGCGTTCGCCAAGCCATGGGCGAAGAAAGAAGCCGCACCGCTCGATCAGCGAATGCTCGCGTCGTCCAGCGCGCCCATCGACGCAGTGGTGGAGGAATGGAAAAAGCTCTTCCCTGACCTCGGCGGCTCCGCGGCGGAATACCTTGCGGCCGGCGAGGAGCACCTCGCGCGAGACACGCCGCGCGGCTACAAAGACGCCGAAGACGCATTTCAGAAAGCGCTCATTCTCGACTCGAAGAGCGATCGCGCCATCGCCGGTTGGGTGCTGGCGCTCGCGTTCGGCCGCGGCCAGTCGATGGACGAAGCGACAGCCAAGATCGCCGACCAACTGCTCAACGCGGCCGCGCTGCGCGGAGGCGACGCCCGCGTCTACGCGGCACGCGCGCATTTCCTCATCACGCGCAAGGCGAGCCTGGGCGAGATCACCGGGACCGCCGATCGCGCCAAGCTGAGCCCCAGCTCGAAAGACAAAGCGCTGGCGGAGATCGCGTTGGGCGTGGCGTACGTGGGACAGAACCCGAAGATCGCGGCCGAGCACTTCGACGAAGCGCTGAAGCTCGACCCCAAGCTCAAGCGCGGCTACATCTTCCAGGCGGAGTTGTTCCGTTCTCGCGGCGACCAGAAGAGCGCCATCGCCGCGATGGAGAAGCGCCTCGAGTTCGACCCCGAGCAGTGGGAAGCCGGCCACGCGCTGGCGAAGATGTACCTCGAGGTGGGCGAGCTCGCCCTGGCCAAGAAGACGTACGAGCGAGTTCGCGACGCTGACCCCACCAACCTGCGCCCCAAGATTGCGTTGGGAATTCTGGCCTACCAGCACGAGGGCCGCGCTGACGTGGCGGTGTCGCTGCTCAACGCCGTCCTGGAGCAGAACAAGCAGATGCCCGCGGATCTGCAGATGGAGGCGTTGGCCCATAAGGGGTTCGCACTCCGGCTGGCGGGCTCCCTCGACGCCGCGCGGAAAGCGGCCGATGACGCGCTCAACCTCAAAGCGGACTACGCGCCCGCCCACCTCGTTCGCATGCTGGTCGGCCTGCAGCAGTCGCAGCTCCCCGAAGCGCGGGTGCACTTCCTCGCGCTCGCCGGCAAGTTGGACAACCCGGGGCTGGAGAGTGCGCTCGAAGGTCGGTTGCTCTTCGCCGAAGGAAAGTACCCCGAAGCGATCTCAGCCCTCACCGCCTCGGTCGCCTCGGACCCCCGGCGCCTCGACGCACAGTTGTTGATGGGCGCGGCCGGCGCCAAGGCCAAGAACACCAGCAAGGCCTGGGACGATGCGCTCGGTCGCGGCCTCAAGGCTGACCCCATGTACGGCGGCCCGCTGCCGGTCATGACGCCGAACTACGTGCGGCCGGCGGACATCGTGAGCCCAGCCAAAGGCGTGTTCAAGAAGGCCGCCGAAGACGACCCCAACCCGGCGATGTTTGATGGACTGGTGGATCTGGCCATGGGCGACTGGAACGCGGCGGACGCGGCGTTTGCGCAGGTGCTCCGGTTTGATCAGGGCAACGGCTACGCCTACGCCTATCGGGCGTTGTACGCGCTGCGGAAGAAGGACATCAGCGGAGCGGCCCGGTTCGCCTCGAAGGCCGTCGACGCTGAGCGCACGGTTCCCCTGGTGCAGGCGGCGTTTGGTTCGGTGGCGCTGGCCCAGAACAGGCTCGAGCCCGCGCTGAAGGCGTTGCGTCTGGCGATCGACGGGAACAGCAATCTGCAGTTCGCCAAGGTGCGCATGGCCGAGGTGCAGTGGCGCCTGAAGAAGTATGAAGAGGCGAAGGACACGCTGGGCACGGTCATTCGCGTCGACCCCAGCTACTACGACGCGATGAAGCTCCTCTACGCGATCAAGCTGTGAGCGCCGCGCCTCGGCTCGCAGCGGCCACCCGCCTGGGGACGTTCGGCCTGGGCGTGCTGCTGGTGGGCGTCCAGGTCCACGAGGCGGTGGCGTCGCTCGGGCTCGGCCTGGTGGTGCTGTCGACCCTGCTCACGCCCCGCGAGACGCTTGAAGAAGCCCTTCGCCCGCGCGCGTACTGGCCGCTCTACGCCTTCTTTCTCTGGGCGGTGCTGGCGCCGGCGTTGAAGTCGCACTGGCCGACCGGCACGGGGGTCGCGCGGGCGATCGATCTGTGTGCCATCCCGTTCATCGCGGTGGCGGCCCGGCGCGTCTCCTACCAGGCGGAGACATGGCTGGGGAGAATCGCCGTCGCGGTCGCGCTTGTGTCGTGCGTCGTGGCGGGGCTGCAGCACTACGGGGTGTGGCCGCCGCTGGAGAAGTTCGCGTCGCTCGATTGGACCCGCATCCCGTTCGACCGCGTGTATGAGCCCGCCCCCCGTGCACCGGGGCAATTCATGGGCGGAGGGCTGTTGTTTCACCGACTCAAGTTCGCTCACGTGACCGGCCTCTTCGCGGCCACGGCGTTCGCGCTCTCGTCGGAGGTTGGCGCGGCGCGCTGGCTCAAGCTCCTGGCCATTCCGCTCGCGCTGGCGGTGGGGGCGTTTCCGCTCGCGCGCATGGCGACGGTGGCGGTGTTCGTCGCGTTCTTCGTGGTGACCACGGTTCGCTCCGGCCGAAAGGGGTGGGTGACCGGGGTGATCGCGGTGGTGGCGTTCGGCGGCTTGTTCCTCATGAACGCGCCGCTGCGAGACCGCTTCGTCGAGGCCACCTCGTCGCAGGGCAACGGTGAGCGGGCGGCGCTGTGGGCCACGGGTGTGCGCGCCGTGCAGTCCGAACCCGTGGTCGGGATTGGGTTGGGTCGCTTTCGCCCCGACGGGTTCTCGAACGAGACCACCCCCGCGATGGTGAAGGAGAACACCGGCAAAGCGCACAACCAGCTGCTGTCGATGGCGGCCGAGACGGGCGTGGTCGGGGCCGCGCTGTTCGTGTTCGCCCTGTTGTCACTGCTGCGGGCTCGGCCCAGTCTGACGTCGTTCGGGGCGCTCGCGTTCTTCGCCGCCCTCGGGGCCACCCACGACCCCTTGATTCAGGCGCCGTTCTCGATGGCGTTCGCCGTGGCCATGGCCCTCGGCCAGGTGGTCACGCCATTGCCGCGCGATACGTCTCAAGCGTCTGACGAGCACAACGATCCCACGTGAAATTCTGCACGTGCAGGAGCCCGCGCTCGACCAGTGACGCACGAAGCCCCGCGTCCCGGTGAAGTCGTTCACATGCGGCGCGCCATGAAATCGGGTCCGTGGCGGGAACGCGAAGGGCCGCGTCGCCGGTCGTCTCAGGCAGCGCTCCCGCGTCGGCGCAGATGACCGCCGTTCCCGCGGCCATCGCCTCCAGGGCCGGCAGCCCGAAGCCTTCGGCCCGCGAGGGGAAGAGCAGCGCTTCGGCCGCGCTGTACAGCCGCACCAGGTCGGCGTCAGGCAGTGGCGCCAGCTCGATCACCCGGTCAGAGAAATGCAGCAGCCTCCGCGCGCCACGACCCGCGAGCAACACCAGAGGCAGGGGGAGCGTCTCGGCCACCGTTGACAGGACGCCGAGGTTCTTGTGCGGCTTGGTGCTGCCGATGGCGAGGAAGAAGCGCTCGGGCAAGCTGCGGCGGGCGCGAAAGTCCTCCAACTCCCCCGCCGCGACAGGGCGAAATTCGGGCGCGACCCCGTTGGAGATGACGCGCCACCGCGCCTCGGGGAGGCCGAACACGCGCGTCAGTTCGCGGGCCGAATACTGGGAGACCGTGATCAACCCCCGCGCCGTGCGGCACCGCGGAATCACCACCAGGCGGTAGTACGCCTCCTGGAGCCACGTTTGAGACGCTTCGCCCGACAGGTGAATGGCGTCGTGCACGGTCGCCACCAACCGCCCCGTCCACAGGCGTGGAACCGAGAACGAGGTGGCGTGGAACAGATCAGGACGGTGGGTTCGAAGCGCGGCCGCCAGCGCGGGTTGCTCGAGCGGGGCGAGAAATGGCGCGGCGCAGCGGACCAGGGGAATGCGGGGCGCCAACGTGCCGAGGTCAGGGGGCAGGCCTTGAGGGCCCACCAGCCCGGAGAAGCGCCAACCGGGCTCCAATTCGGGAATGCGACGGGCCAACTCGAGGGCGTACCGCGCGATGCCGTGGAGCGGGCCCGCCACCATTCGCAGGTCGATGACCACGTGCGGCACGACAAGGCTGTTACCACCGAACACCGGGCGGGTGGTACAAACGGCGCGTGCGGGTGGCTCTGGTTCACGACTGGCTCGTCACCTGGCGCGGCGGCGAAAAGGTCCTGCTGGCGTTGTCGCGCATGTTCCCCCAGGCGGGCATCTACGCGCTGTTTCACGAGCCCGGGACCATGCCGGATGAGCTGGAGCGCCGCGTGGCCCAGACCAGCGCGCTCGATTCACGTGTGCTCCGTCGGCACATGCGGTTTCGCGCGCTCCTGCCGGTCCTGCCGGCGTTGGTGAAGAGCCTCCGGTTGCCCGACGTGGACCTGGTGATTTCGTCCAGTCACTGCGTGGCCAAAGGCGTGACCGTGCCTCCGGGAGCGCGTCACTTGTCGTACGTGCACGCGCCGCTCCGCTACATGTGGGACCGGTTCCCCGACTATTTCGGGCCCGGGCGATCGTCGCCGGCAGTTCGCCTCGGGGCTCGCCTGGCCCGACCCGGGCTCCAGGCGTGGGACGTGCACAGCAGTCGCGGGGTCGATCATTTCGTGGCCAACAGCCACCACGTGGCGACACAGATCGCGGCGCGTTACGGACGAATCGCCAACGTGGTCTTTCCTCCCGTCGAGTTGGAGCGCTTCGGCGTCGATGACGTGGCGGGGCTTCCCCGGGGCTCGTACTTCCTCTGCGTGGGGGCGCTGGCCCCCTACAAGCGCATCGACCTCGCCATTGAGGCCTTCCGCGTGCTCGGCTTGCCGCTGAAGATCGCAGGTTCGGGGCAGGACGCCTGGCGGATGAAGAGCCTGCCACCGAACGTGGAGTATCTGGGGCAGGTGGAGGATGCGGCGCTCCCCGCGCTGTATCGCGATGCGCGGGCCCTGGTCTTCCCCGGCGAGGAGGACTTCGGTCTGACGCCCGTGGAAGCCCAGGCGAGTGGTCGCCCGGTGATCGCCCTGGGCCGTGGAGGCGCAACCGAGACGGTCACTCCGGAGACGGGCGTGTTGTTTCCCCACGCCGATGTGCCGTCGCTCATCGACGCGGTGAACGACTTCGTCGCACGTGAAGACTCCCTGTCGGCGGCGGCCTGTCGCGCCAACGCTGCGCGGTTCTCGGCGCGCGCATTTCAGGCGGGCATGGAGCGGGAAATCAGTGCGGTGATGGCCTCACGCTGAACACCGACCAACGGCGGAGCGTGCTGGCACGGGTCGAGGGGCGCAGAAATGCGAGCGTCGGCCGGCTGGTCGGAAAGTCCACCGCCTCGAAGGCCCCGGTGACCAATAGCCCGGCGGCCTCCAACGCCTCGCGCGAGTCGGAGGGGGCAATCACCACGCCGGTCTGCCCGCGCTGCACCAGCGCCGCCACACCCGGCGCGTCCACGGCGGGGAGCGGGCGGGTGGCCGCGAAGTCGGCGGAGTAGGGCGCGGGCGAGTCGAGGACCGGCGTCACCCGTCCGGTGGGATCAAGGCGGGCCGCCTCGCGCACCAGCGCCGGCCAGGCCTGGAACTCGCACAGCCGTGGGTAGAACAGCAGGTGAAACACCGTGGAGAACAGCACCGCCGAGGCTCCGAGGCTGACGCGCCCCCACGGCGGATTGACGGCCCGGGCGCCCGCGGGCCGGGGGCCCAGGGCCCACCAGGCGAGCGCGGCGAGTCCCGCCAGCGGCCCCACCGCCCACGCTGCGAACGGCAGGGCGAACACGGCGGAGAACGCGACCGCGCCCGTGAAGAACGTGCGAGCGAACGCCCGAGCGCGCGCAGCGTCGGGGGTCAGGTCGCGCTCAATCCACCTCGCGGCCACGAGCGAGAGCGGAACGATCAGCGGGAAGATGTAGTGGGGGAGCTTGTAGTCCGCGAGGCTGACGGCCACGAACGGGACCGCGAACCACCCCACGCACAGGGCCACGCCCGGGTCGCCGTGCCCGGAGACCGGCCCGTGAGGCGCGCTGCGCCGCGCCCAGAACCACGCCAGGCCCAGCACCCAGAGCGACGGGAAGAGCGCCCACAGCGCGGTGTGGAGGAAGAAGAGCGGGGTGGTGCTGTCGTGGTACCCGCTCTGGCCCAACAGGCGCCCGAACCCCTGCGCCCAGAGCAGGAACACCGCCCCCTCCTCGCCGCGGGTGCGAAAGACGGTGGCGTAGAACGGCGAGCAAATTGCGAGCAGCAGCGGCACGCCCAGCCACCAGCGTGAGGCGGCCACGCCCGCGCCCAGGCGCCGGCCCCACCGCAGGGGCGACGACGACCACCACCAGGGGATGAGGGCGCTGGCGAGGTACACCAGGGCCGTGGGCCCCTTGGCCAGGACCGCCAGTCCCGCGAAGGCCCAGGCCAACGCCACGCACCACAGGCGCCCGCGGGACGCGACGGCCGCGGCGAGCGCCGAGGTCACCATCGCCGCCAGGGCAACGTCGGTCTTCGGGTCGGCCAGCATCATGTGCAGCGCGACCGAGCCGGCGACCAACACGGTCGCGGTGCGGGCGATGGCGTTCGAGAAGAGCGCGCGACCGAGCGCGAAGGTGGCCGCGAGCAACACCAGCGTAAAGAACGTCGCCCCCAACCGCGCCGCGACCGCGGTCTCGCGCAGGAGGGTCATCGTCACCGCCTGGGCCCACATCAGCAGCGGCGGCTTGTTGGTGAACGGGCCTTTCGAATCGCTGAGGTCGAGCCAGTGACCGCTGGCCACCATGTGCCGGGCGACGTCGCCGTACTGCGCGGGGTCGACGTCCTGCAGGTCGCACCACACCGTCCGAGCGGTCGGGGCCAGTATCAGGAAGAGGACGGTCAGGGTCGCGCGATTCACGGTTTCCGGGCAGCCGTGGTATTCCAGCAATCAGCCGTGTTTAGCCGCTTCCAGCGCTTCTACAACTCGATCAAGCTCCTCGCGGACATGGCCGTGCTGACGCTGGCGTTCGGCGCCGCCTACGGCACGCGTTTCTACCTGGGGTTTACGTACGAATCGCTTCCTCCGCTGGAGGAGACCCTCACCTCGTTGGCGATGGTGTTGGTCATCTTCCCCGTCGCCTTCCGACAGGCCAACCTCTACACGACCAATCGGGCTCGAACCCACGTGGTGGAGGTCTTCGAGATCTTCAAGGCCGTGGTGCTGGGCGGGCTGATCTTCATCGGCGTGACGTACTTCGTTCGAGAGCGCTACTCGCGATTCACACTGGGCCTCTTTCTCGGCTACGCCTTCGTGTTCGTCAGCGCGAGCCGGCTGACCTTTCGGGCCATCTCCAACGCGCTTCGCCGCCGCGGGTTCAACACCAAGTCGATTCTGGTGGTGGGGGCCGGCGCGCTGGGTCAGCGCGTGATCGAAACCGTCGAGCATCATCGCGAGCTCGGCTTCAAGGTCGTGGGCCTGTTGTCGCGACATGAGTCCAAGCGCGGAGCGGTGATCGAGGGCGTCAAAGTGCTCGGCGTGGTGAACGACATCGCTCGCGTTCTCGACGAGCACCCCATTGACCAGGTGATTATCGCGCTGCCCTTGGAGGATCAGGCGCTGGTGAAGGTGTTGATGGAAGAATTGGTGCAGCGCACGGTGGACGTGAAAGTCGTCCCGGACCTGTACCAATACGCCACGCTCCGCGGCGGCCTGGAGGAGTTCGGCGGGCTGCCCATCATCAGCATGCAGGGCGGGCCTCTCCACGGGTGGAACCTGGTCGCCAAGCGCGCGTTCGATGCGTGCGTGGCCTTGATTGGCCTCGTCATCACCTCGCCGCTGCTGTTGCTGATCGCCGCGCTCACCCGCCTGGAAAGCCGGGGGCCGGTGCTGTTTCGTCAGACCCGCACCGGCATGGATGGGCGCGTCTTCACCATGCTCAAATTCCGCACCATGAAGCCCGACGCCGAGTCGGGTGGGGCTCAGATGGCGGTGGCCAATGATCCCCGCGCCACGCGGCTCGGCGCGTTCCTGCGCCGCACCTCGCTCGATGAGATTCCTCAACTGTGGAACGTGCTCAAAGGCGACATGAGCCTGGTGGGCCCGCGCCCGGAGCGGCCGGTCTTCATCGAAGAGTTCAAGAAGCAGATTCCGCGCTACCAGCTCCGCCACAAGGTGAAGGCGGGCATGACCGGGTGGGCGCAGATCAACGGGCTGCGTGGGCAAACCTCGATTGAGAAACGCATCGAGTTTGACCTCTACTACATCGAGAACTGGTCCCTGCTGCTCGACCTGCGCATCCTCCTGCGCACGGTCTTTGGCGGGTTCCTTTCCAAGAATGCGTACTAGCGCTCGTCGGGAAGTGGGTGGGCTCGGCGGCGCGCTCTGCGCAGCCTGGGTGACCGCCACCACCGCGGCCGTGGCGGCGCCCCCCGGCAAACCCGGGCCCGACGCGCTCGTGGACGCTGCGCGGGTCATGTTCCGCAACGGCGATCTGCAGCGCGCGGTCGACACGCTTCGCCTCTGTCGCAAGCCCGGGCCCCACAACTGTGAAAAGCTCTTTCTGGCTGTGGTCGAGTACCAGTTTCTCGCCCCTCGACGCGACGAGCTGAGCGAAGCCGAAGCGCAGGCCTTCGTCACCTACGACGCGGTCATCTCTCCCGGCACGCCCGCGCCACTGACGCGCCCGGTGCGGGAAGCCGTGCTCGGCGCCCTCGAGCGACGCGAGGCGGCCGCTCGCGCGGCAGGTGATTGCACGGCGGCCAAGAGCGCGCTCCAGACGCTCCGCGCCATCGACGCGCGCTACAACGGCCCGGCGGCGGACGCCGCGTCGTGCGCCGCGCCCGATGCCGGTAGCCGGGCGGCTTCAAAAACCACCCGCTGAAAACAGAAACGGCTCCGGGTTTCCCCGAAGCCGTTTCCACCCCTCCCTCGAGAATTGACAGGGATCGCCTTGGCATCCCCCGTCGGGGCGATCGAGTCGCCCTTCACCGGGAATCTTCTATGAACTCTTCAGCTGCAGCCCGTGGTGGTGCCGCAGTTGTGACATTTGTAGCAAGCGCCATTTCGCACTGTGATCGTCCCGCACGTGGGGCAGGGCGGTGCGTCCGCCTGGTTGAGGAACGCTTGTCGACTGGCCGCGCTGATGACCGGCGCGGGCGAGGGCGGTGCCACCGGGAGCGTGGCCTTTTCCACCGCGCTCTCGATGTCGCCCGCCACGGCCTGCTCCGACGGCAAGAACTTCAGCGAGAGCCAACGGAAGATGTAGTCCGTCACAGACTTGGCGATGGGCAGGTCCGGGTTTCCGGTGAAGCCCGACGGCTCGAACCGGGTGTGAATGAACTTGTCCACCAACACCTGGAGCGGCACGCCGTACTGGAGCGAGAGCGAGATGGCGGTGGCGAGCGAGTCCATCAGGCCAGAGACCGTCGAGCCTTCCTTCGCCATGGTGATGAAGAGCTCTCCGGGGGTTCCGTCTTCGTACATGCCCACGGTGAGGTAGCCCTCGTGCCCGGCGATGGAGAACTTGT
>CAZFXD010000123.1:0-13352 GCA_964522795.1 uncultured Myxococcaceae bacterium
GTTCGAGTTGGTCGGCATTCCGCCCGCGCCTCGCGGCGTGCCCCAAATCGAGGTCACCTTCGACATCGACGCCAACGGCATCGTGCACGTCTCGGCGAAAGACCTCGGCACGGGCAAGACGCAGCAGGTCCGCATCGTCTCCAACTCGGGCCTGACCGAAGAAGACATTCAGAAGATGGTCAATGACGCCCAGTCTCACGCGTCGGACGACAAGAAGAAGCGTGAGATCGCCGACCTGCGGAACAACGCCGAAGGCCTCATCTACACCACCGAGAAGTCGCTCGAAGAGTACGCCAACGTGCTGTCTGAGAAAGACCGCGACGAAATCAAGGTCGACACCCAGGCGCTCAAGGACGTGCTCCAGACGACGGACCCGGTGGTGCTCAAAGAGGCCATCACCCGCCTGGAAGGGTCGGCCTACCGCATCGCCGACGCCATCTACGCCGCTGAGCAGGCCAAGCCCGCCAGCTGATGGGGTCGGGCGCCCGCGCGCGCTCGAAGGGCGACATGACAGGAACACCCGCCACGTCGATGGAAGACGAACTCCGCCTGCTGCGCGCGGTGGTTCGCGTGCAACGGCTGGCGGACGACGTGATTGAAGATTGTCTCGCGCGCCAGATGGGCATCTCGGCCGCGCTGGACGTCTACCTGGCGCAGTGCGCGGGCATCCTCTCCGCCACCAGCGCCTACGTCGAGCTGTGCGGCACGGTGGGGCCGGTCCTCTCGCGGACGTTTGGAGAGACGGTTGACGTGGCAGAGTTTCGGGGCCGCGCTGGCACCGAGCGGCTCCCCAATGGCCGGTTGGTGGTGCACTCCAACTTGAACCTCGCGCACCTCAAGCTGGGGCAGCTGGGCTTCATCATTCCCTCGGCGCTCTCGGAGGGTTCAGAGCTGGTGTTGTCGCTGGTTCGCTCCATGGCGGAGACCCTCGACACCTCGCTCCTGGCGTTTCTGGCGCTGGCCGAAGGGCAGTCAGCCCTGGAGCGCCTCGACGAGCTGCACACCCTGGCCGCCTTTCGTCCCCGGGGGCGCATCGGAAAATACGAGCTGCTCGCCCCATTGGGCGCGGGCGGCATGGCCCAGGTGATGGTGGCGCGACTCTACGGGCCTGAAGGACTCTCGCGGCTGGTGGCGGTGAAGCGAATTCTCCCCCACCTCGCCAGCGACGCCTCGATGGTGGACCAGTTCCTCGACGAGGCGAAGCTGGGGCTTCGTTTCTCGCACGAGAACCTCGTCACCACCTACGACGTGGGAAAGTCCGCGAGCGGCGAGCCCTACATCGCGATGGAGTTGGTGCGAGGCGTCACCTACGAAGACGTGCTCACGCAGAAGAAGTTGCCTGCGCTGAACCTGTCTTCGCTGGTGCTGGCCGGGGTGCTCGAGGGCCTCCACGCGGCGCACGAACTGAAGGACGATTCAGGCCAGCCGCTGGCGCTGGTGCACCGCGACCTGTCGCCCCACAACGTGATGGTGGGGTTCGACGGGGGCGTGAAGATTCTCGACTTCGGGGTGGCGAAGATGCGTGGGCAACGGCGCCTCACCATTCCAGGCATCGTCAAAGGCAAGCCGCTCTACATGTCGCCCGAGCAGGCCTGCGGCGAGTCCATCGACCAGCGGAGCGACATCTTCTCGGTGGGGCTGATGCTCTACGAAGCGGCGGCGGGAATTCGGGCCTTCGAGAAAGACACGGACCTGCGCACCATGCAGGCCATCGTGGATGACCCCCTGGAGCGTCCGGACGACATCTCCAACAGCGTGTGGAGCGTGGTGGAGAAGGCGCTCCAGAAAGCTCCCAAGAAACGTTTTCGGAGCGCCCTGGAGATGCGCGACGCGCTGGTGCGCGCCATTGCGCCGGCCACGGCGGCCGAGCTGGGCCGGCACATCACCGAGGGGTTTCCCCGGCAGTTAGAAACCATCGCCCAGTGGGAGACCATGGCGCGGACGCTCCCGCCACGCGCCTCGTCGCCCAACCCGGCGCCGGGGGTCAGTTGAGTGAGGTGAGCAGCGTGAAGGCGCCGCCGCCGGTGTACCCGTCGACCAGAATGAAGACGGTCTTCGGGGTGGTGCCGCTGTTGGTGAAGCTGGCCGTTTCCGGGTCGCCTTCGTAGCCGACGTCGCCCGCCGCCAGGCAGGTCGGACCGGGGTCGTTGCAGTCCGACACGATGGCCAGCGAGACGTCCCACGTGTTCGCGGAGGTGGACGCTGGCGGGGTCACGGTGACGGTCAGCGTCTTTCCCGCGGGGATGATGAAGGAATAGACGGCGTCTCGCGCGTACATGTCGCCGCCGAGGTCGGATGAGCACGCCGCCGACGCTCCCAGGAAGGCGTTGTAGAAGTCGTGAAAGGCAGCCGAGTTCCCCGTCAGGGTTCCGGGTGAGGCGATGGCGGTCGCGGCCCCGCAGGAGTCACCGGCCGCGACGGTGAAGGTGGACATGTTCATCTCGTAGTTGCGCGCCGGCCCCGTGCCGTCGATGTAGTCGAGCAGCGCGTAGTACTTGCCCGCGGTGTTGAGCGGCTTGGCCAACACCGAGTCATAGCTGACGCTCGGGAAGTCGCCGTCGTCGTTGTACCCGAGCAACTTCGGCGCGCTGCCGGTCGCGTCGTAGAGGAAGAGAATGGTGTCGAGGTCAGACGCCGGATTGAGCCTGTCGGCCTTCGTCTCCGCCTGAACCCCCGCGCCCGCCGTGGCGGTGAAGCCGAACGAGGGCACCGCGCCGTTGGCGCCGATGCTCCCGGCCTTCGCCGTCAGAGGCAGCGTGACGGTGCTGGGGGTGACGTTGATCTTCTCGAGCTTGAACTCGTACGTCGAGGTGATGCCGCCCACCTCCATGGACGCGTTCGCGTTTCGGTCATCTTCCACCACGAGGAAGTGCAAACCATCATCCTGCAAGACGAACTGTCGGGTCGCAGAGCTCATCTGCCCCACGGCGACGATGCGTCGCGTGTAGCCGGTCTGGTCCGCGTAGATGCTGGCGTACGGCTGAAAGTCGCCGCCGTTCCGGGCCTGCACGGTGACCTGGTACACGTCGCCCGCCTGACCGGTGAAGGAGTACGAGTCGATGTCCACGTCCATGGTGGCGTGGTCCTTGTCGCCGATGAGCCCCTGCACCACCGTGCCCAGCGTGTAGGGCTCGGGAGCCGTGTAGTAGTCGTCGTTGATGTGGGCGCCGTTGGTCTCGGCTTCCGGCACCACGGTGCCCGTGAGGGGGACAATCGCGCTGCCGCCTCCGCCGCTGCCGCCGCTGCCGCCGCTGCCGCCACCGGCGCCGCCGCTCCCGCCTCCAGAGCCGCCCGAGCCGCCGTGCCCCGCGTCGTTCGAGCCACCCGAGCCCCCGGCGGAGCCGCCGCCGGAACCGCCGCCCGCGCCGGCGTCTTTGTTGTTCATGGGAGTGCCGCCGCAGCCCGTCGCGACGGCGAGCGTGGTGAGAGCAAGAAGCGTGAAGCGAGAGGCGCGCATGTGTGAGTTCTCCGCGGAAGCAAATCGAAACAGAGTCCGCGCGACTTAGACGCGTGAAGAAAAAGACACCAGCCCCCGCACCGCTCGAAGCGCGGCAAGCGTCGGAGGCCGTGTTTCATCCATGAGACGAGGACTCGAGCGCCGGTGCCGGCGGGGCCACCGCACTGCGCGGCGCGGCGGGCTTTCGAAGGGAGGCCGTCACCGGGGGCAGGCTCGCCTCGAGCGCTTCAGACAAGGTGGCGACCCCAATCAACTCCAGCTTCTTCGCCTCGAGTCTCTTGGCGCTGCCTTTGGGGAGCACCACCCGCTTGAAGCCCATCTTGGCGGCCTCGGTGAGGCGCGATTCAAGCTGTCCCACGGCGCGCACTTCGCCGGCGAGCCCTACCTCACCCAGAATCATGGTGTGGGGGTCGACGGGGCGATTCTGGAAACTGGACGCGAGCGCGATGCAGACGGCGAGGTCGCTCGCCGGCTCGGACAACTCCATTCCGCCCGCCACGTTCACGAAAATATCGCAGCCGACCAACTGCACGCCTTCCTTCTTCTCCAGCACCGCGGCCAGGAGCGCCACGCGGTTGCCGTCGACGCCCATGGCGGTGCGCCGGGCCGTGCCGTAGCCGGTGGGAGTGACGAGGGCCTGAACTTCGACCAGGAGCGGGCGGGTGCCGTTCAAGGTGCAGGTGACGACCGAGCCCGCCTGGCCCTGCGGGCGTTCGGCGAGGAAGAGCGCCGAGGGGTCGGGCACTTCCGCCAACCCGCCGGTCTTCATCTCGAAGACGCCGATTTCATTCGTCGAGCCGAAGCGGTTCTTGTGTGCCCGCAAGATTCGAAACGCGTGGCCGCGCTCGCCTTCGAAGTAGAGGACGGTGTCCACCATGTGCTCGAGCACGCGCGGGCCGGCGATGGAGCCGTCCTTGGTGACGTGGCCCACCAGAAACACCGGCACGCCCGTGCGCTTGGCGAACGCCATGAAGCGCCCCGCCACTTCGCGCACCTGGGTGATGGAGCCGGGCGCGCTCTGCAGCTCGGACAGGAACATGGTCTGAATGGAGTCAATCACCAGCGCGGAGAGCTCGAGCGTGGCGGCGGTGGCGAGCACCTTGTCGGCGTCGGTCTCCGCGAAGAGACGAATGGAGTCGCCTTTGAGGCCGAGACGGTCGGCGCGCATCTTGGTCTGCCGGAGCGACTCTTCGCCCGAGACGTAGAGCGCGACCTTCTCTTTCGCCAACCGGTCGAGCGCGGCGAGCAGGAGCGTGGACTTCCCGATGCCCGGGTCGCCGCCCAGGAGCACGAGCGAGCCGTCGACGATGCCGCCGCCCAGCACGCGATCGAACTCCACGATGCCGGTGCGGGTGCGGGCGTCTTTGACGGTGCTGACTTCAGACAACGCCGTGGGTTTGGCGGACCCCGTGGAAGCGCCCCACGGCGCGCGGGCCTGAGACGCGGCCGACGCCTCGACTTCTTCAGCCATGGTGTTCCACGCGCCGCAGTCGGGGCACTTGCCCATCCACTTGGGGGCTTGCGCGCCGCAGGCCTGACACGCGAAGTGCGACTTGGGTTTCGCCATACAGTGCTTCTAGCGCGCCACCCTGACGTCCGGCGGGGCAAACCATGAGTCAAAACAACCAGCGCGGCGTCAGGGGCCCCGTCGCCATTCCCCGCCCCTTCTGCGCTGGAACCCGAAGCGGCACCGTCAGCCCGGCCCGAGACTCCAGCCGGCCGCCGGTGTACACCTGCGCCCCATGAAGACCTCCCAATTGATGGCCGCAGTCGTCGGGGCGCTCACCCTCGGGGTGGCGTGCGCCGGCGGCGGCGTTTCCTCCGACGAGCAGGCCCGCCGCGCGTACCTGGGCCTCGACAAGTCCATCGCCAAGTCGATGCAGCTTGGGTTCGACGGCTTCAACGCCGCCTCCAGCGCCAACATCTCGCCGCAGACCACCACCGGCGACAAGAGCGGCACGCTCACCATCACCGGCCAGGTGGACCAGGGCAACTCGGCCAACAAAGGCATGCGGCTCAAGGTCGCCATGTCGAACTACTCCGACGGCGATTTGATGCTCGACGGCGGCATCTCGCTGGGCATCACCTACGTCACGCCGGTCGACGGTGGCGCCGCGCCGTCACTCGATTTGTCGCTGAAGGGAATCCCCAACGGCACGCTGACCGGTTCGCTGTCCGGCGAATACGCCATGAGCGGCGACCTGAGCGGCCTGGTGAAGCTGGACCTCGCCATGTCGGGCCAGTTGGCGCCGGGCGACGGCGGCACGGTGCAGCGAAAGCCGGGGACCACCACGGTCACCGGAACGGCCACCTCCTTCGGCGGCACCTACCAGGTCAACCTCACGCTCTAGGCGCTTCACGCCGTCTGAGACAGCGGCACGAGGCGAACGGCCGCGGCGCGCTTCTTCTCCAGCGCCTCGCACACCGCGGCGTAGCGAACCTTCGACACCGGGTAGAAGACCGCCGCGATGATGGAGCCGACCAGCAACACGGTGGGCAGCGGCCCCATCAGCAGCCGCAAGGCGAACGTCGCCTCCGCCGACTGCACCGGTGACGCGCCGTCGTAGCCGTAGAACGACAGCACCAACCCGACGCCACCCAGGGCGAGGCTGCTCCCCAGCTTCTCCGCGAAGCTCATCACGCCGTAGTACGCGCCTTCGCGGCGCTGCCCGGTCTTGAGCTCATCCAACTCGATGCAGTCGGGCACCATCGCGAACGGCAGCACGTGCGCCGCGCCCACGCCGATTCCGGCGAGGCCCATCAGCGGCAGCGCGAAGGCGCGGTGCTCCGGCCCGAGAAAGAAGGTGGCCGCCTGCACCAGGGCCCAGGCCGACATGCCGACGATGAAGGCGGTGCGTTTGCCGAAGCGCTTCGACATCCACACGTGGCCGGGAATGGAGACGAGCGCCACCACCTGCACCACCAACAGCGCGGTGGTGACGTCGCTCTCCATCTTCATCCAGTGGGTGAGGAAGTAGATGAACATGGTGGAGCAGATGCCCACGCTGACCCACGAGAGCAGGTAGACGAACAGCGCGGCCACGAAGGCGCGGTTCTTCAGTGTCACCTTGAACATCGAGAAGAGCGGCGCGGCGTCGGGCGCGCGCTCGTCCCCGCGGCGCTCCTTCACGCCCCACAACACCGGGAGAAAGGAGAGCGCGCCCACGACGCCGAACACCCACCCCATGGCGCCGAAGCCCGCTTGAGGCGTCGCGAACAACTCCACCCCGCCCTGCACCACGCCGCCGACCAGAAGTCCGCCCAGCATGGAGAAGGCCTGGCGCACGCCGCCGAGCTTGGTGCGCTCGTCGTAGTCGGCGGTGATGGCGGGCGTCATCGCGCTGTAGGGCACGCTCACGGACGAGGCCGCGGTGTCATAGGCGACCATCGCCACCCCCAGCAGCCCCGCGGCCACCCACGGTGACAGGCCCGTCGGCGCCTGCCAGAGAAACGCGAAGCAGAAGCCGAACGGAATCATGCCCGCGGCGATGAAGGGCTTGCGTCGCCCCCAGCGCGTGTTCACCCGGTCCGTGAAGTGGCCGATGAGCGGGTCGCTCCCGGCGCTCCACAGGTTTCGCAGCACCTGGAGCGCGACCACGAACAGCGGCGACAGGCGCGCCACGTCGGTCAGGTAGTAGCTGAAGAAGAAGAGGAACATGGTGCCGGTCACGGCGGTGCCGAGGGCGCCCGAGCCGTACGCCAGCAGGGTGCGGGGACGCAGCGGGGCGTTCATGCGAGCTCCTTTCGGAACAACCGGAAGCGGAGGTAGGGCACGGCCCCCTGCAGCGCGATGAAGTCGCGCATGCGCGTGTTGGACTCATTCACCACCGACATCTCCAGGCGCCGGTACCCCAGCCGCTGCGCGGTGACGGACGCTTCCAGCGCCAGGCGCGCCGCGAGTCCCGCCTTGCGGTGCTCAGGAAGCACGCCGGCGAGCTTGAAGCTGGCGGTGCTGACGCGCCGCTTCGCCCACAGCGCCTTCAGCCAGCCGAAGGGGTAGAGCTTTCCGTTCATCGCCGCCAGCACCTCGTTCACGTCGGGGAAGAGGAAGGCGAAGCCGGCGGGCCTGCCGTGGTGTTCGGCGAGCAGCATCAGCCGCGGGTCCACCATGGGCTTGAGCTCGCGCGCGATGGCCGCGAACTCCTCCAGCCGGAAGGGCGCGTGACCTTCCATGCCTTCGAAGGACGCATTGATGATGTGGCAGGCGGTGGCGACCTCCTCGTCCCAGCGGCGCACGTCGAGGGCGCGAATGGTGAATTCGTTGGCGGCGGGAGCGGCCGCGCGGAGCAGGCCCTCGGGAGGCACGCTGGGCCGACCGTCCTGCTCAAACAGGAAGCGCTCGTAGGCGAGGGTGTCGCGCGATTTTTCAAAGCCCGCCGCGAGGAAGAGCCGCGCGTAGTACGCGGGCGAGTGGCCGGTCATGAACGGCGGCCGGCGCGTGTGCCCGTTCACCACCACGCCGAACTCGTCCATCTCGGTCAGGTTCTTGGGACCCACCACCGACGTCGCGCCGCGGGCGCGCAGCCAGGCGTTGGCGGCGGCGAAGAGCGCGTTCGACGCCTGCACATCGTCTTCACACTCAAAAAAGCCGACCATGCCAGTGCGGGTCCGGTCCGCCTCGTCGTGCACCGCGGCGATGCGGCCCACCACCCGTCCGTCGCGGCGCGCGAGGAAGAGCGCGCGCTCGGCGTGGCGGAAGAACCCGTTGCGGCGGGCGTCGAGCCGGAACCGTTCGCGCGACTCCAGGGGCGCGACCCAGGCCGCGTCGCCCCGGTAGAGGTCGAAGGGGAGCTTCAAGAATGCGTCGAGGTCGGCTTCGGTTTCCACGCTGTGCACGTTCATGGTCAACGCTCCTGTGAGGAGAGGAAGTTGGGGGTGGCGGCGGAGAGGACGAGGCCGATGAACGGCATGCCGCCCTTCAAGTAGCGCTCGTTGGTCCACGGCTGCACGACCAGCACGGCGCACAGCTCGCGAAACGCGCCCAGCGTGGGGAAGCGGAGCACCGCCGCCGGGCCGACGCGGTTGTTGTTGACGTAGCCGGAGTCGAGCGAGAAGCCGAAGTCGTCGCTCAGCCCGAGGAGTAACTGCGGGCGGTTGTGGCCGCCGTGGAGGAGTTCGAAGAAGAGCGCGCCGCTGCCCAGCAGCGCGAAGTCGGCGCGCGCCATGGGCAACAGGTGGAGCTCGTTGAACCAGAACTTCGCCTCCGAGGCGCGGGTGGGGTTCATGAACCAGCCCTCCGCTTTGACGCTGACCGCGGCGACGAACCGGGAGACCTGCCCCATGAGCGCGACCTCCGAGAAGAGGCGGTGGCCGAACCCGCTCGCGCCGGGCGCCGCGCTGTCCACGTCGGGGCTGAAGTCGCAGGTGGTGTCGGTGCGGGCGAACCCGGCGGCGCCGCGGCACCCGTCGAGGAGCCGCATGGTGCCGAGGGTTCCGAAGTAGCCGATGGCTTCGTAGCCGGCCGTCACTTTCACGAACGCGGCCGGCTGCACTTCGACGTACGCGCCGAGGTGTTCGAAGACGGGCGAGGTCTGACTGACGAACCCGACGCCGAAGAAGTTGTCGGCGAACACCTCGTCGTCCGACTGAAAGAGGCGGTGTTGGTAGTGCGCCTTCACCTCCACCAGGGCGCCGGTGCGGGCGAAGGTGCCGAGCGCGGTGGCGTCGAGCGCGAGGTCATCCGGCGCGCGCCGCTCGCTGACCGCCGTCTCCGCCCACGTCGCGGTCGCGGCGAGGCAGGCGGCGCCGAGGACCAGTTTCGCGACCTTGTTGCGCAGCGCGGTGGAAGGCATGCCCCAGAGCACTGCAGCTTTCGGGCACGCCGGGGGCGCCGGCATTCCGCGAAGTTGGGCGCGCGCTCAAGTGACGGTGTGCAAACGGCTGCACAGCACGGGGCGGCGGCTGCTCAAGTGGTGAAGGCGGCGGTCCGCGCGCTGTGGCAAGCTTCGCGGCACCATGGGGAATCTCCGGTGGGTCATCTGGCTCGTGCTGGCGGGGTGCCAGTGCACCGGCCCGATGGATCGCCTGAGCGCGGCGTCGACAGACCCGGTCTCGCTGGTCAGGGATGGGAGAGGCGGCGTCGCGCTGCGAGGGCGAGTGCCCGTCGCCGGCGCCACGGTCGAGGCCCGCGCGATGAAGTTCCTTGGCACCTACGGCGCGGAGCTGGGCGTCGACGTTCAACGCCTGTCGCTGCTCGGGGTCATCTCGAGCGGCGGCACGGAGGGCACCGCGGTTTTTGAAGTCCACGCCGGGGCGTGGCCGGTGTTTGGCGCGCGGGTGAAGGTGTACGTCAGCCCCGCCGGAGAGGTTGCGTTCGTCAGCGCGACGACGCCCCCAACACCACTCCCCGCAACGACCCGCCCCGAGATTGACGAGTCAGCAGCCGCCGCCGCGCTCTCGGCGTTTCTCGGTGGGGACCCTCTGGCGGTGAAGGCAACGCAGCTGGGCATCTTCCAACGCGCCGTCTTCTTCGACGAGGCGCCGGGGCCCAACGTGCTGGCGTGGCAAGTTCGCGGCACCCGGGCGACAGACGGCGTCACCGGATACGTCGACGCGATTTCAGGAGCGGTGCTGGCCGCCCAGCCACGGGCACGCTCGGCGCGCAACCGCCTCATCGCCACGCTCGACGGGGGTACCGACGTTGTCGCGGCCACGCTGCGCCCACTCGCCCTCCTCGCGAACGAAGACGGGGGCACGTCGACTCCGCCAGAGGACGCCGGCATGCGCCTGTGGTCTCTCCTGGGAGACGTGCACCAGTACTTCGACCGCACGTTCGGCTGGGACGGGTACGACGGGAGCGGTGCGCCGCTGCTCGGCTTCGTCCACTATGGCGCGCCTGACACCAACGCCTTCTGGGACCCGACCGCGCAGGCCGTCGCGTTCTCCGACGATTTCCTCACACCCTCGGTCACGGCCCACGAGTATGGCCACGCCATCAGCCGTGGCTTCATCGACGACGGAGACGCGGACGAGGCGGGAGCCCTGGGCGAGGCGTTCGCCGATGCGTGGGCCGCGTTTGTGACCGGGACCTGGGTGGTGGAGATGGCCGACGGCACACCGCTTCGGACCGTCTGGGACCCGCAAGGGGACCAGCCGCCACGCCCCGACCACGAGAGCAAGCGCCTCAAGCTCGACGCCGGCGAGGCAAGGACCACCGCCAACGACTACGGCCACACCCACCACAACTCTGCCATCGTCAGCTACGCGCTCGTGCTCTGGACCGACGGCGGTGAACACCCGCTCTCGAAGATCCGCGTCGGCGCGGTCCGGAAACAGCGGGCCGAGCAGGTCCTCTTCCACGCCATTCGTTGGCGATTGGCCGCCCCAGCCTCCAGCTTCGCCGCGTCCCGCGAGGGGCTGATCACCTCCTGTCTCCAGTTCGTCACGGGACAGGCGGTCTCGCCGGTGCCCATCACCCTGGAGCACTGCGGACATCTGGTGAACGCGTTCGCGGCCGTGGGTGTGGGCGAACCAGACCGCGACCTCGACACCGTGGTCGACAGCAAGGACAACTGCCCCGACCTGTCCAACTTCGACCAGCGCACCCGGCCCTGCGAAGTCGCGGGCTCCCCCGACGCGGCGGTCGACGCCGGACCACCGTACGCGTTTGCTCCGTGCCCGCCCTCCTTCGAGTCCGACGGGTACGGCCGGTGGCCGCTGCTGCGCGGCGATCTCGGCTCGATCTGGAACCAGCCGCGCCTCAAACAACTGTACTGCGAATACCGGGCGCCGGCGGGAACCCCGGTCGATCTCGCCATCGCGCAGGCGACCTACGCGGAGCCGAGCGCGGCGCCCGAGGCGCACTTCGGCTGCTGGGCCTCGACCCGCCCCACCCCGCAGCTGTGCAGCGCGGGTCGCCAGGCATCGGCGTGGGCGTCGGTGCCCAGCCCGTCACCCGCGAACTTCGAGCGCGCCGCGCTGGCCCGACACGCCGCCAGTTTGCTCACGGCGGTCGAGCCAACCGCTGCCGCGTGTCCCACCGCCTCGCCGCTCGCCTGCGCCACCAGCCGCGTGGCCTGCCCCGCCTCCCTGACGCTCCCTTCGGTGACCATGAAGGCCCACCCAGGGGCTGCGTCGTGCCCCACCGTCGATGACGGGGGCGTCTATCGCGCGCAGTGCACATACGTCGGCCCGGGCTGCGCGGCCGTGCAGGTCAACGCCGCCACGCTGTCATCGGCCCCTTTCAAGCCAAGCGCGCCTCGCTTCAACCTCATCTGGGCCGAGACCCCCAACGCGTCCTTGAGCGCCCCCGGCGCCCTCTCGCCGTGCGGTGCGATTGCGCGCAGCTCAGACGACGCCGGCACCGTCGTGCTCTTGAGCCAGACGAAGAAGGCGTGGGTGTCGGTCGTGCCTGGTGACGAGCCGTCCTCGGATCGCGCCGCCTCGGAGGCCGCGGGGATGAGCCTCCTGCAGCTGCTGGAGCTTCGGGCGACCCCCTGCCCCTGAGCTCGCGCGGGAGCGCCGCCGCGCGTCCCAGCGCTGTTTCGCCTGCTATCAGCGCGGAAACGACGGTGTGCCCTCCACGCCTACAATCGCCTCGTGCCATCCACGCACAACCAAAGCGCGCGCCGGGTGTTCCTCTCCCCATGACCCTGCAACCCCTCATCGGCGCTGGCGTCGGGCTCCTCGTGATTGGGGTGTTGATGGGCACGCTGGAGCGCATCTTCCCTTCGCTTCCCCGCGCTCCGATTTTCCATCAGAGCCGGCTCACCGACCTCGGGTACTTCGCCCTCACCGTGCTGGTGACGAAGCACCTCACGCGCGGCGTGGTGTTCCTGGGCATCGCCGCCACGGCGGTGGCGTTGGCGCCTCCGGGGGCGGCGAAGGAGTACGTGGAGTTCATGCGCGAGACGTCGGTCATCGCGCGGCAGCCGATGGGGCTGCAAATCCTCGAGGTGCTCCTGCTCACCGACTTCATCGGGTACTGGACCCACCGCGCATTTCATCGCGGCCGGCTGTGGAGGTTTCACGCCGTGCACCACAGCGCGCCCTCGCTCGACTGGTTGGCTTCGACGCGCGTCCACCCGGTGAACGAAGCGTTGAACCGCCTGGCCATGGCGTTTCCCATCGTGTTCGTGGGCTTCGACCCCACCGCGCTGGCCGCCGCCACGCCGCTGTTCGGGCTCTTCGCCATCTTTCTCCACGCCAACGTTCGCTTCGACTTCGGGCCGCTCAAGTACGTGGTGGCGACGCCCTTCTTCCACCGCTGGCACCACACCTCGGAAGCCGAAGGCCGCGACAAGAACTTCGCCGGCCTCTTCCCGCTGTGGGACGCGGTGTTCGGCACGCTGTACCTCCCGCGCGGGGTGCACGCGACGAAGTTCGGCGTGAGCGACGACGAGGGCGTCCCGACGTCGCTGCCCGCGCAGCTCGTGTGGCCGTTTCGACGGCAGGTGAGCGGCGGCGCCACCCGGAGCTGAGGCCGTGCCCCGCGCGGCGCGGTCGCCCGACGGCTACGTCCCTGGCGCGACCCAGATTCGAATCAGCGGCCCCGGCGTCACCCCGAACTCCGAATCGCGAATCCACCGCGGGCGAAACCGGAAGTGCGCGATGCCCGGCCACGAGAGGCGCTCGGGCCCGTCGGGGTGGGCCTCGAAATACTGCCGGAGCGCGGCGTCGCGTTCGGCGCCCTGCGGCTCGTCCACCAGCCCTTCCAGCTGAATCGTGCGCGTGCCTTCCCACACCACCACCGACGCCCGCGCGTCGCGGCGAAGGTTCACCGCCTTGTTCGTCTCGCCCAGCGCGTCGAAGACGGCCTCCGCGCGCTCGTTCCACCCGAAGCCGACCACCGCCGACTGCGGGTGCCCGTCGGCCCGCAGCGAAGAGATGACGCCATATTTCTGTCGTCGCAAGAACGCCGCAGCGTCGTGAAGTTCCATGGCGCGATGATGCCACC
>CAZFXD010000124.1:0-1079 GCA_964522795.1 uncultured Myxococcaceae bacterium
GCCGCCGCACCCCCACCCCCACCAGGCAAACCGGCTGAGCCACCGGGAAACGCCCCCGCGCCCGCACCGGACCCAGCCGCGCCCATGTCGCCTGTTGGGTCACCCAGGCCGCCGTCGAGTCCCTCTGGCACGCCTGCGGAGGGAGAGGGGGCCGGGGTGCCGCCAATGCGAGGCCGCTGCGGCGCGGCAGCCGCTGTCTGAACTGCCCCCGCGATGACCGCGGCAACCACGAAACCAAATGCACGAGCTTTCAAGTTTTGTCTCCCACAGAGGCCGTCAGACATAGCCGAAGAAACGAACGCACACTAGCGCGCGAATGCGCGATTTCGACCCAACCCAGCGCCGGTCCTTGGTCCCGGGCGACCGCCAACTTCGCCGCGTCAACGCGCGCACGTTCCGGAGAGGTTCCGAACTCGGCCAGTGAACGTGAGCACCCCATCATGTGATGTTGCGACGTGCCGGCCACGCAGCGTTGGATCGAGCCTAGCCACACTCGGCACAAGGCAGAAGACCCCTGGAGTGCGCGGAACTTCCCTTTCGCTCCAAGGGGTTACGCGCGCGCGGTCAGGCGCATATTCGCTTCGCGCAGTCGGCTGGACAGCACGCGCGCGATGTTGATCACCACGAACGTGAAGCCATCGCGGTGTTGCTTGCGGAAGGTGGTCAGGTTCTCCGCCGTCAGGTGCACCAGATCGGCGTCCGACTTCGCGCGAACCGTCGCAGACCGGTACTCCTTGTCGATGAGGCTCATCTCGCCAAAGAACTGACCGGGCCCCAGGACCGCGATCACCTTCAGGGCGCCGGTGGCGTCCTTGCGAACGACCTCCACCTCGCCCGAAGCAATCACGAACAGGCTGTCGCCCAGTTCGCCCTCAGAAAAGATCGTCTGCCCAGCGGAGAAATGGCGAGGCCGTGAAAGATCAGCCACGAATTCCATCTCTTCCGTCGCCAGCATCTCAAAAAGCGGGGACCCCGCCAGCACCGCAACCTTATCCATGACAGCCCTTTATCACGTGGGGTTTGAAGACGCCTGCCCTTTACGACCGGTCAGGAAGTAGGTCTCGAAACGGCGGTCGCCT
>CAZFXD010000124.1:1179-13338 GCA_964522795.1 uncultured Myxococcaceae bacterium
AGACGCCTGCCCTTTACGACCGGTCAGGAAGTAGGTCTCGAAACGGCGGTCGCCTTCTTCGGCGGAAGACGCCGCGTGCTTGGCGGGCTCGAGGAACCCCACGCCACGTTGGCGATCCACCACGTAGAGCGCGAGCGATTTCACCTCGAGGTTGTAGTTCTCGGCGTCGTCGATGAGGCCCAGCGCCAGCGCGTGCTTCTGATCGTCGCGCACGCGGAAGTAGAGGAAGTCCGTGCCCGCCGCGCAGCCGAAGCGTTCCTTGGCCTGTGCCAGCAACGTGGCCACCCGCGCACGGGCCGACTCCACCGTCGCCGACGCTTCGGTGCTCTCGGCGCGAAGCGACTTCGCCCGAGACTTCCGGTCTTCGGCCAACGCGAAGAGGCTCTCGGCTTCGCGGCGAACCTTCTTCCCCAGCGCGCGCGCTTCCGCCATCAAGAGGCTGACCTCGGAGCTCTTGGCCCACAGCCGCTCGACTTCGTCCCACATGCGGTTCTTCTTCTTTGTCTCGTCTTCGTACTCCTGCGCGGCGCTGCCCCGCGCGCGCTCGAGCGCCTTCATCTCGGGCTCGGGCAACTTCTTGTCTCGCGCCTCTTCCAGCGCTTTTTCCGCGGCGCCCAGCCGGTACCACAGCTCGGACACGTGAAAGCGCTTCTCTTCGAACTCCGACACACCACGGAACGAGCGGTTCTCCATGTCGGTCGCGTCGACCAGCATGTTGGCGGCAGAGTCTTCGTGCTCACCCGCGCGGTAGAGCGTGTCGATGGCGTTCTTCTGCGTCAGCTCAGAGCGAAACTCCATCAGCGTCACCTGACCCAGCAGCTCGTCGTAGCGCGCGGTGGCATCGGCCAGCGTGGTGCGCGCCTCGACAAGCTGGTTCCACCAACTCTGAAAATCAGTGGAGGCGACGAGCTCGCGAACCTCAGACAGTCGCTTCTGTTTCATGGGCCCGTTATGCCATACGTCCCGTCAGGACGGAGAAGCAAAAGTCGCGCAGGACCGACTGATCAACGGGCGGTCCGGAGGCTGAAATCGAGCCGCCGAATCAGGACGCCGGGGCGAAGACGAACGGGTACGAAACCGTCGCTTCACTCTCAGGCTTGAAGGGGAACACCCAGGCGCGAATCAGGTTCTTGATGCAGCCACCCACGTCCTGATTGCCCAGCGAGTTCTCTTCGATGTCGATTTCGGTGACGCGGCCGTTGGTGCCGATGGTGAAGCGCACCACCACCTTGCCCTTGAGGCTCGGGTTGCGCTTGAGCTCGCGCTCGTAGCACCCCTGAATGGCGGGCAAGCGGCTCTTCACGAACTTCGCGAGCGCGTTGCGGTCCACCTCGCCCGACTCAGTCTCCACCGAACCTTCGGACACGCGTCCGCGAATCGCGGCGTCGTTCTTGGCCAGGTTGACGTTGCCGCCGCCCGAGGTGCCGAGGTCGCCGATGCCGGCCGCCGTACCCGCGCCGCCGCCCTTGGGCCCATTCACGCCGTCACCCGTCGCTACGACGACACCGGAGGCTCCGGCCAACGCGTCCTTGATGTCCGCGCCGCCAGTGCTGCCACCGAGCACGTCTTCCAGGGCGCCTGCGCCACCGGCAGAACCGAGAATCTTCAGCAGGCCCTTCGATTCGACCTTCTTCGCAATTTCGGCGTGCTTCTGCTCCGCGGTCTTCGGCTCTTCCTTCTTCTCGACCTTCTTCTCTTCCTTCTTCTCCGCGACCTCCGCCTTCTTTTCTTCCTTCTTCTCGGGCTTGGGAGGCTCCGGCATCATCTGTTTGACGAAGCGGTCCGGAAGTTCGTCGAGCGACAATTCGCGCTCCGGCGGCAGCGGCTGACAGGCAATGAACGTCGCGCCTGAGAAGTGCACCGTGAGGGAGACCGCGAGAATGGTGAAGAAGAGCTGATCGAGACCCTTCCAGAACCCACCGCGAATGTTCGGCGGCAGCTCGGCCTTGGGCGGCTCGGGAGGCGGCGTGACGAACTGGAACAAGAGCGACACTTCGCCCAGCGTCACCTTGCCGCGCATGCTGTCGTTCAGCGCCAGCGCGTAGACGTTGCCGCGTTTCTTCGCCAGGCCCTGGTCGCGCAGCGCAGCGAAGGACAGATCGCCGTCGCCCACTTTCACCTTGCCGTCCATCTGCTCGGTGAACAACAGCGAGTACTGGTCGTTCTGAATCTCGAAGAGCGTGAACCCCGGCGGCAAGTTCGAGACCGGCACCACGAACGTGTTCTTCGGGTCCTGGCCAACGGTGACGTTGATCCGCTTCCGAATCGGACGGTCTTCCGTGATCTTCGCGCCCTGGATCAGCGCGACGCGGAGAATCTTTGAGCCTGGGGACTGCACGTGAGCCATGGTGTTTCCTTAGACCGCAACTTCACCCAACAGGTTCCGTCTTTCGAAAGACAACGCGGAGGGTGACTTAGTCTGCCTTGTGAGACCTCTCAAGAATCGAAAACAACTTGGGTTTCAGAGCGTGTCCTTCTCAATGCTCTTCTCAATCTTGGGCAGAAACGACTCTTCCCGATTGAGCTCGTCGAAGGACAGGTTCGAGCGCTGCAAAATGTAGAACGCCTGCGGTTTCTGGATGCGGCCCTCGACCGTGATCGCGTCCAGGCGGATCACCTTCTTCTTCTTCGCCGGGGCCTGCGCTTCCTGGGCGGCCGCCAGGGTTGAGCCAAGAACGAGCGCGCTGAGGAGGAGTCTTTTCATGGTGATGGAGTTCCTCTTACTTCTCGTCGGTCTGCAACTTGCCGGCGCCTTTTTTCGCTTCTTCCGCCTTCTTGGCGGCTTCTTCGGCCGCTTTCTTCTCTTTCTCGGCCTTCTTCAACGCATCTTTGCGCTCGCGCTCCTTGCGGCGCTCTTCCTTCTCGATGCCTTTGTTGGCGTCCTTGATGTACTGCTCGACGCGATCATCTTTGCCGCCGCGGTCTCGGTACTGATTGAAGTACGAAATCGACTTCTTCAGGCGCTCGACCCCGTCCATTCCAGGCACGTCAGAGTCCAGGTGAAGCACGGCGAGGTTGAAATAGGTGTCCGTCAGGTCGGGAGCCAAGCGCAGCACTTCAGCGTACTGGGCGAGCGCTTTGGCGATGTCCTGCTTGCCGCGGTACGCATTGCCCAGGTTGAGGTGGGCGGGCACGAAGTCAGGCGCGGCGGCCACGGCCGCCTCCAACTCGCGCACGGCTGAGTCGTAGTCGGTCGACTCGTTCAAAAGCGCGCCGTAGTTGTTCTTGGCATCGGCGAAATCAGACTTCAGGGAGGCCGCCTGCTTGAACGCCTCCAGCGCCTGCGGCTTCATCTTCAGGGTCAGGTACACCGAGCCCAGCTGGTTGAAGGTCGCCGGGTCCTGGGCGTTCACCGCTTTGGCGTTCTCCAGCACCATGCGGGCCAGCTCGTTCTTGTTCTCTTTGATGTACGCCAGCGCGAGCACCTGCATGGCCCGCACGTGTCGCTCATCGGTCTTCAAGACCTTCTTGGCCTCGGTCTGCGCCTCGACCGATCGGCCCTGGTGGACCAGCACATAAGCGTACGCGGTGCGGGCCCCGGTGCTGGCCGGGTCCTGCGACACGCGCGTCTTCAGCTCCATCTCGATCTGCCCACAGCGCTTGGTTCGGCAGTAGAGGCGCGCGAGCGAGTCCCAGGCCACGTCTTGATCCGGCTTGGCCGCAATCGCCTTGCGATAGGCCGCCTCGGCGCCGGCGGTGTCGTTCAGCCGCTCCTTCAAGATGCCGACGTTGGTCCACGCGTAGTCGACCTTGGCATTTCGCTCGGCGAGGGCCTGAAACGCCTGCAGGGCGCCGTGGGTGTCTCCGCGAGCCACCATGGCCACCGCATCGTCAAACTTCGACGTGGTGCTGGAATCGAACGCCGGTTGCGCAGGCGGCGGTGGGGGTGGGGGAGGCGGCGGCGGTTTGGGGGCTTCCGCCTTGGGCGCTTCCGCCACCGGGGCCGGTGCCGGGGCCGGCGCCGGCGCTTCGGCTGGGGCCGCGGAGGCAGCTGGCGCCAATGGCTTCTGGGCCGCGCTCGGCGTGGAGCAGGCCGAGGCGATCATCGCGACCACGAGGAGGACGACGATGCGATTCACTTGTCGTCTCCCTTCAGCTTCTGCGTCGCGTTCTCGGTCTTCAGCGGGCCGGTCGGCGCGAGCACCACGCCGTCGGGGTACACCGCCTCGTTCGACAGCGCGTGCTTCGGCTCTTTCAACACCGGAAATTCCTTCGGCCGGAAGCGGTTCAACGACTCCAGCGTCTTCTTCGTCCACTCGTTTGAGATGTGGTTCTTCAGCGCTTCGGCCCGCGTGGCGGAGTAGTTCTCCACGGCCTTGTCTTCCAGCGCGACCGTCTTCTGACCCAGCGCGTCCTGATAGGTGACGACCGCCTCTTCGCCCAGGCGCTTCACCTCAGGCGGAACCGGCGTCTCGACCAACGTCTGGGCAAATCGCTCCAGCGCGTACCCTTTGCGATAGAGGGCGGCCAGGGTCCACTCGAGGCGCTTGTACTTGAAGACCTCGGTGTAGGCCTCGTGGACCTTCTTCAGAAAGTTGGACTTGTCGGTGAAGCTCTTGGCGAGGGCCTTGCCCGAGCCACCGATCTTCATCTTGTCGAACTCCTTGAACACCGCTTCGGCGAGCTGGAACCTGGAGAACGCCGCCGCGTCCGCCGCTGCGGGTGAGGTTTCGGCTTTCAGCCCGCGCCGGTCAAACTCGTCGGCGGCAGCCTGGTACGCCTTCTTCGCCTCGGCGTCCTTGCCGAGCTTCACGTAGCAATCCGCAATTCGCTTCTTGGAGTCGACCACCAGCTCCGCCTGCGCCGGTTTGGACGAGTTCTTCTGAATGAACTCGTTCAACGCGCGAATCTCCTCCGGGTAGTCCGCCATCTTTTCGTAGATGAGCGCTGCGCGGAACTGGTTCTTCGGCGCATCTTCCGAGGTGGGGTAGAGGTCGGCGTAGCGGAGGTAGGCCGCCGCGGCTTCCTTGTAGCGCTGCAGACCTTCCAGCATGCGCGCGGTGTTGAAGAGGGCCGCTTCGCGGTCCTTCGAGGCCGGGTAGTCCTTGATCAACTTCTGGTAGCTGTCGACGGCTTTGTCGAAGTCGTAGGAGTTTTCGGCGTTCACGGCGACGCGGAAGAGCGCGGCGTCGGCGAGCTTCGAGTTCGGGTACTCGCGGAAGATGCGCTCGTAGAGTTTCAGCGCGGAGTCGAACTTGCGCTCGTTCTCGTAGCAAACGGCGGCGTTGTTGAGCGCCTTGTCCGCGAATTCATGCTTGGGCTCTTCATCGACCAGCTGAATGTATTTCTTCGCCGCGTTCTCGTAGTCACCCTTGGCCATCAACTCTTCGGCGAGCTTGAAGCGACCGGCCAGCTTGAACTTGACCAACTGGGCGTACAGCTCGCTCTTGGGATCGATGACTTCCTTGTTGGCCGCCAACTCCGAGGCCACTTCTTCGACGGCCTTCCAGTCCTTGGCGATGAGGTGGGTCTCGATAATCAGGTTGGTGGCGTACTTGGCCACTTCCGCTTTCGGGTACAGCTTCACGATGTCCTTGAAGCGACGACGGGCCTCGTTGAAGTCGTTGTGTACGTAATAGAGCTCAGCCGCCTTGTAGGCGATGCCCGGGGTCTTCTCGTCGGCGGCCACCTTGCCCACGAAGATGTCCGAGGCGGTGATCAGGTTCTTTTCCGGTTCGGACATCGGAATGATGGCGAGCTTTGCGTCCGGCGGGCGCTCGTTCGAGCGGAGCACCTTCAGGTCAGGCGCCTTGCCCGCCTTGATGTCGAACTCGAGCTGCTTCTGCCACGCGAGCACGGCGGAGAATGCGGCGTCATTCAGGTAGCGGACGTCTTGCGATGAATCGCGCACCGCCGTGTAGTGCTTGGCCGCGTCGGCGAACTGGAAGGAGTTGTAGAGACACTCCGCGTAATAGAACTCCATTTCGTACGCGTTCTTGCTGCGCGGGAACCGAGCAAGGTACGCGCCGTACGCCTTGGCGGCGATATCGAACGTGGCCTTGGCCTGCTCGAACTTGCCTTCCTTCTTGTAAACGAGCGCCTGTTGGTGATGGTAGATGGCCGTCGAGTAGAGGCTCTTCTCGGCGAGTTCCTGGGCAGCCACCACCACGTCGGGGTCCCGCTTCCACTTCTCGTACCAGGGGGTCCCGGGCACGAACATGTTGGAGAGCTTCGACGACTCGGCGAAGGCTTCCTCGAGCTTCCGGTCGCGCTCGTACGCTTGCACGATGCGCTGCTGAATCTGCGGGGCGTCTTTGGTGAGCGGGTCTTTCGACAGCACCAGCCGGTACGCTTCGATGGCCTGGGGGTGCTTCGTCTGGTCGAAGTACACGTCGGCCATGCGGCGATAGATTTCAGCTTCGTAGGGGCGACCGCCGAGCTTCTGGAAGGTCGCCGTCGCTTTCGCCAGCGAGCCCCACTTCTCATCCACAAAGCTGATGGCGGTGTACTGGAGCGCCTCGCTGCGGAGGTCGCCACCGACTTCTTCGTCGCCCTTCTCCTTGGCTTTCGCCTGGTAGAAGTCCATCAAGGCGATGAAGCGATCGACCGCTTCGTCGAAACGGTCCATGCGGTAGTAGGTCCAACCCAGCTTGTAGAGCGCCTTGTCGAACAGCGCGTGGGTCTTGTCGGCGATGGCGTGTTCGTAGGCGTCCGCCGCCTTGTTGAGCGCGTCGGCCTCTTTGGCCTGGTCCGCGTCGAAGTAGTACTCGCCGATGCGCACCCAGGCTTCGGTGGTGAACTTGGACTTCGGGTACTTGGCGATCAGCGTCTGGTACGCCGCGCGGCTCTCCTCGTATTGCTCCTGCTTCTCGAGGCAGTACCCCCACAGGTAGTACGAAGCATCGTTGAGCCGATAGCTGGGGAAGTCGCGAACGAGGCGCTCGTACAGCGCAATTGACTTGCCGAAGTTGACCTTCGGTTCAGGCGGCGGAGGCCCACCTTTCTCCGGGTCCAGCTTCTTCATCTGTTCTTCGAATTCGCGCATCGCCAGCGCGTGGTCGTCTGAGGTCTTCTCGTAATAGAGCTCGGCCAGGCGGAACATCACGTCCGGGGTCCAGCGCGGCTCATCCGGATACCGCTGGAGGAACTCTTCGAACTGGGCGATGGCGTCGTTGCGTTCGGCGCGCTCCCGCGTTTCTAGGTCCCGGAGCTTGGCTTCGTAGCTGTTGGCGAGCGCGTTGCGCTTCTCTTCGTATTTCTTCTCCACCAACAGCTGGACTTCACGCTTGAACTCTTTGCCTTCAACTTCGTACGCCTCGAGCGCGCGCGACACGTCTTCCAGCAGCGCGTTCTCAGCGTCGGACTTGCCGAGGCCTTCCAGGTAACGCGTGGTGGACTTGGTGCCGGGGCCGACGTCCTTCTTGGCGCCGGTGTCGGACGCGGCGCCGCTGGGCGAAGGAATGCCGCCGTCCGCGCTGCCGGGGCCCGTGTCTTTCTTGCCGTCCGTGGCGGCC
Source organism: uncultured Myxococcaceae bacterium (assembly GCA_964522795.1). Lineage (GTDB taxonomy): Bacteria > Myxococcota > Myxococcia > Myxococcales > Myxococcaceae > CAZFXD01. The sequence continues at coordinate 8,634 of CAZFXD010000124.1, forward strand.
TTGTCCGCTTTGGGCTGTTTCGCCGGCTTGGCCGGAGCGGCCACCGCGACACTGGCAACGACGGCTGCGAGGAGAACGCGCTTCATCAGTCCACGTCCTTGAGGACTTCTTTGAATTCCTCGTCGAGCTGCTTGAGCTCCTGCTCCTTCTGAGCGGAGAGCTTCTGAATCGAGGTCGTCATGTCCTGTTTCTTGGTGAACGCAACGTCGACGCGGCCGACGTCGGCCTTGAGGACGAGCTCGTAGAAGCTCTGGCGCACGCGCTTGAAGCTGTCGAAGGCGATTTTTCCCACCAGGTCGGAGGCGTTGGAGGCGACGGTCGAAACGTCGGCGCCATAGCCTTCGAGGAGCGACTGCTCCGCCACCACCGTCTCGCGGAGTCTTCCTGCTCTTCGGGCCACGCGTTCTTTGATGATCTTTCGCGCGGCCTCCACCCGGTTCTTCAGCACTCCGGCCTCCGCGCGAATTCCATCGCAGCGCTGCAGCAGTCCACCGGCATCACCACCGGCCTGACCGCGCACCGCGGCGTAGGCGTCGCGAAGGGTGGCCTGGGCTGTCTCGTATTCGGCGCGAATGCCGCCTTCTCCGCCCGTGGAGGTGTCGGCCGTGGCACGCTCTTCGACGATGCGGGCCCGGGTGGCCTTCAGCTGCTCTTCCAGGCTGCTCAAGTTCTTGCGCTCATCTGACATTTTCTCGAGGAAGGTGCGCTCCTCCTCGGGCGTCTTGGTGATCTGGTTCTTGGTGTCGTTGTAGTACTTCTGAATCGCCACCAACTGCGCGAAGGCGGACTGGAGTTCTGCCGACTGGTCAAAGGCTGATTTCTCCAGGTCGTCGACCAGCTTCTGGAGCTTCGCGCGGCGCGCCTCAACTTCCTGCGGGGTGGACGGCAGGTCCTGCAGTCGCTTGGACAGCCGCTCCACGTTGGCTCGCGCGTCGGCCACGGCCTTGCGCTGCTCCGGCGTGAGGAAGCGATCGAGCGTGGCCACTTCGATTCGGGTCAAGGTGGCTTCGATTCCGACCACCGCGTTCTCCACCCCGTTGATCTTGGTGAGCCCTTCCTGCAGCTCGGGAAACACCTCGGTGCCGCGCTCGTCCAATGCCTTGAGGATTCGCTCGGCGATGGCGCGTGATTCGCTGACCCCGCCTCTTCCTTCCTTGATTCCGCCCACCAGTTCGAGGGCGTTGGCCACCTCCTGCTGGGTGCCAGCCCACTTCACGGCCAGCGGAGGCAGCAGTGACGAGACGTCGACCGACTTGTCGCTCTGCGCCAACAACCCCTCGAAGTACTTCACCGGGTCGGCCTGGGAGTGCAGCAGCCCGTCGATGTCGTCACGAACCGCGCCGTACTTGGAGATCACGCCGTCGTACGTCTCCATCGCCTGCTCGTAGCGCTGGTTCTTCATCTGCAGCGTGCCCATCAAGATCTTCGCGTCGGGCTCGACCGTGGTGTCCGCCACCACCATGTCCAGCACCTCGGTGGAGTTCATGGCGCGGTCGAGCTGGCCGAGCCGCACGTAGCACCAGGCGGCTTCGTAGAGCGCGTCGGCGTAGCTGGGGCTTTCGAACGGAATTGACCGATAGGCCGCCAGCGACTCGGCGAACTTGCCCTGCTCGAAATACACGCGCGCCAACGCCAAGATCGCCAGCTCGCGAATGTCTTTTCGTGTCGGCGCCCCGGCGGGGGTCTGGGTCAGGTTGCGGAACTGTTGGGCCGCTGATTCGAGGTTCTTCAGCTTCACGTACCCGACGCCGATGTAATAGCTCGCCTGCGCGGCGTACGAACCCTGGCTCGCCACCAGGGCCGCGAACAGGTTCTGCGCGCGGGCCACGCGCTGCTCCACCGCCAGGTCCTTCCGGCGGAACATCCACTTGGCGTAGGCGTAGGTCAGGTCGGGGGAAAGCTCGCCCCCCGTCATGCCTCGCGCCTGGTTGACCAGCTCTTCCACGCCGGCAAACTCGTTCGTCCGGCCGGCGATCTCGAGGTACCGCTCCAGCGATTCCCGGTAGCGCTCGCCCCGCGCGGCCAGCACCTTCTTCAAATAGAAGCGCGAACCCAGGTAGTTCTTCTGCTGAAACAGAGAATCAGCCAGGTAGTACAGCGCCTGCACGTAACGCGGATTCGACTGAAAATCGCTGTTCGAAATCAGGTCGTAGAAGATGTTCGACGCGTTGTTGTACTCGCCCAGCAGGTACTGAATCTCCCCCTCGGCGAAGCGCTGTTCGCGGGCCGCCTGCGGGGTGGCCTCTTCACGCTGCGAGTACTGCCGCTCGACCAGGGCAGCCTCGTCTTTCGCCGTGTTCAGATTCTTCGTGGTGGCGTCGAGGAGGTTGGAGATTTCCTTCGGCGTCAACGACGCTTCGTCCGCCGCCCACGCCGCCACACTGCCGGTGACGAGCGTCAACAACACGAGACGGGGGAGCGAGGAGGCCATGGAGTCGGTTCGTTTTCGTGGGCTGCGGTCGGCGTTCCTACTTGGCCTGCGCCGCGTCGGTGCCCTTGCCCTTCAAAGAAGCGTCTTTGGCCGTGCTGATGTCGTAGCGAATCGCCGGGCGGTCCTTCACGTCGGTGGTGATGCCGCCTTTTTCGAAGCCGACGATCTTGACCGTGGTGACCTTGCCGGGCTCGGCGTTGAACGTCTGGGTCGCCTGCAGCTTGAACTTGTAGCCGTCCAGGTAGGTGAAGATTCCCGAGCCCGAGCCCCGGTAGACCATGCGCACGGCGATCTGATGATTGCCGGGCAGAATGCGGCCGTTGAAGAGCTCGATTTCTTCGCGCTTGGAGAGCGCACCGGTGTCGTCGACCTCGGTCTTGATGGGCGCGCCATCAAGCGCGTACGAGAACGACTCCAACACGTACGAGCCACCCATCTCGTTTCGGTGCACGAGGACGGCGCGGGCGCCGGTGCTGAGGTCGCCGCCGAGGACGGTCTCCTGCAGCGTCATCAGGCGCGCCTTGGCCATGGCGATCTTGGTCTTGAGGTCGGTGACCTGCTCCTCCAGCGTGCGAACGCGGGTGACGAAGGCTTCGTCGGCGGTCAGGTTCTGCGATTTGCTCGCGGCGACGTTCGCCGCGGGCGACGGGGCGGTTGTGCCGCCGTCCGCCTGGGCCCACGCGGTGGCTGCGCTCAACAACAAACAGGAGACGACAAGACGCACGGTTACTGCCCGCCTTTCCGAAGCTCGGTCAAGACCAACTTGGCTACCGATTTGAGTGTGTCGAACACGCCGACGCCTGTCGGGGCCACGGCCTGCCAGTCTGGAACGTTACGAGGATTCAGCGCTGCGCGGAGTTCTTCCATGGGAACCGCGTTGGGCAAATCGCGCTTGTTGTACTGCATGACGAACGGAATCTTCTCCAGGTCGTAGCCCTGCTCGGCCAGGTTGACGCGCAGGTTGTCCATCGATTCCATGTTGGCTTCCATTCGCTCAACCTGGGAATCGGCGACGAACACCACGCCGTCCACGCCCTTGAGAATCAGCTTGCGAGACGCGTCGTAGAACACCTGACCTGGCACGGTGTACAGGTGAAAGCGCGTCTTGAACCCGCGGATCTCGCCCAGCGAGAGCGGCAGAAAGTCGAAGAAGAGCGTTCGATCCGTCTCGGTGGAGAGGGAGATGAGCTTCCCTTTCGTCTCGGCGGTGGTCTTGTTGTAGATGTACTGCAGGTTGGTCGTCTTCCCGCACAAGCCGGGCCCGTAGTAGACGATCTTGCAGTTAATCTCGCGGCTTGAATAGTTGATGAAGGACATGGCTCGCGGGTTTACTCGCTAAAGAGATTGTCGATATCGGCGTCGGAGATTTCCGCGAACGGAGAGCCTACGCCGGGGCTTTGCGCACGAAGCGCGACTTGTTCAAAAATCTTCTGCAACTCGTCTGAGGCCTTTTTGATGCGAAGCCGCACTAACCCCAACGAAGTGCGGTTGTCGAAAATCACGACCAGGACCACCCGGCCGCCAACCAGCGTCATATAGAGCGAATCCTTCGCGCCTTCATGAAACTGATTGGGAAATTCGTTCTCGCCGATCAGCTTGGCGAGGCCGCCCATGGCGGCGACGTTGCCGGCCGTGAGTGAGGCGAGCGAGGTCGTGTCGATGTGTGCCGTGTGGCCGGCGGCCGAAATCAGCTGACCGTTCTTGTCGACGAGAAAGACCACCTTCGCGTTGGCGTCGCGGGTCAGCCGATCGCACACCGCGTTGATCTTGTGGAACTCTTCCTCGTACATCACCAACTGAGCAGACATCGGCTTTTTCAAGCCCCCTTGTGAATGGTTGCGGGTGTCTAGCAGGTCGCCTCACACCTTTCAGCAAATGAGTCGCCGCAAGGAAAGCGGGAAGTTGAGCAAGTTCTTTTCCCGGTCGGGCAACGCCACTATCGTCGAACCGTGCGACCACTTGGATCTGAAGGACCGGGGGCCGTGCTCCGGTGGGTTGCGGCAGCGCTGGTGTGGTCGAGTCCCGCCATGGCCCAGTTGGGCGCGGCTGATGAGTGGCTTGACCTTCAAGTGCGAGCTGGCGCCGCCATCCGCAACGGCGTGCAGACCGACACCGGCCCCGGCGTTTCGTACGCCGGAGTGACCGGCAACGACCTCGGTCTGACGGCGGCCTGGTACCCGGGTTCGTTCTGGGGCGCGACGGCGGCGTTCGCGCGAGAAGCGTTCAGCCTGTCCGAGGCTGGAGTACCCGTGGGAAACGTGTCCTTGATTCGGT
>CAZFXD010000125.1:0-13277 GCA_964522795.1 uncultured Myxococcaceae bacterium
CGCGTACGAGGCGTGGGGCCCCGAGGCGTTCGAGCGGTTCAACGGGCAGTGGGTGGTGGCGCTGTGGGACGCGAAGAAGCAACAGCTCGTCCTCTCCCGTGATCGCGTGGGGGTGCGCCCGCTCCACCTGTGCCAGCACGGCGGCCGGCTGTTCTTCGCCAGCGAGGTGAAGTCCATCTTCGCCGCGGACCCAGGAATCCCCCGCGACCTCGACCCGGTCGGGCTCGACGAGACGTTCACCTTCTGGTCCATCGTCCCTCCGCAGAGCGTCTTTCGCGGCGTCGAGGAACTCCGCCCGGGCGTGACCCGAACCGTGGTGCGCGACTCACACCGGCCGACGCGCGACTTCGTCAACTGGTCGCCGGCCTTCCCCACCTCGCCGGGCGCGCACCGGCCCGCCACCTTGCCGGAAGCCACCCACCAGGTGGAGCGTGCCCTCCTGGACGCCACGCGGCTGCGCATGCTCCGGGCCGACGTGCCGGTGGGCAGCTACCTCTCGGGTGGCCTCGACAGCTCGCTCGTCGCCGCCATGGGCCGCGAGGTGATGGGGCAGCGCTTTCACACCTTCTCCCTGCGCTTCGCCGACGCGGAGTACGACGAGACGCGCTTCCAGCACCTGATGGCCGAGCGCCTGGAGACCGAGCACCACGAGGTGGTCGTCTCGCGGCAGGACATCGCCGACGCGTTCTCCGACGTCATCTTCCACACCGAGCGGCCGATTCTCAGGACCGCCCCGGCACCGCTGTTTCTGCTCTCCAGACTCGTGCGCGACACCGGCATCAAGGTCGTCCTCACCGGCGAAGGCGCAGACGAGATGTTCGGCGGCTACGACCTGTTCCGCGAAGCGAAGGTGCGGCGCTTCTGGGCGCGGCAACCGAAGTCGCAGGCCCGCCCGAGGCTGCTGGAGCGCCTCTACCCGTACCTGGCTCGCTCGCCCGTGAAGGAGCGCGCCATCACCCAGGCGTTCTTCGGTCGGGGACTGGAGAAGTGGCGAGACCCCGGCTTCTCGCACGGGCCGCGTTGGCAGAGCGCCGCAGCGTTGAAGCGCCTCTTCTCGGCGCCGGTGCGCCAGGCCGCGGGCCAGGTCGACGTGGTGGCGCGCTTTCTGGCCACCCTCCCCGGGGAGTTCTCGCAGTACTCGTTCCTGGCGCAGGACCAGAGCATCGAAATCCGCACCCTGCTGACGGGCTATCTCCTCTCCTCTCAGGGCGACCGCATGCTGATGGGACATTCGGTCGAAGGGCGGTTCCCTTTTCTCGACGCCAACGTCATGGAGCTGGCCGCCCGCCTCCCTCCCGGGTTCAAGCTGCGGGGGCTCGACGAGAAGCACGTGCTCAAGCTCGCGGCGAAGTCGCGCGTGCCCGCCGAGATCATCGAGCGAAAGAAGCAACCCTACCGCGCGCCCGACGCCATCGCCTTCACCGGCCCCACCGCCCCGCCGTACGTGCGCGAGCTGCTCTCCCCCGACGCCATCACCCGCGCGGGAATCTTCGAGCCCGGCCCCACCCAGGCCCTGGTGCAGAAGTGCCTGGGCCGCGCCGACGACGCCCAGTTCTCCAACGCCGACAACATGGCGCTGGTGGGGGTGCTCTCGACGCAATTGCTCCACCACCATTTCGTGGAGCAGCGTATGAATCTGCCTCAGGTCACCTTCAACACCCTGCACGACGCAACCGACAAAGGAACTCGCGCGTGATTTTCGGCGTCCCGCTCCTTCACGATGTTCTCATCGACGCGGCCAAAGCCTCGCCCGAGAAGACCGCGCTCATCATCGGCGACGCGAAGTACTCGTACGCCACGCTGGACCGCGCCTCCACCGCCCTCGCGCACGCGCTCATCCATGCCGGAGTCGTTCGCGGAGACCGCGTGCTGGTGTTCGCCGACAACACCGTAGAGACCGTCATCTCGTTCTGGGGCGTGCTCAAGGCCAACGCGGTCGTCTCCCCCATCAACCCCCTGACCAAGGCCGACAAGCTCGGGTACTACCTGCGCGACAGCCGGGCCACCGCGCTCATCACCGACGCGCACCTGAAGAACGTGTTCGTGCCCGCGGTGAAGGCCGAGTCGAAGTGGCTGAAGGCCATCGTCTGCTCAGGGAGCGTCGACGCAGCCCAGATGGAGGGGCTGACCGTCACGGCCTGGGACGCCGCGCTGAAACCCCACGAGGGGAAGAGCCTCCCCCGCCGCGCCAACATCGACATTGACCTCGCCGCCATCATCTACACCTCGGGCAGCACCGGTGACCCCAAGGGCGTGATGCTCACCCACCGCAACATGCTCACCGCGGCCACGTCGATCTCCACCTACCTCGAGCTGCGCGAGGACGAAGTTATCCTCAACGTGCTGCCGCTCGCGTTTGACTACGGCCTGTACCAGATGCTGATGGCGTTTCTGAAAGGCGCCACCCTGGTGCTGGAGCGGAGCTTCGCCTTCCCTACCCGCGTGCTGGAGCAGGTGGTGAAGCAGAAGGTCACCGGGTTTCCCGGCGTGCCCACCATCTACAGCATCATGGCGGAGATGAAGTCGCTGGGTGACTACGACTTCTCCCACGTGCGCTACGTCACCAACACCGCGGCGGCGTTGCCGGTGAAGCACATCGACTTTCTTCGAGCGACGTTCAAGAACGCGCGCGTGTACTCGATGTACGGACTGACCGAGTGCAAGCGCTGCACCTACCTGCCACCCAAAGACATCGAGAAGAAACCCACCAGCGTGGGCATCGCCATTCCCAACACCGAGCTGTGGCTGGTGGATGAGGACGACCAGAAGCTGGGGCCCAACCAGGTCGGTCAGCTCGTCATTCGCGGCGCGACGGTGATGCGCGGCTACTGGGAGAAACCGGAAGCGACGGCCCAGAAGCTGCGCCCCGGGCCGCTGCCGGGCGAGATGGTGCTCTACACCGGCGACCTCTGCCGCCTCGACGACGAGGGGTACCTGTACTTCGTGGGGCGGAGCGACGACATCATCAAGTCCCGCGGCGAGAAGGTGGCCCCCAAAGAAGTCGAGACCGCGCTGATGAACGTGAAGGGCGTGAAAGAAGCCGCGGTAATCGGCGTGCCCGACGAGGTGCTCGGCCAGGCCGTCAAGGCGCTGGTGGTGCTGGAGGCCGGCGTGACCTTCACCGAGAAGGACCTGCAGAAAGAGTGTCAGAAGCGGCTGGAGAACTTCATGGTGCCGAAGTTCATCGAGTTCGTGGCGGACCTGCCGAAGACCACCACCGGCAAAATCAAGAAGACGGACCTCAAGTGAGCGCGACGGGCGAGACGGCCGCTGATGTCCTCGAGGCCTATCGAAGCGGGCGCATCGAGTTCATGGGCGTTTCGCTGCTCGCCGCGCCGGGTGCGTTGGTGCCCCGGCACGAGACCGAGATGCTGGGGCGAACCGCGCTGCGCCTGCTCAAAGAGCGCGGACCAACGCCGCGCGCCATCGACATGTGCTGCGGCTCGGGCAACCTCGCCTGCGCGCTCGCCGTTCAACTCCCGTCGCTGAGCGTCATCGCCGCAGACCTCACCGATGGCACGGTCGAGCTCGCTCGCCGCAACGTGGCCCAGTTGAATCTGGGCGACCGCGTGCAGGTCCTTCAGGGTGACCTGTTTTCGGCGCTCGCACCCTTGAGCGCGCCACCGCCCGTGGTCGACGTGGTGGTGTGCAACCCGCCCTACATCTCTACCGGGCGTCTGGAGAAGGACCGGGCCCTGCTCCTCGAGCATGAGCCTCGCGAGGCGTTCGACGGCGGCCCCTACGGGCTGTCCATTCATCAGCGCGTGCTCAAAGAGGCGCTCCCCTTCCTCGCGCCCGACGGCTGGGTCGCCTTCGAGTTCGGCGCCGGTCAGGAGCGCCAGCTCGAGCTGCTGTTCGGCCGAGCGAAGGCGTACGGCCCCGTGCACTTCGAAAAGGACTTGAGCGGGGCGCCGCGAGTAGCCTACGCGCAGAAGCGACCATGAGCTCCCTCGCCAAAGTCCGTGCCTTCGTCGTCAGCAACTTCTACGTGGCCGACCCCGCGTCGCTCAAAGACGACGCCTCGCTCCTCGACGCCGGCATCGTCGACTCCACGGGCGTGCTCGAGGTGGTGAGCTTTCTCGAGACCGAGTTCGGCGTTTCGGTGGCCGACAACGAGATCGTGCCCGAGAACGTCGACTCGATTGCACGCATCGCTGCCTTCGTGGATCGCAAGAAGTCCGCCTGACACGAGGCGACGCGGCAGGCTTGCGCCCCACCTGAAACTCCGGTGAATTGCCCCACCAGGAGCAGCTTTCACGGGGCCACGCCGTGGAAGACACGCGAATGAACGAGGGCGGGCGACTCACCCCCGGTGTGAATCGGCGATACGCCGTCGCTGTGTGTGCGCTCGCGGGGGCCGTCGGGTGCCGCAACCTCACGCCTCCCCCTCCGCCTCCGTCACCTGAAACGAGCTGCGACGCCGTCACCACCCGCGCGCCGATGCGGCTGCTCACCCGCGTCGAGTACAACAACACCCTGCGAGACCTGCTTGGCGATACCAGCGCGCCCGCCAACGACTTCCCGCGTGAGCCCCTGGCCCAGGGGTTCGACAACGACGGCAACGCCAACGTCGCGTCCGACGAGTACATCGCGCGTGCGCTCGACGCGGCCGAGAAGGTGGCTCACGACGCCGTGACCGCGCGTCCGGAGACGCTCTTCGTCTGCACGACCCAGGACGACAGCTGCCGCGAAGGCTTCCTGAGCGGGTTCGGACGCCGCGCGTTTCGCCGGCGACTGACCGCTGACGAGTTGACCGGGTTTCGCACGCTCTTCAACCAGGCCAGGACTCAGACCGGCTCCTTCACCGACGCCGTGGAGTGGACGCTGACGGCCATGCTCCAGTCGCCGCAGTTTCTCTACCGCTTCGAGGAAGGCACCGGCCCCTCGACCGACTCGTGGCGCGTCCCACTCACAGGGGACGAGCTGGCGTCGCGCCTGTCCTACTTCCTCTGGGCGTCGATGCCCGATGACGCGCTCCTCAACGCGGCGGAGGCCGGCCGCCTGGGCCAACCCGACACCCTCCGCGCCGAAGTGCAGCGCATGCTGGCCGACAACAAAGGCAAGGCCGGGCTGCGCCGGTTCTTCGACCTGCTCGTTCGCGCCGACGAGATCTCAGCCGCCGGAAAAGACACCGCCACCTACCCGCTCTTCACCCAGGACCTGCCGGCGCTCTGGCAGAAGTCGCTCGCGCTCTTCCTCGATGAGCAGGTGGCAGGCACGCGCAGCCTCAACGACGTGCTCACCTCGAAGGTGATGTACGTCAACAACGCCATGTCGATGTACGCGCAGGGTCCGGCCTCGGGCGTGTTTCAGCGCGTGGAAATGCCCGCCGGCGCGGGGCAACGCACCGGCGTGCTGACCCAGCCGGGGTTCCTCGCCCGCCTGGCCAGCCCCAACCAGTCTTCACCGGTTCGCCGCGGAATCTTCGTGCTGGAGAAGCTGATGTGTCAGCCGCCGAACCCGCCCCCGGCGAACTTTGCCCCCATGCCGCCCGAGGTCTCGCCCACCGCGACCACCCGCGAGCGCTTCGCCGCGCACTCCCAGAACGCCGCCTGCGCGAGCTGCCACGCCAGCATCGACCCCATCGGCTTCTCGTTTGAGAACTACGACGGCATGGGCGTCTGGCGCGACACCGAGAACGGCAAGCCGGTCGACGCCACCGGCTCGGTCATCTTTCTCCGCGACACCACGCTCTCGGGCGCCACCACCGGCCCCGGCGACCTCGTCGATCGCCTGGCGCACTCCGCCCAGGTTCGTCAGTGCGTCGCCGAAGGCATGGTCCGCTTCGCGCTGGGGCGCGAGCTGGGCGGCTCCGACGCCTGTTCGGTGAAGCAGATCAGCGCCGACTTCAACGCGGCCGAAGGCGCATTCGATGCCCTGGTCCACAGCCTGGTGGCGTCCGATTCATTCCGGACGCGCCCGGTGGAGACCGCGCCATGAAACTCTCCCGCCGCCAGGTGTTGCGCAGCGCCGCCGGCGTCTCTCTGGCGCTCCCGCTGCTGCCTGAGTTCGCCCACGCCCAACAGGCGCCTCCCAAACGCTTCTTCGCGCTCTACAGCCCGAACGGCGTCTTCACACCCCAGTGGTTCCCCACCGCCGGCACCAGCCCGAGCGACTTCACCCTGGGCCCCATTCACCAGCCGCTGGCCGCGCTCAAGTCGCACTGCCTGTTTCTCTCGGGCGTGGACCTGAAGGTGGCCGTCTCCGGCGCGGGCGAGCAGCACCAGCGCGGGCTGGGCGCGCTCTTGACCGGCGCTCGCCTGAACGCCGGCACCTTTGTTGGAAACGATGGCACCACCGCCGGCTGGGCCAACGGGCCGTCGATCGATCAGGTCCTCGCAGGCCGCATCGGCGCCACCACCGCCGTGCGCAGCCTGGAGCTGGGCGTCAACACCCGCGAGCGCGACGTGAGCGGTGTGCTCGCGTACGGCGCGGCCAACATGCCGCTGTTGCCGCAGACCGACCCGGCGCTCACGTTCAAACGCCTCTTCCTCGGCGGAACCCACGCGGGCGGAGAGGCCGAGGCGCTGCGCGTTCGACGCCAGTCGGTGTTGGACACGGTGCTCGATCAGATCTCGAAGGTGAAGCAGAAGGTCGGCGCCCGCTCGGTCGAGCGCCTCGACGCGCACTTCACCCGCCTGCGCGAGCTGGAGAAGCGGCTCACCGCCGTCGCCCCCGGCACCTGCACCACGCCGCAAGAACCCCCCACGGTCTCACCCAATGACGCCGCGTCGATGGACACCATCACCAGGCTCCAGCTCGACCTGATGGTGATGGCGTTTCAGTGTGACTTGACCCGCGTGGCCACGTTCATGGTGAGCGACGCGAAGAATCACACCGCCATGCCGTTCATCTGCCGTCCTCAGCCGATGGGGCCCAACAAGTGCGTCACCGAAGACGTGCACAACCTGACGCACCTGCCTGATTCGGAGCCTGGGCGCGAGAAGGTTGCGTGGCGCGACCTGTGGGTGATGCAGCAGTTCGCGTACGTGATGGACCAACTGGCGACCCAACAAGACGTGGGCGGTACGCCGATTCTCGACAACACGCTCATGTTCTTCGGGTCCGACGTGTCGCGCGGCAACGTGCACGCTCACGACAACATGCCGCTCATGCTCGCGGGCCACGCCACCGGCTGGCCCATGGGCCGATACGTGCAGTTCCAGAACCGACCCCACAACGACCTGCTCACGTCGATTCTGAGAGGCTTCGGCGGCAGCGAGACCAACTTCGGTGACCCGGCGTTCTCGACCGGGCCGCTGCCGCTCAGCTGACGCGGCGCCTACTCGGTGCCGGGCACGACGGGCTCCGCCGACCAACGAAACGCGTCGAACAGGGCGATCGAGTCGTAGATGTCGTCGCCCGCATCCCAAAGCGCGATGCGGAGTTCGACAATCTCACCCGGAATGACGTTGCCCGCGGTCTCCAGCCAGCCCGTGCCTCCACCGGTGGTGCAGTCCACCCCCGGCATCGGTGACTCCAGCCCGGTGCCTGCCAGTTCGGCCGGGCCCTTGGAGCAGGAGAGCGTGCTCACGTCAGAGCTGAAACACCCGGTGGGCGCCGACGACTTGGGTTCGCAGACCGCGAAGACGCCCGTCCCGTTGGCGATGTTGACGCCGATGGGCCAGCGCGCCCCCTTGGCCGTGTAGGTCATCAGGTTCTTGTCGGTGGGGTTCGCCAACGGCGCGGTCGGCGCCGGAGTGTCGACCAGCACCACCAGTTGGTCGTTGTAGTCAGTGCACACGAACTCGGCGTACTCGGCCGACAGGAAGTACCCCGCGAGCCGGAACGAGCGCGCGTTGGTCGGCGCCCGCAGCCGCAAGACCAACGTCACCGAGTCGTAGGCCTGGTGGTCCGCGCCCAGCCCGGTGGCCTGGCAGGTCGGGCCCTGGGGCAGCCGGTTCGCCGCCTTGAGCGGGGGGTTCGGCGTGGAGAACCAGTCCTTCACGCAATACGGGAGCGAGCACGTCTTGATGTCCACCATGTCGTTGGTGGGAAAGGAGTGCTGCACGTCGACCTCGTCGATCAGCTCATTGGGGCCGGGGTTGGTCTGCGTCTTGTCGGCCGCCACCCCCGAGGAGATGACCATCAAGGCGCTGCCTTCACGCGGCGTGATGGCGGTGCCGAAGTTGGGGCGAATCGACACGGCGTCCGAGAAGGTCAACGGCGTGCCGTTGACGCGGAGAAGTTGCGCCGAGATGAGCCCCCACGTCTTGTCCTTCAGCTGCGCGGGGCTCTCGGTGGTCGTCTGACAAATGCCGAGCGCCCGCGCGTACGTTCCCGCGTCCGTGGAGTTGGAGGCCAGCGCCGTGTCGCAGGCGTTGGCGGCCACGTCCGCCGAGTCCACGAGGCCGTTGCAGTTGTCGTCGATCGAATTCGCGGCGATCTCCACCGCGCCCGGGTTGACGCGCGTGGGGTCAGTGCCGCAGGCCCCGGGTGAATCGCAGCAGTCTCCGTCCGCCGGGGTCCAGCCGTCGCCATCGCAGTCGTTGGTCGGCCCGGAACAACTGGCGCAGGTTCCGGCGGAGCAGGTCTGCCCCGCCCCGCAGGCGTTGAGGCAGGTCCCGCAGTTGCCAAAGCTCTTCTTCAGGTCGACGCAGAGGTTGCCACACCGACTCGTGCCGGCGGGACACGGGGCTTCGCAATGACCGCCGTTGCAGACCGAACCCGCGCCGCAGGCCGCACCGCAGGCGCCGCAATTCTTGTCGTCCCCTTGAATGTCCACGCAGACCCCACCACACAACTGTCCGCCCAGCGGGCACGCGCAGGCACCGGCGGTGCAGACCTTTCCGGTGGTGGGCGTCTGACACGAGCGCCCGCAGCCGCCGCAGTTGTTGTCGTCCGCGGTGGTGTCCACACAGGCATTGCTGCAGTTCACCGTGGGCGACGGGCAGTTGACGTAGCAGGCGGCGTTCACGCACGACTGGCCGCCCGGGCAGGTGTTGGTACACGTCCCGCAGTGGTCCGCGTCGGTGGCGAGGTTGACGCAGAGCGGGCCACACACGGTCGTTCCACTTCCGCACGCGCATGCCCCGTTGACACAGCTCTGAGCCGCTGAGCACGCCACCCCGCAGGCGCCGCAGTTGGCGTTGTTGATGCTCAAGTCCACGCAGTTGCCGTTGCACGCCGCCCGGCCGTTCGGGCATGCGCTCTTGCACAAGCCGGCCGAGCAGATTTCCGTCTGCCCGCACACCACGCCACAGGCGCCACAGTTCTTGTCGTCGGTCTGCCCGTCAACGCAGCCCGCACTGCAGCTGAGCTGGCCCGCCGCGCAGGACCGCCCTCCGTCTTTGGAGCCGCCGCCAGTGGACTGACACGCGGCCCCCACCAGGGCGGCCAGGCACAGCGCCGTCCACACGACAGTGCGACGAAGGGTGAGGTTCACGCGAGTCCCCGGGTTGGCCACCCTGGGGTTATCGGGGCTGGTCTCGCCAAAGTCGAGCACTCGGTGCAGGCCGACGCCGGCCCGCGCCGGTCACTGCTCGACGATGTTGAACTCAGTGCGCCGGTTCTCCTGACGACCGGCGGACGTCGCGTTGGAGGCAATCGGCTTCGTCTCGCCGAAGCCCACCGCCTCGAGGCGGGCGGGGTCGATCTTGAGCTTGACCAACGCCGTCCGGACCGAGTCGGCCCGCTTCTGCGAGAGCTTCATGTTGGCGTCGTCATTGCCCACCGAGTCGGTGTGCCCTTCGATGCGCACCTTCTTGATCTGCGGGTTGTCGCGCAGCGCCGCGGCCACGTCGGCCAGAATCGCCTTGCTCTCGGCGCCCACGATGGTCGCGCTGCTGGTGGCGAACTTGATCTGCTTCTTGATCTCGATCTTGTCCTTGGTCACTACCACCAGCTTGTACTGGCGCGGACAGCCCTTCTCTTCGGCGACGCCGGCCTCGTTCGGGCACTTGTCGTCCTTGTCCAGAATGCCATCGCCGTCGTTGTCGGGGTCGGGGCACCCGTCTTCGTCCTGGAAGCCGTCTTTGTCTTCCGGCTCGTCGGGACACTTGTCGTCCTTGTCCAGAATGCCGTCTTTGTCGCGGTCCACAATCGGACAGCCGTAGTTCTCAATCGGCCCTGCTTCATTGGGGCACTTGTCGGACGTGTCGAGCAGACCGTCGTTGTCGTTGTCGAGGTCCGGACACCCGTCCGAGTCCTGGAACCCGTCTTTGTCTTCCGGCTGGTCCGGGCACTTGTCTTTGTCGTCGATGATGCCGTCGCCGTCACGGTCGGTGAGCGGGCACCCCATGTTCTCAACCGGGCCGGGCGCGGTGGGACACTTGTCGTCCTTGTCCAGCACCCCGTCCGCGTCGGCGTCGGTGGTCTCAATGCGGAGCACGACCTTCTCCGGCGTGCCGCAGTCCTTCGACAGCTCCTTCGCCTTTCGCGTCGCCGTCTCGGCCAGCAACAGGTGCTCATGCGCTCGAGAGCTGGAGCCTTCGTCGAGCTCGCCGAACACGAAATCGAGGTTGGCCTCTGCCTCGGCGAGTTCCTTCGGCGCACACCGGAGCGCGTTCATCTTGCGCGCCGCCTCAATCTCGAACTTGAGCACTCCGGCGCTGGCACGAATTTCTGGCCCGCTCGCGCATGCGGCCAGGCAGGGAATGAGCCACCACCACCCGCGCTTCACGGTGTGGGCCGCTCCTCAGACTTCATCTGCTTGAGCGCCAGGTCGCGCGCTTTCGCCGCGTGCTCCTTCGCCTTCTGCGCGTAGGCGATGGCGATGGCGTGGTCGGCGTAGCCTTCTTCTTCCTTGGCCTTGTGCAGGTAGAGCTCGGCTTTGGTGAAATCGTACAGGGCGAGCTTCGGCGCGTCGGCAGCCCGGGCGGTGTGAATGAGCAGCTCCGCGTCCATCATCAACGACGTGGCCTGAATGGGCCCGCACCCCGTGGCAGCGACCAGCCCTGTGATGACGATGCCCCAGCGCAGCACACGCACACGCTCCCACGGCGACCCACCAGCGTCAATTTCGCAGTGGCGACACCCACAGGGGCGACGAAGTGCGTGAAACACCTCTGATGCGTGCGCGAAAACCACGTTTCCCTCGTGAAGTGATCTCGTCGATCGGACTTCGACGCGTGCCGCGTCAACCTGACAACAAACAGTGGCACAATGAGCAGTGCTCAGCGTGTTCAGCACGTTCTCTCGAGGCACACCCGTTGCTCTTCCTTGATCGTCCGTCCGCCCCCGGAGATTCAATGAAACCGCTTCACCGCTTTCTGCTCCCCGCCTTCACCTTCGTCGCACTCGGCTGTGGTGGGGCGCTGGCCACGGACCCCGGGGCGCCCGGCGAAGAATCAAACGTCGCAGAGATTTCAGTTCGGCGCTTTGAAGGCGGCCCCACCATGGGCCAGCCGGTTCAAACCCTGACCTCGCAGACCCCGCGCGCAATCGTAGCCCAGGCCGACGTCGATCACGTGGAGAGCGCCGCCCGCATGGCGCCGCACGAAACGCCGGTGACGACGTTCAACCCGATCGACGCGAAGATTCCCGGCGTCGCCGCGCGCCCGCTCGCCAATCGCCACCCGTGGGACGTGCGCGGCATGTACCAGCTCACCTGGGACGATCAGATCACCGTTCACCTCAGCATCGGCGGCGCGGATCACGTGGCCACCGGCAGCGCCAACGGCACGCTCAACTTCGGCTCCATCAACGGGCAGCCCACCACGCTCAACATGAATGAATTCTGCGCGCGGTCTGATGTGACCTGCCCCAGCGAGGCGATGCCCGGGCTGATCCGAATCAACGAGGACAACGTCGACGTGCAGTTCCCCATCCACGGCGTGTCCATGACCAGCCTCGAGAACGGCCAGACGGTCAGTGGACTCCTCGACGGGTACAACGGCTTCACCTTCGGCCTGGGTGGCGCCTCGGGCGGTTCTGGCTCTTGCGGCGCCATCGCCCTCTCGGTCGCCACCGGGGCCTTCACCTTCTCCAGCGGCGCTCCGAGCGTCGACCGCATCTCCAACGGCAAGGTCTCGGTCTCGTGGATCGGCGCCTGCGCCATCGGTCCCATCGTGGCGGGCGCCAGCATCTCCTTCGAGACCGGCTTCACCGGCGTGCGTCTGGCCGACTGAGCGCGCGTCAGTTGGCGAGCGCCACCGGCTCGGCCGTCGCCTGCTCCGGAGGCAGCAGGAAGAACACCACCACCCCGGCAATCACCAGCGCAGCCCCGGCCGCGCCCAGCGCCACCGCGGCGGTGTCAGCCCGATCAGTCGCGCCCACCAGCGCGATCGCTTCATCGTAGGCCGCCGACGGGCGAGCAGGCAGCGCTCCCGAAGGAGAGACCAGCATGGTCAGGCGGTCGCGCCCCGACGTGGAAGACGCGTACACCGCGAGCGCAGCCGCCCCCGCGCCGAGCCCAGCACCCGCCATGGCCACCGACGCCACGCGAGGCCCGTAGCCGCGGCGGGCCGACGTGGCCAGCGCCAGCGCGTCGAGCTGCTGCCGGGCCGAGTTCGGGGTCAGCACCTCGCCCCCGCCGGGCACGTCCAGCACCAACGGCACCACCGTGGCGCCCTTGCGCCCTGTCAGCACGAACTCGACCAACTCCGCCACCGCCCCCGCCTTCTTCGCTTCCTGACTGCGCAGGCCGCCTTCCCGCTGCCGCGTGCCGGTGCGAACCTGAACCAGGGTCGCCGCGAGCCACCCCGGCTCACCGTTGCGCGACTCGTGGCGAACCAACACCACCTGGTCGGCCGCCAGCACGGCCCCGAGGCGGGTCCCCACCTCGAGGCTGGTCCGGGGTTGGGACACGCAGAAGGGCGCCTCGCTCCGCACCTGCCCTTCGAAGGCCACGTCACTCGTGACGTCCGTCGCCCCCGCCACGGTCACGTCCCGCGCGAACGAGGCACGCCCGGCGCGTACGGTGACGACCCGGTAGGTCCCGGCCGGAAGGTGGGCCAACTCGGGCAGCGCCGGAGCAGGCGCTCCGTCGACATACAGCTCGGCTCCGTCCGATGCTTCGCGAACCGAGAGCGGAAATCGCTTCACCCGGGCCAGCTCTTTGCGAACAGCGTCGAACGCCGCCGTGGTGGTGGGCGTGTAGAAGTCTGGATCCAACCGATGGTCGGGCTGCACTCGCAAAATGCGACGAAACGACTCCTGCGCCTCGGCTTTCCGGCCTTGCGCGCGCAGAATCATGCCTTCCAGCACCAGCGCCGCGGCCTTCAGCTTCCACGTCTGGCGCGAAGGCACGAGGCGATCAATTTCAGTGGTGGTGCGGCGCGCGGCCTCCAGCGCCTTGTCGTGCTGCACGCTGTAGAATTGCGTCTGCGCACCGTCCA
>CAZFXD010000126.1:0-1842 GCA_964522795.1 uncultured Myxococcaceae bacterium
TTGCCGTGCGCCGGGACCACCGCCGGGACGCCGGTGCGCACCGGCCCCTGCCCCACCTTGAGCTTGCCGTCGCCCGAGATGATGGTCGAGTGCCCCACCGTCACGCCGTCGACGTCGGTGATGGCGTTGTATTTTCCGGGCCGGAACCGGCCGAGCGGGATGCCCAGCTCGCGCGCGCGGACGCGAGCGGTCATCCGCGCTCCAGGGGGGCCGGTGCCAACACGTCCACCGTTCCCGGCGCCACCGCGATGCCCGGCGACGAGGGCGAGGGGGCCGGCGTCGGCTTGGGCTTCTCTTCCGACGACGCCCGCCGCTGCTCGCGTTCTTTGTAGCGGCGAATGGCGCCCGAGAGGATTTCGCCGATCAGCGTGCGGTAGTCGATGCCCGCGCCATTGGCCACGAGCACCAGATCGCTCCAACCCGGGGTCAGGCCCGGCAACGGGTTGCTCTCGAGGAAGCAGAAGCGCCCTTTGTCATCCATGCGAAAGTCCACCCGGGCCACGTCGCGGCACCCCAACGCCATGAAGGCGTTGCGGGCAGCGGTCTTCAGGCGATCGAGCTGCCCCGGGTCCAGCCTGGCCGGCACCTCGTAGCGAATGCGGTCGTTCGGCTCGAGCTTGTCTTCGAACCGGTAGACCGGGTTCTTGTCTGACTTGTCGAGGAAGATGATCTCCATCGGGGGCAGCACCTTGGGTCGCCGCTCTCCGAGCAGCCCCACGGTGAACTCACGGCCGCTGACGAACTCTTCGATGAGCGCCGGCTGCTGATACTTGCCCACCAGCTCGCGCACCACTTCGCGCAGCTCCGCTTCAGAGTGGCACACGCTCTTCTTCACCACGCCCTTGGACGAGCCCTCGGCGACCGGTTTGACGATCAGCGGCCACTCGTTGAGCGACTTGTCGAGGCGCTCTTTTCCCGTGACCATCAACTGAAAGTTGGGCGTGTGCACCCCTGCCGCCCGAACCACCTTCTTGGCCAGGCCCTTGTCCAACGCCAGCGAAAGCGTGGCAGGGTCCGAGCCGGTGTAGGGAATGTCGAGCAGCTCCAGCAGCGCGGGAATCTGGCTCTCGCGGTTTCGCCCACGGAACCCTTCGGCGATGTTGAACACCACGTCGACCGGCGTCGACGCGAGCAGCGTGGGCAGCTCGGGCGTGGCCTCGAGATCGACCACTTCATGACCCCACGACGCGATCGCCTCGCGAATCGCCTGCAAGGTCGACGGAGAGTCGTACTCCGCCTCCGAATCCTCCACCGCGTCGGCAGTGGGCTTGATGCGCTTCACGTTGAAGGTGAAGCCGACGCGCAGTGGCCCCTTCTTGGTGGGCTTGGACGAGCGGCGCGCGTTCTCCTTGATGCGGTACCGCCGCGCCGCGCTGGAGATGATGGCGTCGATCACCCCGTCAAAGTGCAGCCCGTCGAGCGCCGCAGCGGCGTAGATGCCCGCACCCGGCTGCAACGACGGGAGCGCATTGATTTCAAGGAAGTACGGCACGCCGGCGTCCGAGAGCCGAAAGTCGATGCGCCCCAGGTCCCGCGTCTTGAGCGCGGTGAAGATCTCTCGCGCGCTGGTGCGGAGCCGGGCGGACATCTCGGGGGTGAGCGACGCCGGGGCCCTCACGTGCACGTGCTCGTCGAACTTCGTCTTCAGGTCATAGTCGTAGATCTGGTACGCGCGGCCGCGCTGCACCACCTCGTCGATCACGTACTCCACCGGCGCCAGGACGCCTTCGCTGGCATTGTCCACCGCTTCGAGGAACGGCACGGTGATGTCGCGCCCCTTGATGTACTCCTCCACCAACACGCCCGAGGGGTACGTTTCGAGGGCCCGCGCCACCTTGACGC
>CAZFXD010000126.1:1852-13262 GCA_964522795.1 uncultured Myxococcaceae bacterium
GTCCACGTTCTCGGCCACTGAGTCCTGGGTGATGCCCTTCGACGAACCTTCGAAGTTCGGTTTGACGATCACCGGGAAGTGGAGGTGGTCCGGCTTGAGCGCGGCGACGTTCTCGATGAACTGCCACCCCGGCGTCCGCACGTTCTGCTCGCGCAACATCAACTTGGTCAGCTGCTTGTCGAGCGTCACGGCCAATGCGTAGGCGTCAGACCCCGTGTACGGAAACCCCAGCTCATCGAACATTGCCGGGTAGAAGGCTTCGCGAAAGCGGCCCCGGCGCCCTTCGGCGGTGTTGAAGATGAGGTCAGGGTTGTAGGCCTCGAGCCGCGACACGGTGCGCGAAGCCGGGCCCGACACTTCGAAGCGCTCCAGCCGGTGCCCGAGGCGTTCGATCGCCGCGGCCAGCGCGGAGACGGTCTGTTCGGTGTCGAACTCTGCTTCTTCTTCCGCGTCGGACAGCCGCAGGTTGTAGGTCAGCGCGATTCGCACAGTCGGGCTCCTTCGTCTTGGCGCATGTCGTTCCGGGTTCTCATGATGCGGCCGGTCGCGCGCGCCGGCTCGCGGTTCTCCACCGCGATTCCCTCTTCACTCAAAACCTTGGCGTCGACAACCTGGGTCATGGCCCACACGTCACCAAAGCGCAGCCCCAGAGGGTCTCGCACCGCCTTCACCGTTTCCACGAGCCCCACCACCACCGCGCCGGCGGCGAGCGCCACCAGCCCGAAGTCGGGCATCATTCCCAACACCAGGACGAGCCCGAAGGGTGCGTTGCGCAGCACGCTGTCGCGGTTGCGGGCGCCGAGCCGGTTGGGCACGAACACCGCGCGCACGCCGAACAACTTCTTGCCAAAGCTCTGCCCCTGAAACAGCCCGTCGGCGAACACCAGGTAGAGCAGCGCGATCACCATGCCGGCGGGACCGGTGACGCGCCAGAGGAGCCAGGCGATGGTGAGATCCACCAGCCGCGCGGGACCGCGGAGGAACCACGAGGCCTTGGGGTACGGCGACGGATCGTCCTCGCGAACGACGCGCAGGTGCTGCTTCGGCTGTTTCTGCGCCGTCACGCGTTGCCTCGGTCGCCACCGTGCGACAGATCCATCAGGGCCGAGAGCGCCTGGGCGGTGGTGCGGGGCGCGTGCTCGCCCTTCCCTTCGCGGGTGAAGAACATGAACGCCATCGACGGGCGTTTGGAGGCATCACGCATGGCGAACTGCACGCCGTCAAACGTCCACCCCTGCGAGACCCACTCGTTGAGGGCGTATTCGAGGCTGCTCTCGTCGACGCTGGAAAGCTCGACGACCTTGTACTGGAGAACCGGTGGGCTCTTCGGCTTTGCCTTGGACTTCTTCTTCTTCATTACCACCACCAGAACGTGCCACGACGCGGCGGCAACCGTTCTTGCGTCATGGCTGAGCTGACCGCCGCGGCGGCGGGATCTTCGGAGTCATCGGCCCAGAGCAACGCCACGATGCTCATCGCGGCGACTGAGGTGACGCCACCGAGAATATACGGCGTGGGGAGATCGAACCGGGCCCCCAGCACCAGCGCCGAGAGGAGGAGCACGGCCGCGCCAGCGCCCGCGCCCACGGCATCGACGCGGAGAATGCGCTCGATGCTGGGGTTCCACTTGAGGCCGGCCAGCGCCATCAACCCGGCGCCAAGCCCCGGGGCCAGCATGCCGACCTTGAGCCCGGTGTCCCATGCGGCGCCGCCGCCGGTGGTGGCGACGATCGCCAGAATCATCGAGGTGAAATACAGCGCCCAGAACCCACCGGAGGCCATCAACACGCCCTTGGAAATGGGGAACTCCGGGCTGCCGAGGATGGTGGTGGCCCACGCCGCCATCTCCGCGCCGAGCAGGGTCATCCACGCGATCGCGTTGGGGTCGCGCGAGGAGAGCGAGGAGATGCCGGCGAAGAGCAAGCCGCCCAGCACCGAGTTCATGCCGCTGAAGCCCGCCACCGGCTCGCTCACCCAGTTGTAGAACTGAAACCACGCCGAGCCGCCGAAGCCAACGGCGGCGCCCACGATCGCGCCGACCAGGTAGGCGATGCGGGCATCAGGCGCGATCCAATCGGCGCAGGTTCCGGGCGTGGGACAGGTGGCGTAGTTGTAGATACGGGGCACCATCTGGGTGGCGAGAATTCCCGCCCCTCCCAGCAGCGTGTGGTGAATGATGAAGCCGAGGCTCCCCGGGCCTGACAGGAACGAGCCGTAGCGCTTGTGGCCGTCGACGTAGCCCGGGCCCGTGGGCTTGGCGGGGTTGCTCGCGTCAGGCACGTTCTTCGGTGCCAGCGAGGGCGCCGCCGTGGGCGCGGCGGGAGCAGGCGCCGCCGGAATCGGCGCGGCGGGCTGCTGCAACGGAATGACAATTGGCTGTGACGCTTCGGGTGGAGGCGCGGGCGGTTCAATCACCAGCTGCGACTCGGGTTGAGGATCGCCTTCAGACGCCTCCGGGCCAACGCCCGCAAATGCCGCCGTTCCCAGCAACAACGCCACGCTCGCCAAAAGTCGCATCAACAACCTCCAGGGCCGAGCACCTTAAGATCGAAGCGCCACGAGATCGACGAAGATCACCTCGTGGGAACGCGCGCGTATCTTCCGCAGCACCTCGTCGGACGGCGCGACGTCGAGCTGAATTTTCGCGCATGCAGCCTGTGCGCCGGTGAAGACGGTGTTGGAGACTTCTTGCACGTTGATCCCCGCCTCTTTGAGCTCGCCCAGCACGTTGGCCAGCACGCCCACCGTGTCGATGTGCCGCACGATGAGCTGATGCCGCGCCGGCGTGCGCCTGGCCACGTTGACGCAGTTGGGCACCTCGCCGGCGGTCACGAACGACTCCACGATGCGCACGGCCTCATCGGCGATCGCCGCCTGGGCCTGCTCCGTCGACGCCCCGATGTGGTGCGTGCCGTACACATTGGGGAGCGACGCCAGCTCGCTGGAAAACGCGGCGCTCCCGCTGGTCGGTTCACCTTCAAATACATCGGTGGCCACCCACAGCCGCCCGCTCTTCGCTTCGGCCAACAGCGCCGCCTGATCGACGACCTCGGCGCGGGCGGTGTTGATGAAGAGCGCGCCGGTCTTCATCGCCGCGAGGACGGCCGGCGAGACGATGCCGCGAGTCTCCTGAGTCAGCGGCAGGTGCACCGACAACACATCGACCGCGCTGGCCAGGGACAAAAGGCTCTGCGCATGTTCCAGCCCCAGCGCCTGAGCCCGGGCGGGCGTGAAGTTGCGACCGAAGCCGACCACCCGCATGCCCAGCGCTCTGGCGCGCGACGCGACCGCGGTCCCGATCGCGCCCACGCCCGCGATGCCCAACACGCGGCCATGCAGCCCCCGAGCCGCCGAGAACCGCTTCTTCTCCCAGCGCCCGGCGCGCAGCTCGGACACGTTGTCCGGGATCTTCCGGTCGAAGGCCAACATCAACCCCACGGCCAGCTCCGCCACCGCGATCGCGTTCTGCCCCGGGCAGTTGGCGACATAGACCCCTCGGAGCGAGGCCGCGGTGACATCGATGGTGTTCACCCCGGCGCCCGCGCGAACCACCAACGAGAGCGACGGAGCGTGCTCGAACACCGCGCGAGGCACTTCGGTGCTGCGCACCACCAGGATGTTGGCGGAGGCGGCGGCTTCGACGAGCGCGGGGCCCTTCAGCCCCGGGCGAACGTCCACCGAGAGCCCCAGGCTCTCCAGCCTCGTCTTGTGTGCGGAAGAAAACTCGTCAGCGATGAGCACGCGCATCGGTTAAGTCTCCGTGGCGTCACACCGTAGCCAAAGGGAGCCGTCGATGCCGATTGAAACGTACCGAACCTTCAACCCCGTGGTGGCGCCGACCGCCTGGGTGCACGGTTCAGCGTGGCTGATCGGCGACGTGGAGCTGGGCGCCGACGTTTCAATCTGGCCGACGTGCGTCTTGCGCGGCGACAACGGGAAGATCACCATCGGCGCGCGCACCAACGTACAGGACGGCACCGTGGTGCACGCCACGGTCGGCGTCTCCACCACCACGGTGGGCGCCAGCTGCACCATCGGCCATCGGGTCACGCTGCACGGGTGCCAGGTGGGCGATCGGTGCCTCATCGGCATGGGGTCCACCGTGCTGGACAACGCGGTCATCGGCGACGACTCCTTTCTGGCCGCAGGTTCGCTGGTCGCGCCGGGAAGGAAGTTCGAGCCCCGGTCATTCCTGCTGGGGAGCCCGGCGAGGCGCATTCGCGAGGTCAACGCGCGCGAGTTGGAGGCCATCGCTCACGGCGAGCGGGTCTACCTCGGGTTGCTCCGCGAATACCGCGGGCTACGGTGAACGCTTCTTCCCTCGCGCCTCTTCCCGGTACACCTCGGCGAGGGCGTGGGCCTTCTCCACTTCGTCCCGCGCGCGGTCGAGCTTGAGCGAACGGCTGAAATCGTCGATTTCCTGACGAAGCGATTCGACCACCGCCCCACCCGCGGCGAGCTTGACCCGGGCGCTGGCGCGCTCCGCGCGAAGCGACGCCAGACGTCGGCTCAGCTCGCGGGCGCCCTCGGTGAGGAGCTCCACGTCTTCGATCCGGGCCGCCAACTGCGCCTCGGCCTCGGCCAATGTGGCCTGGGCCTGCGCCACGTCGGCGGCGAGCACCTCGGTGGCCCGTCGGTCGCCCAGCTCGCGGGCTTTCGCGAGCCGCGCCTCCAGGGCCTGGAGCTGCGCGCGGGACTTCTCCACCAGATCGGACAGCTCTCCGCGCGCGACCAGGAGGGTGGCCGCCGAACGGCGGGTCTGCTCGCCCCGCTGCTCGAGCGCGAACAGGAGTTCGTCGTACAACGCCATGGGATCGGCCGGCGGTGCCGCGCCTCGCGTGCTCGACTTCTTCTTCTTCTTCCCGAACCCGAACATCGCGCCGAAGACTACTCGACCCCGCGGGCAATCAAGCGAACGCGTTGCAGGGCGTCGGCCACGGAGGGCGCTGGGCGCTGAACGCCGGTCATGTAGTCCCGCGTCTCGATGCCGTAGACGCCCAGCAGATGATCGAGGAGCGCAATCGACTCGGCCCCGCGATCTTCGAACGGGCAGAGGGACACGGCGTCGGCCACCGCCGACAAGATCCGCGCGAATTGCTGCTGTCCGGCCACCTCGGCCGGGGCCCGCTGTGCCACCTCGGGGAAGCGGGCATCGAACAACCGCGGGGTGAATACCGGCCGCGGCGGAGCTGGCCGGGCGGCGGCGATGGCCTCCAGGGCCTCCAGGTGCGGCCAGAGCGACTCCAGGTTCTGAGGCGACTCCGGAAGCGACGCCGGCAGAATGGTCCGCCACATGGAGTCGAACTCCGACGGGATCTGCGAAATCTCCTCGTCGGAGAGATGTTGGTAGAAGGCGCGAATGCCGGCCGCCTGTTGGGTCGCGACCAGGCGCTTGAGGTCGACGTTCACATCGCCCAGCGAGATGAAGGAGATGGAGATCTCCATGCCGGCAATGGGGCGCTGCTCCCGCTCGATCGCCGCCACGTCCACCGAGTCTTCGCCGTCGGTCACCAGGATCACCGTCGCACGCGCGAGGTAGGGGTCGACGCCCCGCGCGTCTCGAATTGATTCAAACGCCGCCAGGGCGGCGCGGGTGATGTCGGTCTGGCCGTGCGCGGGGCCTCCGCGAAGCAGCCGCTCCATGTGTTCTCGCGCGGACTGCGCGGTATCGACGCGCGTGAGGCGCGCGGCCCGATCGGAGAAATAGGCGAAGTACAACGGGTCGAACCGCTGCCCCGCGGCGGCCCGGGCCCGAATGGCCTGCAGCTCGGCGATTAGGATCGAGTCACGGAAGCTGGCGCGTTCTCCGAACATCGAGCCGGACGCGTCGAGCACCAGCGCCCGCACCGCGCTCTTGCGCACCGCTTTCTTCGAGGGGCGCTGCTCCCGCTCCACGTACCCGCGGACCGGCTGCTGGCTGGCGGCCAGGTTGTAGAGCAGGAGCTTCGGGTGCTGGACGATGAAGTTGGGCAGCTCGTCCAGGCTCCCCGTAGTGTCCAGCACCATGTGCTGGGTGGGGTACGAGACGCGGCGCCAGCGGGCGATCTCCGCGGTGGTGGAGATCTCCTCCAGTGGCTCGGCCAGCGCGTCTTCCACGTCGAAGAAGTGATGGGAGTGGGCGGCGATTTCAAGCGAGCGCATCTCGCGAGAGTCAGGATCGAGCCCCAACAGAAGCTCGGACAGCGCGGCGCCCGGCGAGGCTGCCACGGGAGTGGCCCGACCCGAGCTCAGCTGCGCCGCGTACACCAGCGATCGCTGGTCGACGGCCGCCGCCAGCGCTTCTCCTGAGGGCAGCAGCGAAGTCGCCGCTTGCAGCGTGACGTCGGCGAGCGCTTCGTCGCCCGACTCCGCGGCGCGCTCATGAAGCGACCGGAGCGCCTCGTAGGCCGCGTCGGGCGCGTGCGAAGCGACCTGTCGCACGTGGCGTACCAGATCGGGAATGGACCGCACCACGGGCGCGTCGTTCACCCGCGCTTTCGCGGCCGCCACGTCGGTGCGAAGGGTTCGAACGAGATCGCGATCGTCTCCCGGAGGCACTCGGAGGAGAAGTTCATACGCCAGCTCCAGATCGCGCCGTTTTCGCAGCACGTCGTGCTCATTGAGCACGGCCCGGTTCTGAAAGAACGACGCCGCGGCCACCCGCGCATCCTCCGGCGGCGGCCCTGAACGACCCGGCGTCCGGGCGGGACGCGGCCCGGCGTCCGCGGCGTCCACCGCTCCAGCGAACACCTGGGCGACCTTGGCGATTCTCAAAAGGCGGACAAAGTCTGCCTCCAGGGCCCTGAGCACGCTCGCCCGGAGCTGCCCCCGCCGGGCCAGTCGCTCCACGTGAACCAACGCCTTCTCGAACTCGTCACCTGCGCAGGCGGCCTGCTGCTCGAGGCCCGCGGCCAGCGCTCCCACCCGGCGTTTGGTCTTCGACAACGACGCCAACAGTCTCGCATCGGCGCGGGTCATCACCCCCGCGCGCGAGAGTTCACGATCAAGCGCGCGCAGGGCCGAGAGGTCCGGCGCCGAGGCTCGCCCGTCGTCTACGATCGCCTCAGCGGGCGCCACGCGGGCGGCCACGGCGTCCAGCCGCTTTCGAAGCGCGAGGAGCGTCGCGCTGTCCACCGGCTACCGCCCCGCGCGAACGTCGAGAACGCGACGGGAGTAGGCGGCAAACGTCTCCGAGAGGGTTCTCACCGCGCTGGCCAGCGCCCCGGCCTGGACACCCGCGGCGCCGTGCTCGGCGCTCAGCGCGTCGGCCGCTTCGACGAGGCGCAGAAATTCTCCTTCCCGCACGGTGAGCGCAGGGAAGCGGCTCCGCAGCAACTGCTCGAAGGCGGTTTCGGCCCGGCGCGCGTCGAGCGACTCGTTGGGCGGCAGGCTCTTGAGCAACAGGTTCAGCCACTCGGTCAGGTAGGCCACTCGCGCCTTCAACCCCAGAAGTTCAGTCAGGCGCGCTTTTTCCCGGAGTTCCGCAGGCACCACCGCGTTCGGGGCCGTGCCGGCGGGGTGCAGCATGGCGTCGAGGTTGGCGAGCGACGTCCACTCGCCGTCGATGCCCTGCCCTTTCACCGCCGTCTTGTAGGCCTGGTAGGCGCGGCCCGACTGTGCGTCGGCGGCCGATGGCACCCCGATGTCCGCGCGGCGCGCGGCCGCGTCGAGCAGCGGCATCAACTGCGCCACGATCTTCGGCGCCACTCCGTCCCACGCGCCGCTGAGGCTGACGCCGTGGCGGGCGAACCCGTCCACCAGCGCCTTCAAGGTCTCCACCACATCGGCCACCCGCCGCACGTCCATCGCGGTCAAGGTGCTGACCGCGATTCCCGCGGCAGAGGGCGTGAGGAGCGCGGTCTTCAACCCGCGCATGGCCGGGTCGAGCGCCACCAGCGCGTCTTCCACGGCTTGCAGTGAGGCCCCCAGCACGTCGGCCTCAGCCACCGAGCGGACCGCGCGCCGTTTGACCAGGCGCGCCGCAGCGGTCTTAAGCGCCTCCGCGGTCGTGGCGCGGGCCACGGCCACGCGCTCTTTGGCCACCGCGGCTCCCGCGACGCCCTCGGACAACGTGTCAAACATCTCCGCAACCCGGGTCAGCGCTTCACCGGCGTGCCCGGCGGTGCTGGCGATGGCTTTGAAGTCGGTCTGGGTGTCGTACTCGATCGCCTCCGCCGCGCTGGGAATGAAGGACAGCAGCGAGCGCCCATACGCGAGCGCGCCGTTCTCCAGCCGCCCCCGCTGGCTCTGCAATTCCGGCACCGAGCGCAGCAGTTCGATCACCGCGTGGGTCGCGCTCACGTTGGCGAACCAGGCGTCGGGCGCATCAGGCACCGGGGCGCTCAGGGCCTGCTCGGTCGCCGCCACCAGGCGCGAGGAGATCTGGGCCAGGCTCTGCCGGGTCCTGGGGTAGCGCGGGCCGGGCACCAGCTTCTTGCGGAGCGTCTGCGCCAGCCGGCTCGCCGCCGCCGCATCCCACGCGTTGGTCAGCGCTTCAGCCGCGGACATGTCGGCGCCGATGTTGGACTCGGCGAGCTCGCGCGCATCGCCGCCGGTGACCTTCTTGCCCAGCTCCTCAAGGCACGCCGCGAAGGCGGCCTGCTCGGCGCGAATAATCTCCAACTGGGCGCGTTCGCGCGGGTCAGCGGCCGTCTTAATCAGCCCGTCGAGGTCAGCGCCGCTGGGGCCGCCCAGCAAGAAGAAGTAGCGCAGGCCGTCGAAGTCGCGGGGCTCGGCCACCAACGGCCGGTCCGGGCGGTGGAGGACGCGATCGCGAACCACGGCCGCCTTCAAGGTCCACAGGGCTTTCACCATCGACCGGTGCGAGAAGTACTTGGTCGGCACGTAGTCAGGCATGCGCGAGACCTGCGCCAGCAATCGCTGCTCGAGCGTGGTGGCGAGCAGCTCCAGCGCTTCAGCCATAGCGCCCGGAACTTCCACCCGAGCGGTGGTGTCCTGGAGCGCGTCGAGCTCGCGCAAGGTCAAGCGCGAGGAGAGGCGCGGGCGCTGGCCGTGGACGGCGCGCGCCAGCATGTCCGCACGGCTTCCCGGGCGCGCGAACGCCTTGGGGGTGAAGCAGACGAAGGAGATGCGGTCGGCGAACGCCAGCAACGTCTCTGGGGATCTCTGCAGCACCTCGGAGAGGTACCGGTTGGTGGTCATGATGCAGCATTCGCACTTTCCGGCGGTCACCCGATGGCCGTGCTTCAGCTCGCGCTCGTGCAAGACGTTCAAGATGGACCGCAGGAGCATGTCGCGCCCGTCGAACACCTCATCGAGGAACGCGTGAGTCGCGCCCAGCATGCCTTCATCGGTGAGGTGCTCCGTGCGACCCGTCTCGGTGAGCACCTTGAAATCGACCGGTCCGATCAGGTCGGCCTGGACCGTGTTCTCGGCGATCTGCTTCGAGAACAGCGACGGCTTGTTGGTGGCGTCGTCGACGATGCGCCCCAGCACGGCGGCGGCGATGGCGCTCTTGGCGGTTCCCGGCGGGCCCGTGACCAGCACGTGCTCTTTGCAGAGGAGCGCCAGCTCAATCTGGGTGAAGAGCGCGTCGCGCTCGTAGAAGACCTCGCGGAGTTCTCCGAAGAACCTTCGAAACGAAGTGGCAGCCTGCGTCATGGGGGGCAACGGCGCGCTCGACATCGACCTTCCTTTCGAAGCGCCGCAGTATAACGACTGCCCCTTGGGAATGGACGACGAAGCACTACCGCGCGACGTGGCACCCGCCGACGCGATCTCACTCGCCGTTCGAACCGTGGTGGTGGCGTTCCTCGCATTTGTGACGGTGGGGTTGACGCTGTCACTCTTCAACACGGCCGTCGGCTCTTTGGTGAATGAGCTGGTCATCTTCCTTGGTCTCCCCATGGCGCTGCTGCTGCAACGCCGCCAGGCTCCACTGGAGTTCGTGCGCGCGGCGCCCTTCTCGCTCCGCCACCTGGGCTACGGGTTCATTCTGGGCACCGCCAACATGTGGATGGCCGTGTTCCCCCTGCATTTCGCGGCACAGCACCTGCTGCCCACTGCGTGGCGACCGAGCGTCGACGCCAGCGCGATGCTGCACTCACTCCACGGCGTCGAACTGGGGGTGTTCGTGCTCTCGGTCTCGCTGGCGGCGCCCGTGTGCGAGGAGTTCATGTTCCGGGGCGTGGTGCAGCGCTCGCTCGGAGCGGTGTTCTCTCCCCAGGTGGCGATCGCCGTCGCCGCGGTCGTCTTCAGCGCCTTTCACCTCGACGTGGTGGGGTTTCTGGCGCGCGCCGAGCTGGGCCTCTTGTTCGGCGTGCTTTTCCTGCGCACGCAGTCGCTGTGGACGGGCGTTGGCGCCCACCTGGCCAACAACGCGGTGTCGGTCGGGCTGTTCTTCCTCGCGGGCGACGACGAGCCGCCCTCACCCGCGCTGGTGCTCGCGGGCCTGGCGGCGGGCGGGCTGGTCTTCGCCGCGGCGATCGCATTCCTCGGTCCTCGCGTTCCGCCCCTGGCTCGCTCCACCCGCTCCGGGCCCGCGCCGCGCGCGACCTGGGTCGTGGCCGCAGCCTGCGCCCTGCCACTCCTGGTCGCCGGAGCCACCTGGTGGGTTGACGAGAATGGCGTGCGGCTCAACTGGCACGACGCCGCCCACGCCCTGCCCACAACCACGGACCCGACCTCGTTCGCGAGCGACCGCGACGCGTTGGAGCGCCTGCGCGCCGACGCGCGGGCGGGCCGCGTTCCGCTTCAAAGCTACTTCGATGCGCGGAATAAGTTGCGCGAACGACTGGCGCCCTCCACACATTGAAAGGTGTGTCGTTCCTGGCGCGCCGGGAGCACACTGCGCGTCTCAACCCGGGAGTGAACGATGAAAGACAAGAAGAGCATCAGCTTCATGGCGTCCCTGTGTTTTGGGAACATCGAAGAAGACCTCATCCTCCCCTACCCGAAGACCAGGCCAGCCGACGTCGAGTTGCTCAAGAACGTCATCGGCTCCATTGAGCAGCTGCTCAAGCCGAAAGAGAAGGAGTTCCGAAAGTGGGACCGGGCCGGCGAGTTCCCGCCCGGCTTCGTCGACGAGCTGAAACAGTTCGGGTTGTTCGGGCTGGTCATCCCGGAGGAGTTCGGCGGGCTGGGCATGTCCGCCACGGCCTATTCGCGAACGCTGCAGGAGATCTCCAAGTACGACGGGTCCGTGGCGGTGACGGTCGGTGCGCACTCCTCCATCGGCATGCGCGGCCTGCTGTTGTTCGGGACCGACGCGCAAAAGCAGCGTTACATGCCCAAGCTCTCAACCGGGGAGCTGATCGCGGCCTTCTGCCTCACCGAACCGGGCGCCGGCTCGGACGCCGCGTCAATCAAGACCACCGCGGTGCTAGACGGACCGGAGGGGGTCCTGAACGGCAACCTGCTGTGCATCACCCTCGGCGGAATCGCTGACGACTTCCCGGTGTTCGCCACGACG
>CAZFXD010000127.1:0-13249 GCA_964522795.1 uncultured Myxococcaceae bacterium
GGCCACCGGTTCCGGCGCGGGCGGAGGCAGCTTCGCGGCGACGGGCTCCGGCACAGGAGGCGGCGGGGTTTTCGCAGCGACCGGCTCAGGCGCCGGGGGCGGTGGGGCCTTGGCCGCGACAGGTTCTGGTGCGGGCGACGGAGTCGGCGCGGGGGCCACGGGGGCGCCTCCGGCAGCCACGAGCTGCATCTCTCGCATGGCAACCGCAGGCACGGGGCGCTCGACCGGAGCCGCGCTTGCCCCCAGCGAGCCCAGGCCGACGCCGATGGCGCCGAGTGACAAGAGGCCTGCGATGCCAGCCACCACAATGCGAAGTGCGTCCACGACGGCCTCCTCGAAAAACGTCAAATCCTTCAGCCCTGATGCTACGTAGGCGGCGACCCAATAGGGAAGCAGGAAGCGACCCGCATCAATCGGAGACCACCATGATCTTGACCGCTCTGGCTGTTGCCGCATTGCTTGGACAAGCGACGCCTTCGACGCCGCCCGCGGCTGAAACGGTTCCCGCCGCCGAGACCGCGAAGCCCGCGGCCGACGCGGTGACGCCGCCACCGCCGCCCCCGCCGCCACCGGTTGATCCCTGGAAGGGGAACGTCGGCTTTGGCCTCATCGCCCTCACCGGCAACGCCAACGCCGTCACCCTCACCACCAACGTCGGGGCGGACAAGAAGTGGTCGGGGTGGGGCATTGGAATCCGCGCCAACGCCGCCTACGGCCAGTCGCAGCCTACGGCGTCGGCCTCGCCCGAAGTCGTGGCGCTTCGTGCCGGCCTGTCGCTCAAGGGCGAGCGAGACCTGACCGATTGGATTTCGCTCTTCATCGCCGGCGCGGCTGAAACTGATCACGTGAAGAGCATGGAGTACCGGGCGACGGGTGAAGCGGGCGCCGGGTTCACGGTGCTCAACGAGAAGGTCGAGGACCTGGAGAAGATGTTCCTCAAGTTCGACCTCGCGTTTCGGTACTCGCACGAGAGTCGGTACCAGTACTACCCGACGCCGATGGGACTCCCGACGGCGGACATCGTGGCGCCTCGCATCGGGCTCGTGTTCCGGTACGCGTTCAACAAGGCGATTCGCTTCTCAGAAGAAGCGGAAACCATTCTCAACTTCCTCGGCTCGTTTCGTGCGTTGATCAACAGCAACACCAAGCTCTCGGCGCGCTTGACCGAAGCGTTGGCGGTGAATGTCGCCTTCCTGGTGACGGAAGACACCTTGCCGGCGCCAGGCAAGAAGCAGGCAGACACGGCGCTGACCGTGGGCCTCGAAGCGAGCTTCTGAAAGCGCAGCGCTGATGTCCGACTCTGTGACTCCGCTTCGGCTGGGCGTTGACGCGCTGTTCGAACGTCTGGCCGAGGTGTCGGCGCAGCTGTCGGCCGCGCGTACCACCGAAGGCGTGCTCGACGTCGCGGGGCGGGTGTTGGAGCAAATCGGTCTCAATCTGTCGGTGATGAGTCTCGACGATGAGATGATCGTCATTCAGTACCTGAGTCCGACGACGTCGCGGATGGCCGCGTCGTTCTTTGGCAAGTCGTTCCTCGGCTCGCGCATGAAGGTACCCCCGGAGTCCCTCGTGCGACGGGCGGCCGGAGAGAGGAAGTCTCACTTCTACGCCGATGCCGCGGCCATCGCCCGGGGGCTGTGGGCAGCCAGCGGTTCGGCCCAGCCTGCCACCCCCGCGGCTGCGCTCCCTGGCGTGGCCTCGCCGCTGGTCGTCGCCGGGAAGCCTTGGGGCGCCGCCGTCGCGACGGGCACCTGGCTGACACCGGAACATGTGGCGCCCCTTCATTGGTTGGCGGCCCAGCTCGGGCCAGCCATCTCGATGGCGGAGAGCATGGCCCGCCTCGAGCAACGGAACGCCGAACTGGAGGCCATCTTCCGCCTCTCCACGCAGCCGCTGCTCGCCAACCTCAACGACATGGCCACGGCCCTGATTGAAGTGGTGGCACAGGCGACGCAGTCTGACGTGGCCACGCTGCACTCGTGGGATGCGGAGAGCAAACAGTTCGTCCTGCAGGGCCGCCCGTTCGGCGTTCCCGGTGAACCCCCCGAGTCGATTCGAAGGTTCGCTCCGCAGACCACGCTCGGGTTTGATTCCAGCGCCGTCGCCATCTCAGCCAGTCGCGTTCCGGTGTTCTCCCGCGAGCTCGAACGATTGGCCATTCGGGAAGTCGCCGTAGTTCCCCTGCGCAATGATTCCGCCCCGGCCGGGGCGCTCACCCTGGGGCGCCGCACACCGACCCCGTTCTCCGCTGACACCCTGCGGACGGCGGAAATCCTGGGTGCCCAGGTGTCTGGTCAGTTGAACCGCGCGTCCCTGTCGCACCAGACCACGCGCCGGTTGCGCCAGCTCGAGCTCCTCTTCAGCCTCACCCGGGCGGGCAGTGAAGCGCGTGAATTGAACCCTCTGGTGTCAGAGTTGTTGGGTCGAATGCTGGACGCGTTTCCGGCCGACATCGCCACCATTCACCTGGTGGAAGAGGACCACCTGCTGATGAGCGGCGCTCGCGTGCGCTCCGGAAGCGAGTTTGCGCCATTTGTCCCGCAGCGGCACCGGGTGCCCATTGATGATCAGACCGCGGTCGGCCGCGCCGCCACGGCGATGGCGGTGCAGCGCTTTCGGGCGAGCGACTTGCCGCCGCAGACTCGAGCCATGAACGAGGCGATGGGCATCGCGCACACCATGGCCGCGCCGCTGGTGACCAAGGGCCTGCTGTTGGGCACGTTCGCCCTGGGCCGCAAGGCCGACGAGGCGTTCACCGACGACGATGTTCGACTGCTGGAGAGCGTCGCCGCGCACGTGGCCGACCTGGTCGAGCGCGTGCAACTGCTCGCCGACCTGCGGAAGAACTACGAGGCGCTCCGCACCGCGCAGACCGAACTGGTGAAGCACGAGCGCCTGGCGGCCCTGGGCGAGCTGTCGGCCATCATGGCCCATGAGGTCCGGAACCCCCTGGGGGTCATCTTCAATGCGCTCACGGCGCTCAAGCGCACCGCGCCGCATGACGCCGACACCTTCTCCATGCTGCTGATCATCGAAGAGGAGGCCGGGCGCCTCAATCGCATCGTGGGCGACCTCCTCGACTTCGCGCGGCCCTACACCGCCGAACGAAAGCCCGTCCCCGTCGAGACGATGGTGGCGCGGGCGGTCGACGCGGCGACGAGGTCTGTCGAGTCTCAGAACGTCAAAATCGTCACTGAGTTTCCGCATGAAATCCCCGCGCTCTCGCTCGACGCCCGACTGATGGGCCAGGCCATCATCAACCTCGTCGTGAATGCCATTCAGGCGGTCCCCAAAGGCGGGCAGGTGACGGTGCGGGTCTTTGTTGAAGCGTTGCGAACGTCCGAACGCCTGGTCATCGAGGTGCACGACGATGGTCCGGGAATTTCGCCCGCGGCGGCGGCGCGGTTGTTCGAGCCGTTCTTCACCACCAAGGCGTTCGGGACCGGGCTGGGCCTGGCGGTGGTGAAGCGCATCGTCGAGGCGCACGGCGGTGACGTGAGTGCGCGCGCGCATGCGCCGCGAGGCACCGTGTTCAGCATTCGAATTCCAGCCGTTCAAGCCAACGTCGAGCCTGCGGCCCTCAACTCACCTTCGTGAGTGATTCGCGGCGACGGTGCGCTCGGTGGGGTCGACGCCCAGCGCGCGCGGCCCATCAAACGCCGCCCTGACCTTCGCCACCAGCCGGCGATGGCCCGCGCTCCGCAGCGGGGCGCCCAGCTGTCGAGCCCCGTGGGAAAATCGGCCTTCGAGCGCCGCCAACCGGGCGTGCGCGTCGGCCAGGCGCGCGCGAGGGATGTGCCCGCGCTTCACCGCTCGATACACGGCTTCGATGGCGGCGGCCTGCACGTCGGGGTGACGACAGACGAGAAACAGGTCGACGCCCGCCAACACGCCTTCGACGGCGGCCCGCTCGACCGAGAAGTGGTCGGCGATCGCCTTCATCTCCAGGTCGTCGCTCACCACCACGCCGCGGAAGTCGAGCCGGGTCTTGAGCAGCCCGTGGAGCGCCGCGGGGCTCATGGTGGCGGGGCGCTTCTTGTCCAGCGCGCGGTAGATGACGTGGGCCGTCATCACTGAGGCCAGCCTCGCCGCGCTGTAGGCCTTGAAGGGGTGGAGTTCGACGCGCTCCAGTCGCCCGTTCCCGAAGGCGAGCGAGGGAAGGGCCAGGTGCGAGTCGGTCGAGGTGTCTCCGTGGCCGGGAAAATGCTTGGCGCAGGATGCCACCCCGTGCGCCTCCAGTCCTCGGGCGAGCGCCAGGCCCAGCTCCGCCACGCGTTCCGGTTTTCGCGAGAACGCGCGATCGCCGATGACGGGGTTCTTAGGGTTGGTGTCGACGTCGAGGACCGGCGCGAAGTCCCAGTCGAAGCCCACGGCGCGGAGCTCCCAGGCCAGGAGCGCGCCCACGGTTTCACAGAGCCCGGGAGAGTTCTGCTCGGCGATGGTGCGCATGGGCGGGAGCGCGGTGAAGCGCCCGCCCCGCAGCCGCGCCACGCGCCCTCCTTCCTGATCAACCGCCATCATGAAGGGGCGTCGAGCGGCCGTCTTCAGGGTGGCGATGAGCGAACGCACCTGGGACTCGTCCTCGATGTTTCGGGAGAACAAGATGGCCCCGAACACGTTCTGGTTCATCAGACGGCGGAGCGTCTTCGGTGGCGTCACCCCGTCGAAGCCGATCATGAACAGGCGGGCGCAGGCGCGAAACAGTTCAGAGTCTGACAACGAAGCCCTCGTGAAAAGTGAGTGTGAAGGAAAGTACCGCGCTCCGGGCCGAAGCGAAGAATGTCACTTCAAGAAAACGACGAGCGGCGCGGTGCGGTTTGGCTGCGCAGGCCCCGCGCGGTCGTTATGGTGGGCCCAATGCCCGACGCTCCCCCCCCGGCCAAGGCCGCCAACCACGGCCCATCGTTCTCGCGCATTCCGATTCTGCTCTTCGTGCGCGGTCTCGCCTTCTTTACCGTTTTCATCGGTCTCATCGTCGGGCTCCACCTGTACCTCGAGGTGCGGCTGATTGGAGATTCCGGCGTCGATGGTCCGCTCCGCACCGGCCTGGTGGCGGCCCTCTGGTCGTGCTTCGCCTGCATCATTCTCGGCTTCATTGGGCAGCGCGCGTTCCCGAGGCCGCTGGCCCGCGTGTTCCAGTGGGTCGGCTTCTTGTGGATGGGCGCGTTCGCCGTGCTGGTGGTGTTGGTGCCGACGATGGAGTTGGTGACCCTGGCCTTACGCGCGGCGCAGGCCACGCCGGAGAACTGGCCACAGGTCCGCGCGGTCATCATCGCCGCGGTGGCTGGGCCGGTCTTGGTGTGGGGCTTCTACTCCGCCCGTCGCCTGGCGCAGGTGTCGAAGGTCTCCATCGCCATTCCGCAGCTGCACCGGGACCTCAACGGCCTGCGCATCGCGCAGATCAGCGACATCCACATCGGCGAGACGTTGAACGGCGCGTACCTGTCGCGGCTGGTCGAGAAGGTGAACGCGCTGGGCGCCGACATCATCGCGGTGACGGGGGACCTGGTGGACGGCTCCGTCGCGCGTTTGCGAGACGACGTGGCACCTCTGGCGGGCCTCAGGGCGCCCATGGGCGTCTACTTCGTCACCGGAAACCACGAGTACTACCACGGGGGCGAAGCGTGGTCGGCGCACGTGGCGGAGCTGGGGCTCGACGTGCTGCACAACACGCATCGCGTCCTCAAGCGCGGAGAGGGTCGCTTGACCCTCGGCGGCGTGCCGGACCTCGAAGGCCGGAACTTTGACGAGGCGCACGTCCCCGACGCGACGCGCGCCTTCGCCGGCGCGCCCGGTGATGTTCCCCGGATTCTCCTCGCGCACCAGCCGCGGTTTGCCCGGGCCGCGGCGTCAGCGGGGGTGGCGCTCCAGCTGTCGGGGCACACGCACGGCGGGCAGATCTTCCCGTTCAACTTCTTCGTCAAGCTGCAGCAGCCGGTGGTGTCGGGCCTGAAGAAGCTCTGGGGCGTGGACGTGTACACGCATCGCGGCACCGGGTACTGGGGCCCGCCGTTTCGCATCGGCCCCCAGTCCGAAATCGCTGAGATTACCCTCACCGTGGTGAGCTGAAGCATCGCTTGACGCTCTTCGAGGCGCGGCACAACCTCGCGCGCTTCGTGGCCGACGCTCCTTCGCCCAAGACCCATGT
Organism: uncultured Myxococcaceae bacterium; assembly: GCA_964522795.1. GTDB lineage: Bacteria > Myxococcota > Myxococcia > Myxococcales > Myxococcaceae > CAZFXD01. The sequence continues at coordinate 6,149 of CAZFXD010000127.1, forward strand.
TCGCTGGACCGCGGTTCGCAGCGCCTGGCCGCTCGCTGTCGCCGCGGCGGTGGGGGCGGCGTGGTTCTCTGCGACGTCGCTGGGCGTCCTGGTCAACCCCACGCACCTGGAGCCGGTGGTGGCGGCCGACTGGTCCACCCACGCCATGGGGTTTCTGACGTTCCGCAATGAGTCGCTGCAGCTTCCGCTGGGGCGCCTGGAGGGGCTCCTGTCGCCGCTGGGCACCACGGTGGGAATGACGGACTCCATTCCGCTGCTCTGTGTGCTGCTGCGGCCGTTGGCATCGCTGCTGCCCGTCGACTTTCAGTTCATCGGGCTGTGGCTGTTGTTCTGTTTCATGGCCAACGGTGGTGGCGCCGCCCTGGCCCTTCGGTGGTGTGGCGCGACGCCGTGGGTTCAAGCCGCCGGTGGGGCGCTGCTCGCGCTCTCTCCCATCTTTCTCGAACGCGTCGGGCACCCGGCCCTCTGTTTCCATCTCCCCTTGATTCTCCTCGTGGGGCTGAACCTGCGACCGCTGGGCGACGCCGCCCAGGCCCGGCGCGCGCTCGTTCTGGCGGCGGTGCTCGTAGCCATCACCTGCGCGGTGCACCCGTACCTGGCAGGCATGACGACCGCGCTGGCCCTGGCGTTGGTGCTGCGCGTGACGCTGGTGGAGGCTGTGTTCCGTCGGTGGTGGGTCGTTCCCCTCGGCGCAGCCATCGTCTCCGTGGCGGCCGGGGTGTCGTGGCTGTTCGGCTACGTGGGGAGCGGCGTCATCTCAGGGCAGGATGGCTTCGGGGCCTTCTCGGCCGACCCCCTGACCTTCTTCAGCCCTGACCGGTTTTCCCGCTTCTTCTCGCCGGCGCCGCGTGGTCACCAACAGTACGAGGGGTACGCCTTTCTGGGGTTGGGGGGCTTGTTGGCGCTCGGCGTGGCGGGGGTGAGCGCGGTGGTGAAGTTCCGGGACACGCGCGAGCTGCCGTGGCGTCGCGCCGCGCCGTTGCTCGTCATCGCGGTGGGCATGTTCGTGTTCGCCTGCTCCAACGTGGTGACCATGCGGGGGCAGACGGTGCTCGACCTGAGGTCCGCCACCGCGTCACTCACGCCGTACGTGGCACCCTTTCGCAGCTCGGGGCGATTCGTCTGGCCGCTGTTCTACGTCGTCTCGCTGGGGGCGCTGGTGTTGCTGACGCGCGTGTGGGCACGTCGCGCGGTGGTGGCCGGGGCGCTGGCGACCTTGTGCGCAGTGGCGCAGGCCGCCGAGCTGAACCCGGGACCCACCCAGGCCCGATTGCAGCCGACCATGCTGCACCGGTTCCGACACCCCACGTGGGAGCTGCTGACGCCGCACTTCCGACACCTGGAGGTGATTCCGGCGGAAATCTACGAGGCCTGCGTGGGCCCATGGGGCTACCGCAACGCCGAGGTCATCAGCCTGCAGTACTACGCCTATCGCCATCGTCTGACCTTCAACTCGGGGTACGTAGCGCGGCACCCGCAGGGGATGAAGGAGTCGTGTGCGGCGCAGGAGCAACGGGTGCGAAGCGGCGCCCTCGACGCCGACACGCTCTACGTGGTGACGCCGGAAATCGCGGAGGCCCTGCACGCGCGCGGCGAGGTGTGCGCTCCGCTGGAGTGGACGTGGGTGTGCGTCAAACGCAACGACGCCGATGAATTCAGTCGCGCGCTTGCAGCCACGCGTTGAACTCACCGGCGTCGGTGGACAACGGCCGAGAAGCTCGGAATCAGCTGTTCGGCGGCGTCGCGGTCTTCTGGCCAGCGGCCTTCCAGGCCTTGATGCCGTCGGGGAACACCGCCACGTTGGTGTAGCCCGCGGAGATAGCCTTCTCAGCCGCCTGGTGAGACGCGTTGCACTTCGCGCCCGCGCAGTAGAAGACGAGCTGCGTGTCCTTCTGCGCCGGAAGTTCCTTGGTCGGCTCGTACTGGGTGGCGGAGGTGAGGAGAATCGCACCGGGCACCACGCCGTTCTCGCTGCGCGTCTTGGCGCCGTTGGCGTCGACCGGCTTGACCGTGCCAGCCTTCTGCAGCTGGGCGAACTGCTTCAGGGTGACGGTCTTGAGGGGCGCGGCCTCCGCGTGGCCTTCGCCTTCGCACGCCATCGCGCCCGAAGCGCCGACCAGGGAAAAGACTGCCGCTGCCAGAAATGCGTTTTTCATCAGTGTCTCCAGAGAGGTTGAGATGCGAAGCCCCATACTTGCTGCCTTGGCGGACCTTTTTCAACCCTTTGAGCGTCGCGCGTATTCCCCAGCTTTCATCAAGGCTTGAACCATGGGTTCAGCCGAGGCGGTGCGAAGGGGGGCGATGTCGTAGGCCACGCCGTGATCAGGCGACGTTCGCGGCACCGGGAGCCCCAGTGTGACGTTGACCGTTCGCTCGAAATCCAGCGCCTTGGCCGCCACGAGGCCCTGATCGTGAAACATGGCCAACACCACGTCATAAGGGGCGCGGGTGGCGTACTTCGCGAACAGCCCGTCGGCGGCGAAGGGACCTTCCGCCTTCACCCCGAGGCGGCGCGCCGTCGCGATGCCGGGGGCGATGGCGCGGTGCTCTTCAGCGCCGAGCAGTCCGTCGTCACCGGCGTGTGGGTTCAGCCCACAGACGGCGATGCGGGGGGCACGACCGTGCAGCCGCTCCCACGCCCGGGACAGAAACTGGAGTTTTCGAGCCACCGCGCGTCGCGTCACCAGGCGCGGGAGCGACCGAAGGGAGACGTGATTGGAGAAGAGCGCCACGTTGAGCCGGGGCCCCGCCATCAACATCATCACCTCGCAGCCGAACGCGCGGGCCAGGTGCTCGGTGTGCCCAACGAAGGGGGTGCCCGACTGGGCGATGGCGGCTTTGGACACGGGCGCGGTGCAGAGCGCCTGCGCTTCGCCCAGCCGGGCCGCGTCGAGGGCCGCGTTCACGTACGCCAGCTGGGCCCGGCCCCCCAGTCGTGAGGGCCGACCGGGGACGCGCGAGGCACGGGGCAGGTCGGAGACGGCGCGGAGCTCAACGTGGGGCAGCCCCCGGAGCGTCGGCGCCAAAGAGGCGTCACCAAACACGATGGCCCGAATCGACCGTCGCACGCGCGCGTCCCTGAGCGCCTTGGCGGTGACGAAGGGCCCCACCCCAGACGGATCTCCCGCGGAGATCGCGACAACCGGTTTCAGATTTTTTCCTCGACGACGGCCTGGGCGCGGAGCTCCTGCACGTACTGCTCGGTGTAGCGCTCCAGCTGAGATTGCTGCAGGCGCTCGCGAAGCACGTCCTTCACCTCGTCGAACGGTTTCGGCGCCACGGTTCGGCGCTCCTCGACCTTGATTACATGCCAGCCAAACCGCGTTCGCACCGGGTCTGAGATGCCACCCACCGGCAACGAGAAGGCGACCCGCTCAAACTCACCCACCATCACGCCTCGGCGGAACCAGGACAAGTCGCCGCCGTCGCCCGCCGACGAGCCTTCGCTCTTCTTCTTCGCCAGCTCAGCGAACACCACGCCGGGCTTTCGCGCCTCGGCCACGATGCCTTCGGCCTTCTTGCGCGCCGCTTCCACCTCCGCCGGGGCCGCCTTGGCGGCGACGTTGACCAGAATGTGGCGCGCGTGAATCTCGGCGTCTTCCGAGTCCAACCGGGCCATCTTGGCGTACTCGGCCTTCAGGTCCTCGTCGCTCACCTTCACCTTGCTTCGAACCTTGAGGTTGATCAGCTTCAATCGCGCCAGCTGCTTCTTCATGAAGGCCTTGTAGCTGGACATGGTGTAGCCCTCGCCCATCAGCAGCTGTTCAAACTGCTCGCCGTCGAGGTTGTTGCGCTTCTTCACGTCGTCGATGCCGTAGTCCACCTCGGCGTCGGTCACGTCGATGTTCAGTTCCTTCTGCTGACCCTCCATCAGCTTCTCGCCGATGAGCACCCACAGCGCGCGCTTGATGGCTTCGCTGCGCGCGGCGGTGCGCTTCTGCGGGTCGTTCTCGGCGCGGGCCTTCATCAACTCCGGCGCGGCCCGGGCTTCCACCTCGGAGAGCGTCACGATGTCGCGATTGACGACGGCCGCCACCCGGTCGACCAACTCGGCGTGAGCCACCGGAGCGACCAGCACCAGCACCGCGAGGAGAATTCGGACGTTCATGGTTCAGCTCGTTTGGGCATCTGAGGCTTCACGTTGACGGCGAGGAGCGTGGGTTGGTTAACGATGATGGTGGCCGTCGATTTCAGGCGCTCGATGTACTTCTTCTGGTCGCGGGCGCGAAGGCGTTCAACGAGTTTTTCTTCAATCTTGGCGCGAACGTCGGCCAGCTCCTTCTTCCGGGCGGGCCGCTTCTCGGCCAACCGGAACAGGTGATAGCCGTACTCACTGGTGACGACTTCCGACACCTGCCCCACGCCGAGGCGGAAGACCGCGTCGTCGAAGGCGGCCGGCATCACGCCCCGGGGGAAGAACCCCAGGTCGCCGCCCACGCGGGCGTCGGGAGAAATCGAGAATCGCCGGGCGAGGTCAGGGAACTTCTTGCCCTGGTAGAGCTGGGACTGAATCTTCTTCGCGTCTTCCATTCCGGCCACCACGATTTGAGACACCCGCACCTGCTCGGGCTCTGAAAACTCCTCGGGGTGCTCGTCGAAGTACTGACGGACCGATTCTTCGTTCACCGCCAGCCGGTTGTTCACTTCCTGCGCGAACAGCTTCTCAATCACCAACTGCTCTCGTGTGCGGCGCGTGAGCTCTGTTCGCGACATGCGCCCTTCCTCGAGCGCCGTGTCGAACGACTCGGCCGGGTACTCCGAGGCCATGGCCAGAACGCGGCGGTCGACCTCTTCGGGTGTCGCCGCCACGTTGGCGGTGCGCGCCGCCTGAAGCAACAAGGTGCGCTCGATGATCGTGTCCAGCAGCGCCGTCTTGTACGGCCCCAGCTGTTCGGGGGTGAGCTGGGGATTCGAATCGAGCGAGGAGAGTTCGCGCGAGAGCTCTAGCTCGAAGTCCCGCCGGGCGATGATTTCGCCGTTCACCACGGCCACCACCAGCGGGTCAGGCGCCTCGGCCTTCTTGGCGCAGGCCAGCGAGAGGAGCGCGAGCGTGAAGACGCGAAGTCGCACGGTCACCGCTCCCTGGCATCGCTGGGTGGGGGAATGAAACCCGGGGGCGGACCTTTGGGCTCCGCGGAAGGCGCCTTCACGTCGATGCTGATGGCCGCGAGTCTGGCTTCGTCGAACTTCACGCCGCCGGCTTCGCGGAGCCGTTTCAACAGCTCGCGGTAGCGGTCCATCTTCCGGTCCTGGGCCAGCTTCTGTTGAATTGATGGGGTGGCGTCGGCCTGGCTCAGGTTCAACGGGACCTGGCGCCCGCGGAGCGAGATGATGTGAAAGCCCTGTTCTGTCTCAATCAGCGCCGGGTGAATGTCGCCCACCACCTTGAGCGCCCCGGCCGCTTCCACCATCGGCTGACCGAACTGGGCCGCCAGCTCGGCGTCAGAAAGAAACCGGAGGTCGCCTTCAATCAACTTCGTGCGCTCGTCTTCGGAGTACTCGCTCACCAGTTGGGTGAAGCCGGCCACGTCGTGCGGCTTGAGAGCGACCGCTTTCTTCAGCGCTTCGTCCGCGGCCGACCGCTTCGCTTTGGACACGAAGATGTGGGCCAGCCGCGTCATGCCCGGCTTCACGTAATCGCTCTGGTGGGCCTGGTAGTACGCGGCGATGTCGGCTTCGGGAATGGAGGCGGACTTCTCGTCGAGTTCCTTCTTCAGGAGCGCCTGAACCATCAGCCGCTTGGTCTGCTCGACGATGTCGGGCTCATTGGCCAGCCCCTGTCGCACGGCCTCGGTCGCGAGCAACTCGAAGCGCACCAGGCCGTCGAGGTATTCGCGGCGCTGGTCGACCGTCTGGTAGCGCGCGCGGGCATAAGGGCTCATTTCAGCGAAGCGCTGCGACAGCTCGGCGTCGGTGATGTGTTGGCCGTTGAAGGTCGCGACCGGCGTGCCGGGCGCCGTGCTGCGGTGCGAGAAGTCGACCGAGGCCGTCGCCGCGCCCTTCGAGCACGCGGCCAGGAACCAGAGGCTGATCAGCACCGAGCGTTTCACAAAGCGGTTGGCTACCAGAGGAGGGAAACTTGGTCGAGCGCCGCCGTCAGGCTGAGACGCTGAGACGCGCAGGACCGCGTCACCCTTCGTGGAGCAAGACCGGGGAGAACCCGGCCGCGTCGCATGAGGCGAGGACGTAGCGAACGCCGCCGTGAACGCCCACGAACCCCGCGCCGATGCCCGGGCCGTGCAAGTGGCCGTAGACGCAGACCTGGGGTCCAAACTTCTCAATCGGCTCCGAAAACACCGTGGCCACCCCGTTGTTGTAGATGGGCGGGAAGTGCACGGCCGCGATCTTCACCAGCGGCTTCGCCGCCTGGGCCACCTTGGCCTCGGCGTCAGCAATTGAGGCGGCCAGTCGCTTCTGTTCGCGCTCCACGAACCCGGTGTTCTGGTCTTCGTTTCCCATTTCGCCGCCGGGCATGGCGGGCGCTTCCGGAACCGTCCACAACCGGGTGCCGGCGATGACGTAGCCGCCCACCACAATCGAGGTGCTGTTGAGCGCGCCCACGAAGGAAGGGAACTCCGCCAGCAGCTTGTTCAACTTGTTCTTCGAGTCGCCCCACCAGTAGTCGTGGTTCCCCTTCAGGAACACTTTTCGGCCCGGGCGTGCGTCAATCCACTTGAGGTCGTCGACCACTTCGGTGGGTTTGGTGGCCCAGGAGATGTCGCCGGCCACAATCACCACGTCATCGGGAGTCACCAGCGCGTCCCACGCCCGCCCGAGACGGTGCGGGTGGTCCACCCAGCCGAACATCTCCATCGACTTGTTTCTGGCCGAGGGGAGGTGGGTGTCGCCGATGGCAAAAAGCCGCATGCGTCATCTGCTAGCACGGATGTGGGGCGACGCAGCGCGGACTGCTGTGATGAAATGCGGCGCCCCATGCCCCCTCCCTTCCTGAAGACCCTGGCCCTGCTGGCAACCGTCGCGGTGTGCGCCTGCGCGGGAGCGCCCGGCGGTGGCGACTCAGGCGCTGGAGGTGGTGGCGCGGCCGGGGCCGGCGGTGGCAGCTCGGGAGGCAGCGCGGGCGGCGGTGCCGGCGGCGGAACG